>NZ_JAIQDH010000020.1:0-203638 GCF_020037095.1 Myxococcus sp. XM-1-1-1
GACGCCGCAGGCGAAGACGCGGGCCCACCCAACGCACCAGCTCGACGCAGTCCTCATCCCTCACCGCGACCTCCTGCGCCCCCGATGGAACCCCTCGCGCCGCAGGCTCGCTCAGCGCCTCAGCCCGACACAGTGGTCCCTCACCGCGGCCTCCTGCGCACCTGCCCTCGCACCCGATGGAAACCCTCGAGCCGCGGGCCCGCCCAGCGCATCAGCCCGACGCAGTCCTCACCTCCTTGTGTTGGAAGGTCGTCCGAGAATGTCAGCAGGCCCGGGCGACGGGCGAGCACGGCAGGCCGGGATGTGGCATGACGCTCGGGCGTTTGTGTTGGAATCCCGGAGGAATCTGCCTTGAAGAGACTGACTGCGCTCACCCTGTCGGCGGCCCTGGCGGCGGCCGGCTGCACGCATGGCACCGCGGCCACCGAGCCGACCACCCCGCCCGAGCAGGCCACCGCGCCCGCCACGCCGGCTCCGGAGAAGACCCCGGCGCCGCTGCCCGCGCCCCGGACGTCGGACGTGCTCGCCGGCACCGCCGAGGCCTTCACCGCCGCCTGCACCGCCGACCTCGAGCGCGCCCAGGCCCAAATCACCGCGCTCACGAAGCTGGACGCGCGCAAGGATGCCCAGGCCGTGCTCGCCGCGTATGACGAGGCGACGGGCTCGCTCATCGCCGCCGCGAACCGCTCCAGCCTCGCGCGCGAGGTCCACCCGCTGCCCGCCTTCCGCGACGCCGCCCGCGAGTGCGAGCAGCGCGTGGACGCCCTCAACGTGGAGATCTCCCAGGACCGCGGCGTCTATGACGCGCTGTCCGCGGTGGACCTGTCCCAGGCGGACGGGCCGACGAAGTACTGGATGGAGCGCACGCTGCTCGACTTCCGCCGCGCCGGCGTGGACCGCGATGACGCCACGCGCGCGAAGGTGAAGTCGCTCAACGAGGAGCTGCTCAAGCTGGGCCAGCAGTTCGGCAAGAACATCGCCGAGGGCGTGCGCCAGGTGTCCCTCACGCCCAAGGAGCTCGCCGGGCTGCCCGAGGACTACGTGAAGTCCCACCCGGCCGGGAAGGACGGCAAGGTGGTCATCACCACCAACTACCCCGACTACTTCCCGTTCATGACGTACGCGAAGGACGGCAAGGCGCGCGAGAAGCTCTGGCGCACCTACCGCCAGCGCGCCTTCCCGGCGAACCAGGAGGTGCTCCAGCAGCTCATCGCCAAGCGCCACGAGCTGGCCACGCTCCTGGGCTACGAGTCCTGGGCCGCGTACACCACCGAGACCAAGATGACCCGCACGCAGAAGGCCGCGTCGGAGTTCATCGACCGGCTGGCGGACGCCACCCAGGCGAGAGCGAAGCAGGAGTTCGCGGACCTGCTGGCGCGCAAGAAGAAGGACGTCCCGAGCGCCAAGACGCTCGAGCCCTGGGACCAGGACTACTACGAGGACCGGCTGCGCGCGGAGCGCTTCGGGTTCGACTCGCAGCAGGTGCGCCCGTATCTGGAGTACAGCCGGGTGAAGGCGGGCGTGATGGACATCACCTCGCGCATCTGGGGCATCACCTACCAGCGCGCGGCGGACGCCAAGGTGTGGCACCCGGAGGTGGAGGCCTACGACGTGCTCGACAACGGCACGCTGCTGGGCCGCATCTACCTGGACATGCACCCGCGTGACGACAAGTACAAGCACGCGGCCCAGTTCGACCTGGCGCAGGGCCAGGCCGGCAAGCGGCTCCCCGAGGGCACCCTGGTGTGCAACTTCGCGCGCCCCGGCGAGCTGATGACGCACGACGAGGTGGAGACGTTCTTCCACGAGTTCGGCCACCTGCTGCACGCGGTGTTCTCCGGCAAGCAGCAGTGGAGCGGCATCTCCGGCATCCGCACCGAGTGGGACTTCGTCGAGACGCCGTCGATGCTGCTCCAGCAGTGGGCGGGCAACCCCGAGGTGCTCAAGGAGTTCGCAAAGCACCACGAGACGGAGGCCGCGATTCCCGCGGAGATGGTCGAGAAGCTGCGCGCGTCGAAGGAGTTCGGCAAGGGCCTGTGGGCGCGGCGGCAGCTGTTCCTGTCCGCGGTGAGCCTGGACTACTACTCGCGCAAGCCGGGCTTCGACACCACCGCGGCGCTGGTGGAACAGCAGACGAAGCTCAGCCCGTTCAAGCACGAGCACCGCCCGGGAACGCACTTCGAGCTCGCGTTCGGCCACCTGGATGGGTACTCGGCCGCGTACTACACGTACCTGTGGTCCTCCGTCATCGCGAAGGACCTGGAGACGGAGTTCCAGAAGAAGGGCTACCTGGACCGCGAGACGGCGATGAAGTACCGCCGCACCGTGCTGGAGCCGGGCGGAGCCAAGCCCGCCGCCGAGCTGGTGAAGGACTTCCTCGGCCGTGACTACGGCTTCGAGGCGTACCGCGCCTACGTCGACGCCGGGAAGTAACACGCATCCCCCGGGGAGCCCGTGTCACCATGGGCTCCCCATCCAATGGGTTGACACCTTCCCCACCCTGAAGCCTCACAACAAATCAATTGCAGACATCATCAACGCAGATGTACCCTTCGCCCGCCCATCCTGGGGCAATGAAGAGGGGGACATATGCGTCAAATCAAGTCGCACGTCGCGGCGTCGCTCATGGCGGCTGCGTTGGGGCTGCTTCCCATCGCAGTCTCGCTGACGAGCGCACCTGCGGATGCAATGCATTGTGAGTTCCTTGAGCAAGGGTGCGCCAACAACGGCAACCCTGGCGGGGGTGGCTCCGGCGGAGGGAGCGGGGGCGGCGGGACAGGCACGGGAGGGGGCGGCGGCAGTGACCCCACCTATCACTTCACGTGCCCGGCTGGTTACCAAGTCTACTGCGTGGATTACCAGAACGGCACGGGCCTGCACTGCACCTGCCGCAAGATCGTCACTCCTGATGGCGGCACGCCGTAAGCAAGGAATCCACTGAATCATGAAGGCAACGATGGTACGCCTGACATTGTGCGTGGTTGGCATCACCATCGTTGCCGGCTATGCCACGAACTGGCGATTCGGTGTTCCCCACATCGAGAGCCCTGCCACAGCTGCATCTTCAACCTCAGAGCCAACACCGTCTGTGCCGTTCGGCCCGAAGCCACCTCTCCATGCCGAGAAAGGGGCGGTGCGAGACGCGCGGCGACAAGCATCCTCGGCGACCGTCAGCGCGATTCCAGCGACCCAGCAGGTGTCAGCCCCTCGTCCGTCCGAGCCCTCCTCCACGCCAGGCGCGGACAGCCCTCTCGGCCCCGACCAGCAAGCGGAAGACGCCGCGCTGGCCACCGAATCACGGCGCTGCGCCAACAGCTCTGACTGCCCCACGGGGCAAGGCTGCGTGTTCGAACCTCGCGACAGCATCATGAGCTGTCAGTCCTCCAACTGCGCGCGCGATGAGGATTGTGCCCAGGAAGAGGTCTGCCGGCTTGCCAGCAACGTCTCTTCTGGAGCGCCCATCCATCGCTGCATGTCCTCCGGCACGCGCAAGGAGGGCGAGGCGTGTCACCACCTGTCGAGTGACCTCTCCCAGATGTGCGACAGGGGGCTGCGCTGTGTCCAGGGCAAGTGCGGACGCCCTTGTGAACTGAACACCTTGGGGAGCTGCCCCTCGGGGCAGCGCTGCGTCGCAACACCGGGTGGCCCTGGCTGCATGCCGTCATGTCGTGAAGGGCAATGCCCGCAGGGCCAGGAGTGCCTCGAACTCGACGCCGCGCCGGCATGCTTCACCCGCATCGGAAGAAACTGCCTGGATACGGGGTGCGCGGAGGGTGAGGTCTGTGAGGTCGACGCGCGTCTCGAGGTCGCCATCTTCGAGTGTCGCAAGAGCTGCAGTCCCTTCAAGGCCCACAGCTGTCCCCCTGGGTCCGTCTGTGGTGCCGGCAGCCAAGGCCGTAGTGTCTGCTACCGAGCCTGCGACTTCGGCGAGCAACTCTGCCCACAGGGACAAGAGTGCTACACGGTGACGGAAGACCTCAAGACCTTTGGATGCCGACAGGTGACAGCCCCTCGGGGATGAACCGCATGTCTTGGTAATCGGGTTACCGAAGTCTCCTCGGAACAATTGAAGGAGCCCGGTGGCGCCGGTAGATTGAGCCTCGACTTCGAGGGTGGAGACGCCTCGGTCCGGAGCTCATCTCGATGAAACTGCTGCATGCGTGTGTCCTGGGTCTGTTCGTCACCAGCGGCTGTGCCACGACGTCCGCTTCACGTCAGGCGCCTCCTTCCCTTCCTGACACGGCCGCGCTGGATGCCGAGGTCGCTCGCGCCATGGCGGCGACGGGCGCCAAGGGGCTGGCCATCGCGGTGATTGACGACGGGCGCGTGGTGGCGACGCGGGCCTACGGCGCTCGCAACGCCCAGGGCGAGCCGCTCCAGACGGACACCGTGATGTATGGCGCCTCCATCACCAAGACGGTCTTCGCCTATACGGTGTTGCAGCTGGTGGACGAGAAGAAGCTCCAGCTCGACACGCCCATCTCGCGCTACCTCGACAAGCCGCTCCCGGAGTACCCGGACGAGCAGCGCTACTCGACGTGGTCGCACCTGGCCGATGACGAGCGCTGGAAGCGAATCACGCCGCGCCACCCGCTCACCCACAGCGTGGGCTTCGCCAACTTCGGCTTCCTCGAGCCAGACCAGCGGCTGCGCTTCCACTTCGACCCGGGCAGCCGGTATGCGTACTCGGGGGATGGGCTCATCCTGTTGCAGTTCGTGCTGGAGCGGGGACTGGGACTGGACCTGGGCGCGGAGATGCAGAAGCGCGTGTTCGACCGCTTCGGCATGGTCAACACCAGCATGGTGTGGAGACCGGACTTCGCGAAGAACCTCGCGGACGGGTGGACGATGGAGGGCGCGGTGGAGCCGCACGACGAGCGCAGCACCGTGCGCGCCGCGGGCTCCATGGACACGACCATCGATGACCTGGCGCGCTTCGCCGCGGCGCTGGTGCGCGGTGAGGGCTTGTCGTCACAGTCCTTCGCCGAGCTGACCTCGCCGCAGCTCGCCATCACCACCAAGAGCCAGTTCCCCTCGCTCCAGGCCGAGCTGCCCGTGGAGCAGCGCCGCAAGGACCTGGCCGCGGGGCTCGGCGTGGTGCTGTTCGAGGGGCCGCAGGGGCGCGGCTTCTACAAGGGCGGGCACAATGACAGCACCGGCAACACGCTCGTGTGTCTGCCCGGCGCGCGCCGCTGTGTGCTGATTCTCGCCAACGACGTGCGCGCCGAGAACGCCTTCCCCCAGCTGGTGCGCTTCGTGCTGGGGGAGACGGGCGTGCCCTTCGATTGGGAGTACGGCGACCGGGTCTTCTGGGACGGACGCTGAGCGCTCACGCGCCGCCTTCCGTCTCCTCCGCGAGCGCGGCGTCGAGCTCCGCGCCCAGCGGGTAGATGACCAGATGCCTGGAGGGCTCGCTGCCGTGGCTCACCGCCTCCAGGCGGTAGCGGCTCACCAGACGATGCTGGAGCTTGCGCACGCGGGGCTGGCGCGGTGCGAGCTCCACCAGGACGCCCTCGCGCAGGGCGCGCTGGACGGCGGCCTCGGCCTCGGCCACCGCCTCGCGGACCTCCTCCGCGTCCACGCCCTCCAGCACGTTGAAGAAGCCCTTCAACATCCGGCGCAGCTCCGCGGAGCTGCTGCGCTTCACGGACTCCACGCGCGCGCCGGTCTTCGCCACCACCCGACGCATCCTCGGGTCGTTCGCGTTCGAGCGCAGCGTGACGACGAGGTCCGCCGACTCCAGCCGGCTGACCAGTCGCACCTCCACCGGAATCTCGCGCAGCACCCGCTGCAACAGCTCCCGGCTCACGCCGTGCGGATAGATGCGCGTGGGGCGGGCCGCCGGCGCGGCCCCTTCCTCCTGGGGCTCGTCGACGAACCGCGAGGAGAACCGCGTCTGCCTGGGGCTCGCGGGCTCCGGCGCGCGCGGCTCCGGACTCGGTGCCGGCAGTTCGTCAGGTGGCGGAGTGAAGGGCCCCCCGTGCTCGGGCGTCTCACCTGACACAGAGACGCCCTCGGATGCCGGTCCCTCGGGTTCCTCTTCCGTGCTCGACGCGGCTCTTCCTTCCGGAGCCACCGTGACCTGCCTCGCGGGCTCCACCTCCACGCGCCCCGACTGCGCGTCCTGCCTTCGTCGCTCGCCGCCGACGTCCTTGCCGGCCAGCAGCCGGTCCACCGCCTCCGCCGTGTCGCCGTGCACGCGCACCTCGTCACGGCCCACCATCTCCACCACGATGTCGAACGTGGGCGGCGACTTGCGCTCGCTCACCGTCTTCTGCGTGCGCCTGCGCCGGGCCTCGTCGTCGCTCAGCGTCACCGTCTGCACCCCGCCCACCAGGTCCGACAGCGTCGGGTTCAACACCAGGTTCTCCAGCGTGTTGCCGTGCGCCGTCGCCACCAACTGCACGCCCCGCTCGGCAATCGTCCGCGCCGCCGACGCCTCCGCCGAGGTCCCGATTTCATCCACGATGATGACCTCGGGCATGTGGTTCTCCACCGCTTCGATCATCACGTCGTGCTGCCGGTCCGGCCGCGACACCTGCATCCGCCGCGCCCCACCAATCCCCGGATGCGGCACGTCCCCGTCCCCACCAATCTCGTTGGACGTGTCCACCACCATCACCCGCTTGCCCAGGTCATCCGCGAGCACGCGCGCCACCTCGCGCAGCTTCGTCGTCTTTCCCACCCCGGGCCGCCCCAACAACAGCAGGTTGCGCCCCGAGCCGATGAGGTCCTTCAACATGTCGATGGTCCCGAACACCGCCCGCCCCACCCGCAGCGTCAGCCCCACCACCTGCCCGCGCCGGTTCCGGATGGCCGACACCCGATGCAACGTCCGCTCGATGCCCGCGCGGTTGTCCTCCCCCGGCGCCCCCACCCGCTCCATCACCTGACGCAGGTCCTCCACCCCCACCGGCGTCTCGCGCAGCCGCACCACCCGGTCCACCAGCCGCGCCTCCGGCACCCGCCCCAGGTCCAACACCACCTCCAACACCTCCGAGGGAGCAAGCGCCCCCACCGCCGTCCGCAGCCCCTCCGGCAACACCTCCACCAGCAACAGGAAGTCATCGGCGACGGCATCGACACGCGGTGAGGTCATGGCGCCTCTCCTCTACCGGAACGCCCGGGGCGGCATCCATGCCCCTCCACCTCAACCTGCTCCCTCCACCACCCTCCCGCACGCCCACCAACGGCACCCCGCTTCCCCTCGACCGCCCTCCTCCGACCCATGACAGGGCACTGCCCACCCCCTCACCCTCCCCTCGGGACGGCCCCCGCGTTCACCGCCCACCGCCTCGCGCTGGAGAGGGATTTGCTTCGGCCCTCACCGAACTCCGCCTCGGGCGGCTCGGTGAAAGGGGGAAGGTGCAGTGACTTCCAGGTTTCACGAACGGAGGCGACGCCCCTGGCGCGCCCGCGCGAGCACGGGCCTCCTCCTGCTGCTCGCCGCCTGCAAGGGAGACTCGCTGCCCAAGGCCCGCGTCCTCCCCGAGCCGCCGCCCACCCACGCCGAGGGCTGCGAGAACACCTCCGCGGACCCGGGCCGCGTCACCCTGCACCGCCTCAACCGCGCCGAGTACGACGCCACCGTGAGGGACCTGCTCGGCGACACCACCCGCCCCGCGCGCGACTTCCCCGCCGATGACCACGGCTACGGCTTCGACAACAACGCCGACGTCCTCAGCCTCTCGCCCCTGCTGCTGGAGAAGTACGCCACCGCGGCGGAGAAGCTCGTGGAGAACGCCTGGGCCCAGGGCACCGTGCGCACATGCACCCTGGACGCCACGAACCCAGAGCCCTGCGCACGCGACATCCTCTCGCGCTTCGCCCGCCGCGCCTGGCGCCGCCCCGTGACACCCGAGGAGGTGGACCGGCTGCTCGGCGCGCTCACGCTCGCGAAGCGACACGGAGACCCGCCCGAGGCCGGCGTGAAGCTCGCCCTGCGCACGGTGCTCGTCTCGCCCCACTTCCTCTTCCGCGTGGAGAAGGACCCGCAGGCCACGTCCCTCTCGCCCCATCGGCTGGACGCCTTCGAGCTGGCGAGCCGCCTGTCCTACTTCCTCTGGAGCAGCATGCCCGACGAGGCGCTCCTCCAGGCCGCGGAGCAGGGACAGCTCTCCACGCCCGAGCAGTTGGAGGCCCAGGTGCGCCGCATGCTCGCGGACCCCAAGGCCCAGGCCCTGGTGAGCAACTTCGCCGGACAGTGGCTCTTCACCCGCGCGCTCGCCTCCGCCGAGCCGGACCCGATGCTCTACGGCACCTTCAACGAGGACCTGCGCCAGGCCATGCGCCAGGAGACGGAGCTCGTCTTCCAGGAGTTCCTCACCGGTGACCACAAGCTGCGCGACCTGCTCGACGCGCCGTTCACCTACGTCAACGACGCGCTCGCCGCGCACTACGGACTGCCGCTGCCCGGCAGCGCCACGCCGAAGCGCGTGGACCTGTCCGCGCACCCCGAGCGCCAGGGCATCTTCGGCCACGGCTCGCTGCTCACCGTCACCTCCAATCCGGACCGCACCTCGCCCGTGCAGCGCGGGGTGTGGGTGCTCGAGCAGCTGCTGTGCTCCGCGCCGCCGCCGCCGCCGCCGAACGTCGAGGGACTGCCGCCTCCGGTCAATCCGCTCATGACGATGAAGGAGCGCATGGCGCTGCACCGCAGCCTGCCGCAGTGCCAGGGCTGTCACCGGATGATGGACCCGCTGGGGCTCGCGCTGGAGAACTACGACCCCATCGGCCGCTGGCGGCTCAACGAGGTCAGCGGCGCGCCGGTGGACGCCACGGGGGACCTGCCCGACGGCGCCGTGCTCAACGGTGGCGCGGACATGCGGCGCTTCGTCAAGGAGGACCCGAAGCTGCCCGCGTGCATCACCGAGCACCTGCTCACGTACGCGCTCGGCCGGGGCATGTCCGAGGCCGACGCGTGCGTGGTGCGCGAAATCTCCGCCTCCGCGGAGGCCAGCGGCGGGCGGCTCGTCGACTACATCCTCGCCATCGTCCTCAGTGACTCGTTCACCTCCCGGCGCGGCGACACGGAGGCCCAGACGCCATGAGCCACAAGCGGCCACTCTCCCGTCGAACCTTCCTGCGCGGCACGGGCGCGCTGATGGCGCTCCCGTTGCTCGAGCGCATGGTCTCCACCGCCAACGCCGCCGAGGCGCCCCTGGCCCCTCGCCGCCTGGCCGTCTTCTACGTGCCCAATGGCATCCACATGCAGAAGTGGCTGCCCACCGGCACGGGCGCCTCCTGGGAGCTGACGCCCACGCTCCAACCCCTGGCGGCGGTGAAGAGCGACGTGCTCGTCATCAGCGGGCTCACCAACGACGCGGGCAGGCCCGACGGCGACGGCCACCACGCCGCGGGCACCGCCGCGCTCTTGTCCTGCATGAAGGCCGTCAAGACGGAGGGCACCGACTTCCGCGCGGGCATCTCCATGGACCAGGTCATCGCCCGACACCTGGCCCAGCAGAAGGCCACGCGCTTCGCCTCGCTGGAGCTGGGCAACGACGCGGGGCGCGGCATCGGCAACTGTGACTCCGGCTATGCGTGCCCCTACGCCAACAACATCTCCTGGGCCGGGCCTCGCACGCCCATGGCCAAGGAGGTGCGCCCCAAGGCCGTCTTCGACCGGCTCTTCGGCGGCGTGGACCCCGGCTCCACCCAGGCCCAGGTGGAGAAGCGCCGCGCCTATGGCCTGAGCATCATCGACTTCGTGCGCGAGGACGCCACGGCGCTCCAGAAGCAGCTCGGCGTGACGGACCAGCGCAAGCTGGAGGAGTACTTCACCAGCGTGCGAGATTTGGAGAAGCAGCTGGAGGTCCTGGGGCAACAGGTACCCGTGTGCGGCGCCCAGGTGTCGCCCGTCGACAACGAGGACCCTCGCGCCAAGACGAAGGCGATGATGGACCTCATCGTCCTCGCCTTCCAATGCGACCTCACCCGCGTGGCGACCTTCATGCTCGCCAACGCGCGCAGCAACAAGGTGTACGGCTTCCTCGGGCTCAGCGGCGGACACCATGCGTACTCGCACCACCAGTTCGTCCCGGCCAACTTCGACGCGCTCTCACGCATCGACCGGTGGGAGGTGGAGCAGTACGCCTACCTCGTGCGGCGGTTGAAGGAGAGCCGGGATGCCAGCGGCGCGTCGCTGCTCGACAGCTCGATGGTCTACTTCACGAGCGAGCTGGAGGACGGCAACGGGCACATCCATCGCAACCTGCCCGTGCTCATCGCCGGCCGGTGTGGCGGCGCGGTGGGCACCAACCGACACCTGCGCGCGACGGGCCTGCCCATCGCCAACCTCTACATCTCCATGATGCGGGCCATGGGCGTCCCCGGAATCACGACTTTTGGCTCGGACGGTACGGGAGAATTGCCGGGATTCGGGGGGTAGCGCCCGACCTCGCGGCATGGACGCAAAACGTCACCATGCATGGACGGACGTCCTGACGCATCATCCTCGGCATGCGTCCGTCTTCCGTGCTCCGCGCAGTCGTCCTGCTCCTGCTCGTGTTTCCTCCCGGCTGCGCGTCGGCCTCGAAGTCCAGCGCGCGCAAGGCCGCGCCGCCCCAGCGGGCCTCCGCCAGCGCGCCCCGGGGACAGCAGGCCCGGAGCGCTCCGCAGACCCGGCCCGCGCAGCCCACGGCGAAGGACTTCGCGCGCGACATGGTGGAGGCCCACAACCAGGCGCGCGCCCAGGCGCGGCCCACGCCGAAGCCCGCGCTGCCGCCGCTCGTCTGGTCCGACGAGGCCGCTCGCCAGGCCGCCTCCTGGGCCAGGGCCTGCAAGTTCGAGCACAACCCGGAGCGGGGTGAGTACGGCGAGAACCTGGCCGCCGCCACGCCGGATGCGTGGACCACGCCGCAGGTGGTGAAGAGCTGGGCGGACGAGGTCTCCGATTACGACCACGCTCGCAACACGTGCAAGAAGGGCAAGGTGTGCGGGCACTACACGCAGGTGGTGTGGCGCAAGACGACGGCCGTGGGCTGCGCCACCGTGACGTGCAAGAAGAACTCGCCCTTCGGGGCCGACTTCCCCACGTGGCAGCTGTGGGTCTGCAACTACGCGCCGCCCGGAAATTTCGTGGGACAGCGGCCCTACTGAGACGCGGTGTCGCCGTGGGAGGGTGCGTGGGTGCGTACACCTTCCGGAGGCCCGTGGCGCCGTCGATAATCGCGGGATGAACCGCTCCTCCGTCCGACGTCTGCTGGCCCTCGGTCTGCTCGTGCCCTGCCTCGCCACCGGCTGCGGCTCCGATGATGACAACGATGACGACACGCCTTCGGGGGATGCGGGGACCCCGGATGGAGGGGGCTCGGGCAGCCCGGACTCCGGTACGCCCGACTCGGGCTCCGGGTCGCTGTCGCAGTTCGCGCAGGACATGCTGACGGGGCACAACGCCACGCGGGCCTCCGCCAGGCCCACGCCGAGCCCCGCGCTGGAGCCGCTCGGCTGGGACACGGGCGCGGAGGACGTGGCGAAGGCGTGGGCGGCGAAGTGCCAGTGGGGGCACAACCCCAACCGCGGCCCCTACGGTGAGAACATCACCGCGGCCACGCCCAACTCCATGTCCACGCTGGAGGTGGTGAAGGGCTGGAGCGATGAGGCCGTCGACTACAACTACGCCAACAACTCGTGCGCGTCGGGCAAGCAGTGCGGCCACTACACGCAGGTGGTGTGGCGCGACACGAAGCGCGTGGGCTGCGCCACCGTGACTTGCACGGAGAACTCGCCGTTCGGCAGCAGGTTCCCCACGTGGCAGTACTGGGTCTGCAACTACGCGCCGCCGGGGAACTACACGGGGCAGAAGCCCTACTGAGATGCCAGGGCGCGCAGCCATGCGGAGAGGGTGTCCAGCGCCTGCCGGGACAGCGTCTCCACGGCGGGCGACTCACGCGTGACCACGGCGAGAGCGTGGTCCGCGCCTTCGATGACCTTCACTTGTGCGCGGTCGTTCGCGCCGGTGCGCTTCGACAGCCCCTGGTTGAGCGCTCGCGCCGTGAGCGCGGCGGGGGTCGTCTCGTCGCGCTCGCCCAGCAGCGCGAGCACGGGGCCTCGCACGCGTGGCAGGTCCTCGGCCGCGTCGTAGGACAGCACGTCGCGCCACAGCGGACGCTGGCGCTCCAGGAAGCGCTCCACCGTCACGTCTCCGAGTGACGACAGCGGCGTCACCGCGAGCCAGCGCTTGCGCTTCGCGCGCTGGAAGTGGAAGTCGAGCGTCTTGCGTGCACGGGCCTCGCCGCCGTCCTGGTACAGGCGCGCGTCGTGGAGCACCTCGAGGAACTCGTTCAGGTCCACCAGCTCCGGCCCGGTGAGGCCGCGCTTGCGGCCCTCGTTGCGCATGCGGTGCTGCTCCTGCTTCCACACCGCGCCGGCTCCGCCCGAGATGAGGATGAGGAAGCCCACCTCCTGCGGCGCGCGCGCCGACGCGTTCACCGCGGTCCACGCGCCTTGCCCGAAGCCCATCAGCCCTACCCGAACCGAGGGGCCCAGCCGCTGCCGCAGCAGCCGCACCGCCGCGAGGCCGTCATCCCCCTGCGCCTTCAGCCCCGGCTGGAGAGCGTCTTCGGCAATGCGGCCGTCATCGCCCGGCCTCTTCAGTCCCGGCTGGAGAGCGGCATCGGTGGTGCGCTTGTCATCGCCCTGCGTCTTCAGCCCCGGCGCGCGTGTGGCATCGGTGGCTCGGCCATCACGACCCTGCGCGCTCAGCCCCGTCCCACGTGCGTCGTAGGTGAGCACCGTGAATCCATGCTCCACCAGCAGCGCCGGATAGGGCTCCAGCGCCGCGCGAGAGCCCCGCCCCACGTCGTGCAGCAGCACCACCGCGTTCCTGGGCACTCCCGTCCCCGGCAGCCACAGGGTCGCCGGCAGCTCCGCGCCCTCCACGGACACCGTCACCGCCTCGGTGCGCACCGGCGCCGGCGCGAGCACCATCGGCTCCGCGCTCACCCCCGTGAGCACCAGCTCCGGCGATCGCCACGTGACGCGCGCCTCCGGACGGCTTCCCGCGAGCGCCCACACCCCGGGCTCCCTCGGCTCCAACCGCCAGCGCCGCCGCGAGGCGAAGTCCATCAGGAACGGGGCCGTGCCCTCCCCCGCCACCCGCACCAGCCCTCCGTCCGGCCGACGCCAGACCCCCTCGACGGGGACCGTCGCCCGGGACGCCCAGGCCCCGCTCCCGACGAGCACCAGCCCCAGGACCACCACCACGCTCACACCCAGCCTCGGCACGCCACGCCTCCGATGATTTGACGCGCGCGCGTTCAAGCCGACCCGGGGCCCCGGACGCAACACCGTGTCGCGTCCGGGCTCGCTCGTGTGGACCGCTGGACACTCCCACTCAGCGCTTCAGGTGGTGCTCCAGGAACATCGACGTCTCCGCCCACGCCCTGGCGGCCGACTGCTCGTCGTAGCGCGCCCCCGAGGGGTTCGCGAACGCATGCTCCCCATCCAGCTCGACGATGCGGTGGGCAATCCCCAGCTGGTCCAGCGCCGCGCGGAACTCCGCCACCTTCTCCAACGGAATGGACGCGTCCCGCGTCCCGAAGATGCCCAGCACCGCCGCGCGGATGGTCGACAGCTCGCTCACGTCCGTCACCGGGCTGCCGTAATAAATCACCGCCGCGTCCAGCTCCGGCACCAGCATCGCCGTGCGCAGGGACATGCTCCCGCCGAAGCACCACCCCAGGCTGCCCGTGCGCGTGGCCTTCACGCGCGCGTCCTCCTGGAGGAACTTGTGCGCCGCCACCAGCGTCTGCCCCGCGCGCGCGTGGTCCACCGCCTTCACCAGCGCCAGCGCCTCCTCGGACGTGGTGGCCACCTTGCCGCCATACAGGTCCACCGCCAGCGCCGCGTAGCCGTTGGCCGCCAGCCGGTCCGCCCAGTGCTTGATGTGCGAGTTGAGCCCCCACCACTCATGGAGGACCAGCACCGCCGGCAGGGGCCCCTTCGCGCCCTCGGGCAGGCTCAGGTACATCTTCGTCCCGGCCACCTCCACCTCCTGCCCCTTCAGCTCGGGCGGCGCGTCGTCGCGCAGGGTGTGCATGGCCTTGAACTCCGCCTCGGAGACCGCGCCCGTGGGAGAGGGCTCCCGCCGCACCTCCACCGGCTTGCCCCGCGTGCAGCCTGAGACCAGCAACAACACACCCAACCACAGCAGGTGACGGTGCATGAACGCTCCTTCGCGCCCTGAGGCGCTCGCATGACTGCAAACGAAGAGGGCCGGCAGGGAGCATCCCCGCCAGCCCTCCATGTGCCCACGCTCCAATGACTGGAGCGGGCCGGACTACTTCTTCTGCTCGGCGGACGGAGGCGTCGCGGGGGCGGCCGGCGCGCCAGCGGGGGGGGCCTCGGGCGGCTTGACGATCTCCAGCAGCTCCACCTCGAACACCAGCGCCGAGCCGCCCGGGATGTTCGGGGGCGCGCCGCGGTCGCCGTAGGCGATGTCGGACGGGCACACCAGCTTGGCCTTGCCGCCGACCTTCATCTTCTGCACGCCCTCCGTCCAGCACTTGATGACGCCCTGGAGCGGGAACTGCGTGGGCTCGCCACGCTTGTAGGAGCTGTCGAACTCCGTGCCGTTGGGCAGCGTGCCCTTGTAGTGCACCTTCACGATGTCCGTGGCCTTCGGGGACTCACCGGTGCCGGGGGTGATGTCCTTGAACACCAGGCCGGACTCCGTCTTGGTGGCGCCCGACTCCTTGGCGGCCTCGTCCAGGAACTGCTTGGACTTCTCCTTCTCCTTCTCCGCCTTGGCGGTGGTGCGCGCGCGCGCCAGCTCCTGGAGCTTCGGCCCGTACGTCTCCAGCTCCACCGCGGGCTTGTCGCCCTTCACCTGGGCGTTGAGGCCCGCCTTGACGTACTCCAGCTCCTCCGGAGTCATGTCGAACACGCTGATGCTCTTGCCGATGGACAGACCGAGCGCGTACAGCGTCTTCTGGTCCTCGGTCTGCGGGTTGGCCGCCGCGCCCGCCGTCGCCGTGGCGGTGGCGCCCCCGTCCTTCGCACCCTGCGGCTGGCACGCCGTCAGGCTCAGCATCATCGCAACCAGACACATCTTCCGCATGTGTTTGCCCTTCCTTCGCTTGTGGCCGCGGCGGCGAAAGCGCGCCGCCAATCTCTCGTTCCGGAGGGGCGACTTACTACAGAAACGCGCGTCCTTCCTCTTGGCGCCGCACCGCGACGCCCATCCGCCGCCCTCGTTTCATCCGGGTAGGATATTTCTCCACCCACCATCCCGAGGCCCTACGAACGCGAAGGGACTCCGGGCTCGAGCGTCAACAAGCGCCAGGGCGGCGCAGGTACGCGAGGAGCGGCTCGCGCAGGGGGCCCAGGCGCTTGTAGCCGCTCAGGTCGTCCGGGACGGTGGCGAGCACGCGGGCCAGGCGCTGGCGGCGCTCGGGCGTGGGCACCTCGCCGGCCACCGGGGCCACGTAGGTGTGGATGGTGAAGAGGATGGCGCCCGTCTGGGGCAGGCGGCTCAAGGTCTGCCGCTCCAGGCGCAGGAAGCAGCGCTCCCCGGCGTTGTCGGGCGTGAGGCCCTCGAAGAGGTGGCGCCACTCGGGGAAGGAGCGCGGCTCCATGCACAGCCTGTCGGTGACGGTGACGGCCCAGTTGCAGCGGGTGACGGGGCGGCCCGGCTTGAGGCCCTCCAGCAGCTTCAGCGTGCCGCGGCCCATCTGCTCGGCGAAGCCCGGCACCGGCGCGTGCACCGCGAGCAGGGACTTGCCCAGCTTCTCCCCCAGGCTCCAGCCAGAGGGGAAGCAGAGCTGTCCGGCGATGAGCGGGCAGCCCTCGCGCGTGCCGTCCAGCACCAGCAGGTCCTCCTGCACCTGCCTCCCCACCCAATCCAGCGGCGCGAACGGCAGGCCGTCCTCCTGGCCCGGCGTGAAGGAGGCCGCGTCGCCCGTGAGCGTGTTGTGCCAATGCCAGCGCCCGTCGTCGTCGACCCGCAGGGTGAACGACTCCGGTGTCTGCTCGGCCATGCGCGACAGCAAGAGCCGCAACACCTCCCACTGCTGGGGCCCGGTGCCCGGCTGCGCCTGGAAGCGCGCGTGCGGGTCCTCGCCGAGCAGCGAGGCTTTCAACGCCAGCTCAGCGCGATAATGCGCTGCGTCTACCTCGATGAGTGTTTCACCGGGACGCAAGGCGCGCACTCCAAGTGCCATGGCGTAGGCGTCCTGCTCGAAGGGGAAGTAGGGCAGCACGTGGACGAAGCTCCGACCCGAGAAAAATACAGCCTGCCATTCCTTGCACATCGCAGCGCGTCACGAAACCCAGGCGCGAAGGAAATCCTCACCTCACCCTTGAGGTCGGGCGCGGGCGGGATGAGGATTCGCGCCATCCCTTGGCCCCGCCCCGCTCCGCTCCCCGTCGAGACACGAGGGGGGCATGGCCGACTCCTGGAGGAACCCTGATGAACCGTCTGTCACGTGCCGTGCTCGTCGCCGCGCTGAGTCTGCTGGCCCTTCCCGCCTGCTCGGACGACGACGAGGACCGTCAGTTCGCGAGCCCCAACCCGAGCCCGGGAGAGCCCGCGACGGACGCCGGCACGCCCGACTCCGGCACGCCGGACTCAGGTGACGTGTGGCCCGCCGAGTTCTCGTGTACCGATGCGCAGCGCAAGACGCTGACCTTCAATCCGGGTCAGGAGCAGGACCTGCAGAACGCCGTCAATGACTTGCAGCCGTGCACCACGGTGCAGCTGGGCGCGGGCACGTTCAAGTTCAACAACGCGGTGACCATCCGCCAGGACGGCATCACCATCGTCGGCGCGGGTCGGGGCGCGCAGGGCGAGGGCACCGGCGGCGCCGCCAGCACCGTGCTGGACTTCTCCAACGCAGTGGCCAACACCAACGGCCTGGACGTGGTGGGCAAGCTGTTCACGGTAAAGGACGTGGCGCTGTGGAACGCGAAGAAGGACGCGCTGCGCGTGGAGAACTCGTCCAACGTGTTCATCCAGCGCATCCGCACCGAGTGGGCGGTGGAGAACGACGAGAACAACGGCAAGTACGGCATCTACCCGGTGAAGTCGCGCTACGTGCTCATCGAGGACTGCGAGGCGTACAACGCCGCGGACGCGGGCATCTACGTGGGCCAGACGCGCTACACCATCGTCCGGCGCAACATCGCGAAGAAGAACGTGGCGGGCATCGAAATCGAGAACACGCGCTTCGCCTACGTGGAGGGCAACACGGCCATCGACAACACCACGGGCCTGGTGGTGTTCGACCTGCCGGGCAACCCCATCAAGGGCACCGACATCCTCATCACCAAGAACACCATCACGGGCAACAACCGGCCGAACTTCGCGTCGGTGACGGCCAGCAGCAGCACGGTGTCGCAGGTGCCGGCGGGCACGGGCACGTTCATCCTGGCGTCGCGCCGGGTGGAGTTCGTGGGCAACACGTGGGGTGACAACGGCTCCGTGGACATCGCGGTGCTCAGCGGCCTGGCCATCGAGCCCAACCCCATCCTGTGGTCGGCGGGCTTCTTCAACTTCAACACGGGCGATGTGTCCATCCACGACAACACGTTCCTGGGTGGCAGCGGCGCGAACGTGGACAACGGCCAGCCGGACCTGCAGAAGCGCCCGCTGGGCGCGCTGATGTTCAACCTGTACGCGTACGGCAAGGCGGTGCACGGCGTGGAGCGCGTGGAGCACGTGCTGTGGGACGGCATCGACCCGGCGCCGCGCGCCGAGGGCCGCGAGCCCAACGCGCTGAACCTGTGCTTCTACAACAACACGGTGCCGGCCACGACGAAGCAGGCGGTGGTGGACCTGGACCTGCAGTCGGTGCAGGCGTACCTGACGGCGCAGACGCCCAACCCGGCGGCGGCGTGGGCCGCGACGGCGCGCTACGACCAGGGCGCCGAGCCGTTCAACTGCCGCGGCTTCGCGCCCGCGCTGGACCTCCCCTGAAGTGAGCGGACCGAGGACGCCCGTCGCCATGCGCGCGCCGTACACGAAACATCTGGGCCTCGCCGCGGTGCTGCTCGCCGCGGCGGTGGCCGCCTGCTCCGGTGACGAGGACCCACCGGGCAACGAGCCCACGCCGGACGCGGGCAATCCCTCGCAAGGGGATGCCGGCACGCCGGACGCGGGTGCGCCGGACTCGGGCCCGGACGCGGGGCCCCCCGACGCGGGGGTGCCGGACGCGGGTCCCCCCGACGCGGGCACGCCCGACGCCGGGCCTCCGGGCACGGTGGTCATCCCGAACAAGCTGTCGGACCTGAAGCTCTTCACGGGCACGCCGGCGACGGGGGACTTCCAGCCCGTGGCGGGCAACATCCCGTACGAGCTGACCACGCCGCTGTTCTCCGACTACTCGCTGAAGTCCCGCACGCTGTACGTGCCGGACGGCAAGAAGGCGCTGTATTCGGCGAACGACGTGTTGGACCTGCCGGTGGGGACCATCATCACCAAGACGTTCGCGTACCCGGCGGACTTCCGGGAGCCGGACAAGAATGTGCGCCCGCTGGAGACACGCATCCTGGTGCGACAGCCGAGCGGCTGGGAGGCGTATCCCTACGTCTGGAACGACGCGCTGACAGAGGCGACCAAGGTCGTCGGCGGCTACGTATTCGAGAACTTCGAGTTCATCGACGCCGAGGGCGTGAAGAAGACGTTCAACTACCTGGTACCCCAGCGCAACCAGTGCCAGAAGTGCCACCACGAGGTGGACGCGCAGGACAACCAGTACCTGGTGCCCATCGGCGTGAAGGCGCGCTACCTCAACCGGGAGCACGTCTACGACGGGCAGCCGGTGAACCAGCTCCAGCACCTGGCGGCGCTGGGGAAGCTGGGCAACCTGCCTTCCGCCAACATCCCCCGCGCGCCGAACGCGTTCGACGCCACGGAGGCCACGGTGGCCGAGCGGGCGCGCACGTACCTGGACATCAACTGCGCGCATTGCCACAACCCGAAGGCGCAGCCGGGCATCACCAGCCGGCTGTTCCTGGACATCAAGACGACGGACGAGTTCAGCCTGGGCTACTGCAAGCGCCCGGGCTCCGCGGGCAGCGGCGTGGGCGGTGAGTTCGACATCGTCCCCGGAGACCACTCCACGTCCATCCTCTGGTACCGGCTGCACACCGAGGAGTCGGGGAAGATGATGCCGGAGATTGGCCGCGCCCTGCGCCATGACGTGGGCTCGCAGCTCATCGCCGATTGGATTGACGCCATGCCGCCGCGGTCCTGCAAGTAGCGGCGCGACAGTCCTGGGTGTGGATGAAGGCCCTTCGCCGCTGCCCCTTCGAGGCACGGCGGAGGGCCTTCGCCTTGTCGGGCCTCAGCGAGTCGGCCGCACCCGGCGGCGGCGCGCCGCGTCCTCACCGCCCAGCGACACGAGCATGCCCGCCAGCAGCGTGCGGGCCTCCTGCAGCGGGCCTTCGCCATGCTGGCGCTCGAAGCGCTTCTGGAGCGCGGAGCGCAGCGCCCGGGACTTCTCCACCGACGCGAGCCCGCGGGGCGACAGGGCCACCTGACGCACGCGCGCGTCCCCGGTCTCCGTCTTGTCCACGTAGCCCAGCGACTCCAGCTCCGCGACGGACTTGGACGCCGCCTGCTGCGTCACCCCCAACAGCTTCGCCAGCTCGCTGATGGAGCGCGCGCCGCCCAGCAGGTGCTGGAAGACATGGCCGTGCGAGTGGCGCAGCCCGGTGAAGCCCGCGCCGTGGAGCTCCTCCAGCACCTGGTCGTTCATCCGCTGCCCCACGAAGAGGGCCAGGTACCCCAGGTCCAGCGACTCGGGGCGCACGTCCACGTCTTCCATCCGGCGTGACATGCGCCACTGTGTCGCATTCACATCCCGGGTTGTGCAATGCGGGTCCTCCCTGGACCTGGCCTTGTCGTCGTCGACCCGTGGGTCCTTTCGTGACATCGCCCCCCAGGACTTTCCGCAGGCGTGTCGCATAATCCCGCCCCCATGTCCCTTCCCCTCCTCGCCCGGGCCTTGGGCCTCGCCGTCGCGCTGGCGGTGCTCGCCGCGTGCCGCATCGAGTCCGCGGCGCCCGCGTCCGGCGCCGCCAACAAGCACGAGGGCGCGCCATCGGGCGAGGTCTGGGTCTACACGTCCATGTATCAGCACGTGCTGGACGCGATGGAGCCGCTCCTGAAGGAGAAGCTCCCCGGCGTCACGGTGCGCTGGTACCAGGCCGGCAGCGAGAAGGTGGCCAGTCGCCTGGAGGCCGAGCGCGCCGCGGGCGCCGTGCGCGCGGACCTCCTCTCCGCGTCGGACCCGTTCCTCGTCGAGCGGCTCGCGCGCGAGGGGGCCCTCCTGCCGTATGCGTCCGTGCACGTGCTGCGGGCCCCGCGCGCGTTGGTGGACCTGGATGCCCGCTACGCCTCCATCCGCGTGTCCACCATGGTGCTGGTGCATCGCGAGGGCTCTCCGCCTCCGCCCACCTCTTTCGCGGCGCTGGTGGATGGGAGCTGGAAGGGACGCGTGGCCATCGGCGACCCGCTCACGTCGGGGACCGCCTTCACGTGGGCCGTGTTCTGTCATTCCAGGTACGGCGAGGCGTACTTCACCGGCCTGCGCGAGCACGGCGCGCTCGTGGCCGGCGGCAACGCGGCGGTGCTCCAGAAGGTCGAGAGCGGCGAGGCCGACGCGGGCGTGCTGCTGCTCGAGAACGCGCTGGCCGCCCGGGCGCGCGGCAGCAGGCTGCACATCGTCTGGCCCACCGACGGCGCGGTCACCATCCCCGGCCCCGTGGCCATCCTCGCCGGGACGCCGAACCCCGTGGCCGCCCGCGCCGTGGTGGACGTGATGCTGTCTCCCGAGGGCCAGCGCCTCATCGTCGAGAAGGGAGACATGCACGCGGTGGACCCCCGGCTGCCGGGCCCGCGCGAGGAGCCGGGCGTGGACGCGCTGCTACAGCGCACGCAGCCGTGGACGCCGCCCCTCCTGGAGCAGGGGCTCACGCGGGGCAGCGCCATCAAGGAAGCCTTCAGCCGGGCCTTCGCGCGATGAGGGTGCCCACGCGGTGGCTGGGGCTTGGCGCGTGGCTTACGCCGCTGCTCGTCTTCGCGGTGGGGCCAGTGGTGGCGCTGCTGGCGCGCGGGCTCGGCGCGCAGACGGGTGAGGCGGGGATGAGCGGCCTGGGCGCGGAGACGGGCGCGCTGCTCAACACGCTGGCCATCTCCGGCGGCGCGGCGCTGCTGGCGCTCTGCCTGGGCACGCCGCTGTCGCTCTTGCTGTTCCGCACGGACCTGCCGCTGCGCGGCGCCTTCACCGTGCTCTTCACCCTGCCCTCCGCCATCCCCGCCTTCATCTGGGGCATGGGGTGGTTGTCATTGGCGAGCCCTCGCGCGGGCTATCTCAATCGCCTGCTGGGCGCTGGCACGCTCGACATCCACGGCCCGGTGGGCATCGCCTTCGTCGAGGGTGTGTCCGGCCTTCCACTCGTGCTGCTCGCGGGCGCCGCGGCGCTGAGGCGCGTGGACCCGGCGCTGGAGGAGGCCGCGCGCGTGTGCGGCGCCTCCCCCCTGCGCGCGCTGCTCACGACGACGGTGCCGCTGGTGATGCCGTCGCTGCTCTCCGGCGCGGTGATGGTGTTCCTGATGGCCGCGTCGTCGTTCGGGGTGCCGTACCTCCTGGGCGTGTCCGCGACGCCGCCCACGCGGGTGCTCACCACGCGCATCTACGAGCTGGTCCTGCTGGGCGACGAGGGCCTGGGACGCGCGAGCACGCTCGCGCTCGTGCTGCTGCTGCTCACGCCGCTGTCGCTCTTCGCCACGTGGACGCTGGGGCGCGCGGGGCGCGTGCGGTTGAGCGCGGGCAAGGGGCTGTCTCCACGGCCCTTGTCCCTGGGCCGCGCGCGGAGACTGGCCACCGGCGGCGTGGCGGCGGCCTGCGTGCTGCTGGTGCTGCTGCCCCTGGGCGCCATCCTGCTCACCTCGCTGCAGCGGGGCTTCGGGGCCCGGCTGGCGTGGGAGGAGTTGACGCTGTCGCACTGGTCCGGCGTGCTGTTCGAGCCGCGCACGCTGCGCGCCACGGGCTTGAGCCTGCTGCTCGCGACGGGCGCGGGCGCGCTGGTGTGTGGCCTGGGGCTGTCGGCGGCGCTGCTCCAGCGGGCGTGGCGTCGCCTGGGCGCGGGCGTGGAGGCGCTCGCCGTCTGGCCCTACGCGGTGCCGGGCACGGTGCTGGCGCTGGCGCTGCTCGTCGCGTTCTCGCGCGACTGGCGCTTCATCCTCGTGGACCGCGTGGCCTTCGTGCTGGCGCTGGCGCACACGCCGTGGCTGCTGCTCGTCGCGTACGCGGCGAAGTACCTGGCGCTGGGCACCCGCAACGCCTCGGAGGCGCTCGCGCAGCTGGACCCCTCGCTGACGGAGGCGGCGCGCGTGTCGGGCGCGGGCCCGCTGCGCGCGTTCCTGGACGTGCCGCTGCCGCTGCTGCGTCCCGCGCTGACGGTGGCCTTCATCCTGACCTTCCTGGCGTGCGCGACGGAAATCACCATGTCCGTGCTGCTGGTGCCCGCGGGCTCGGAGGTGCTGGGCAAGCTGCTGTTCGACCTGCAGAGCTACGCGGACCCGGCCTCCGCGGCGGTGCTCGCGTGCGCCTTCGTGGCGCTGGTGGTGGCGGGACAAGCGGTGCTCGCGCTGGTGTCGCGTCGCGCGACGGAGACGCGGTGATGGCGGCGATTGCGTTGCGGTCCGTGTTCAAGGCCTACGGCGCCACACCCGTGGTGCGCGGGCTGAGCCTGGACGTCCACGAGGGCGAGCTGGTGTCGCTGCTGGGCCCCTCCGGCTGCGGGAAGACGACGACGCTGCGCATGCTCGCGGGCCTGGAGCACCCGGACTCGGGCGTCATCCGCATCGGCGAGGAGACGGTGGCGGGCCCCGGCGTGCGCGTGCCGCCCGAGCGGCGCGGGCTGGGCATGGTGTTCCAGGGCTACGCCGTCTGGCCCCACCGCTCCGTCGAGGAGAACGTGGCCTATCCGCTGGTGCTGCGCCGCGTGCCGAAGGCGGAGCTGGCCACCCGCGTGCGCGAGGCCCTGCGACAGGTCCGCCTGGAGCACCTGGCCACGCGCAGGCCCCACGAGCTGTCGGGAGGACAGCTGCAGCGCGTGGCGCTCGCGCGCGCCCTGGTGGCGAGCCCCCGGGTGCTGCTGCTCGACGAGCCGCTCTCCAACCTGGACGCGGCGCTGCGCGAGGAGCTGCGCGCGGAGCTCGCCACGCTGCGCGCGAAGATGGGCACCACGCTCGTCTTCGTCACCCACGACCAGGGCGAGGCGCTCGCGCTGTCGGACCGCATCGCGGTGATGAACCAGGGCGTGCTCGAGCAGGTGGACTCGCCCCAGACGCTCTACCGCGAGCCCGCCACCCCGTTCGTCGCGGGCTTCGTCGGCGGCGCCAACGTGCTCACGGGCGAGGTGCGCGCGGGCCACTTCCACACCACCCCTGGAGGCACGGGGTTCGCGCTGCCACCCGGGACTCCCGCCACCCCGCCGGGCCCCACCACCCTGGTGGTCCGCCCCGAGGACGTGGAGCTCGGCGAGCACGGCACGCCCCTGCCCCTGTCCGCGCGCCTGTTCCTGGGCCACGCCGCCGAGTACCGCTTCCCCGTCGGCAGCACCCTCCTGCGCGCGGTGGCCCCTCCACTCGAGGTGCGCGCGGGCCAGACACTCCACGTCCGCCTGCGCAAGGTCCGCCTCTTCGCCCCACGGTGAGGCGTGGGCTCGGGGGCACCTGGATGTTTTCGGACTCATTGCCCGGGACGAACCGCTCCGGGGAGACTCCCAGCGTCACCCCCGACTCCCGGAGTCCTCGTGTTTCGCCCCATCGCCCTGCTCGCGCTCCTCGTGTCGTGCCTCGGACTCACCGCCTGCTTCGAGGACGACGTCTGTACCGAGATCTCCACCTGTGGCGGCTGCGCCAGTGAGTACGTCGCCAACGCCTGCAAGTGGTGTCCGTCCGACAGCACCTGCTCCGCGTATGGCGAGGGCAGCTCCTGCTCCTACTCGGAGCTGAAGGACGACGCGGACGAGTGCGGCGGTACGTCGAGCGCGTGCAACAGCCCGTACTCGGGCCCCTCGGCCGACCCGCAGTCCTCCTCCTTCTGCCAGGCCGCGTACCACTACGGCTGCCAGGGCCAGACGTCGCGGCGCGACGACAACTGCCGCGTGTACGCCCAGTTCGAGGCGGACAACCCGGGCATGCCGTCCTGCCCCTACTGCCCCTGAGCGATTGGGCGCGCGAGGAGGCTCGGGCCGGGTTAAAGCCGCACCCATGAGCGACTCGAACCCGAGCATCCTCTCCCACGTCTCCCTCGGCACGAACGACTTCGCGAAGGCCGTGGCCTTCTACGACGCCGTCCTCGGCACCCTCGGCTGCAAGCGGGTGCTCGACTTCCCCAACGCCGTGGCCTACGGCAAGCAGTTCCCCGAGTTCTGGGTGCAGGCCCCCATCGACGGGCAGCGCGCCAACGTCGGCAATGGCACCCACTTCGGCTTCATCGCCGCATCGAAGGAGGCCGTGCACGCCTTCCACCAGGCCGCGCTCGCGGCGGGCGCCACCGACGACGGCGCCCCCGGGCCCCGTCCGCAGTACGGCGCGCCCTACTACGGCTGCTTCGTGAAGGACCTGGACGGCCACAAGATTGAGGCGTCCTTCTGGGACGAGTCCGCGGGCGGCGCGCACGGCGTCTGACGTGGCGCCTACACCTGGCGCAGCTTCCAGCGCCCTCTGCGGAAGAGGAGGGCCGCGAGCACCGCCAGCACGGAGAAGGCCACGGTGAGCGAGAGGAACACGCCCGAGGGCCCCATCTTCAGGGGCCCCGACAGCACCCACGCCAGGGGCAGCTCCAGAATCCAGAAGCAGAACACGTTGATGAGCGTGGGCGTGGTGGTGTCCCCCGCGCCGTTGAACGACTGCGTCAGCACCATGCCGAAGGCGTAGAAGAGGAAGCCTCCGCTGATGATGCGCAGCGCGTGCGAGCCGTGGTCCACCACCACCGGGTCCGGGGAGAAGGCGCCCACCAGCGGCTGGGCGAAGGCGACGAACAACACCCCCAACGAGCCCAGGAACACGGCGTTGATGCGCCCCGCCGTCCACACGGCCTGCTCGCCGCGCTCCGGCTGACGCGCGCCCAGGCTCTGGCCCACCATCGTCGCCGCCGCGTTGGCCAGGCCCCACGAGGGGAGCAGCGCGAAGAGCACGATGCGCATCGCGATGGTGTAGCCCGCCACCGCCTGGCTGCCGAAGGTGGAGACGATGCGCGCCAGCACCACCCAGCTCGTGGTGTTCACCAGCGACTGCGCCGTGCCCGCGCCCGACAGCCGCAGCATGGAGAGCATGGTGCCCACTTCCAGCCGCACGTGCTCCCAGCGCACGCGCAGCCGCCCGCTCCCCCGGGCCAGCCGGTAGATTTGGTACACCACGCCGCAGCCCCGGCCGAACGTGGTGGCCACCGCCGCGCCCATGACGCCCAGCTCCGGGAAGGGGCCCACGCCGAAGATGAGCATCGGCGCCAGGACGATGTTGATGGCGTTGGCCAGCCACAGCACCCGCATGGCGATGGCCGCGTCCCCCGCGCCCCGGAAGATGGCGTTGATGAGGAACAGCAGGAGCACCGTGCCCATGCCGCCGAGCATCACCTGCGTGTAGCGCACGCCGTGCTCCAGCACCCACGGCTCGCCGCCCATCAGCTCCAGCAGGGAGCGCGAGAACACCACGCCGCCCACCGCCAGGGGGATGGCCAGGAACACGCCCAGGCCAATCGCCTGCACCGCCGTGCGCGCGGCCTGCTCCGGGTTCTTCTCACCGATGCGCCGCGACACCAGCGCGGTGGCGCCGATGCTCAGCCCCGCGGCCGCCGCGTAGATGATGGTGAGCAACGACTCCGTCAGCCCCACCGTGGCCACCGCATCCGCGCCCAGCCGCCCGACGAAGAAGACGTCCACCACCGCGAAGATGGACTCCATCACCATCTCCAGCACCATGGGGACCGCGAGCAGGAAGATGGCGCGCTTCACGGGCAGCCCCGTGAGGTCCTTCTCCGTGCCGTGCATGGCCTCCTTCAGCGACGCCCAGAACCCCTCTCGCGGCACGGACTCCCGCCCCTCCACCTGCGACATGTGTGCTGCCTCCTGGACCGCCCCGCCGAGCCTCGGGCCCTTCTGTCAGGAAGGGGCGACGGCGTCCAGGACGCCGCGGCGCGCGGCCGGCTGACCCGCACGGCGCCTCGCGGCGGGGCGGGTGCGCACGCTCGGCCTTGTCCTCCGCGCCCGGGCGGGCGTGGATGGCCGTCACCCACCCCAGACCCGGGGCCGGGTTACGCGCTGTTCGCCGTTGCACCTCCGACACCACTCCAGCGCCTCCGGGCGGTCCTTCATCGCCGAGGCGAGGTGTAGCTTGCGCCCACTCATGATGCCGAGCTTCTCTCGTTCGCTGTTCCCGTCAGTCCCCAGTCCGGGCACCGCGCACTTCCGTCTGGCCAGCAGTGCGCGCGTGCTGGGGCGCGTGCACCTGGGACCCGGAGTCCACCTCGCGCAGGGCGCGGTGGTCTGCTCTCCGGAGGGCGCGGTTCAACTGGGCGCGGGCTCCACGCTGAGGGAGAACACCACCGTCGTGGGCACCGCGCGTCATCCCGTGGTGGTGGGCGAGAAGACGACGCTGGGCCCGCGCAGCCTGGTGCTCGGCGCGTCGGTGGGCCACCTGTGCGACGTGGGCCCGGGGGCCATCCTCCAACCGGACGCCCGGCTGGGCGACCGCTGCCTGGTGGCGGATGGGGCGCTGGTGCCCTCCGGCATGTGGGTGCCCTCGGATTCCGTCGTCGTCGGCCGGCCCGCGCGCGTCGTGCGGCGCGTGGACACCGGCGACCTGGAGCGGCTGCGCGCCTCGCGCGGCGGCTCACTCACCCTTCCCCAACAACCCCTCACCCCTTTCTTCGCCAGAGACCGCGCCGAGGATGCACCCATGGGACAGCTCTACTCCCTCCGAGACAAGCACCCGCTCGTCCACCCCACCGCCACCCTGTTCTCCTCCGCCGAGGTGACGGGCGACGTGCTCATCGGCCCCGGCGCCATCATCGGCCCCGGCGTGCGCATCATCGGCGAGTCCCACGCGCCGCTGCGCATCGGCGCGGGCGTGCGCATCCACGCCAACGCCGTGGTGCAGCTGCAACCGGGGGGCACGCTGGTGGTGGAGGATGGGGCCATCATCGGACCGGGCTGCCTGGTGCACGGCTGCTTCGTGGGCGCGGGCACCGTGGTGGAGGCGGGCGCCATCCTCTGCGACCGCAGCCGGCTGGGGCGAGGCTGCCTGGTCGGCGCGGGCAGCATGGTGCGCCCCGGCTCGCTCTTCCCGGACGCGGCCCAGGTGGATGGCTTCCCCGCGGTGCAGACGGGCTTCTTGTCCGCGCTGCCCGCGACGCCGCCCTGGGCGCTCAAGCCGGAGGACCTGCCGGAGCTGCGCCGCGTCAGCTGAAGCCGCTCGTCGCCCGGGCATGCCGCGAGGCCCCGCCCCGCTGCCCGCTGTCGACTGCGCTCCCGCGTGCCGAGGGGCGCCTTCGTCCAAATCCTGAGGGAACGGGCCCGCCCGCGCGTGGAAACGTCCGCGCGCCTGGGGGACGGACGGAGGACCTCGCCTCGCGGCGGGGACGAACGATGTGGCAGGCGCCGGGCACCGAAGGCCTTCAGGAAATCCATCGGGGACGCCGGTACGTCGTGTTCCGCACCTGGGCACGCGATGGCCGGCCCCTCATCATCAAGCAGGTCCGCCAGGGGCCGCTCGCCGCCGGCAGCGCGCCCATGCTGCGCCACGAGCACGCGCTGCTCACCGGGCTGCGCGACACCGTGCCCGACCTCGCGCGGGTCGTGTCGCTGGAGGACGCGCCCTCGCACCCGCCCGCGCTGGTGCTGGAGGACGCGGGGCCGCACAACCTGCAGGAGTGGCTGCGCCGCAAGCCCGTGGACCTGGAGCGCTTCATGGCGCTGGCGCTCCAGCTCACCGGCATCCTCACCCGCCTGCACGAGCAGCACGTCATCCACCGCGACCTCAACCCCACCAACCTGGTGATGAGCGCCGACGGCACGCACCTGACGCTCATCGACCTGGACCTGGCCACGCGCGTCTCGGGCATCGCCCCCAGCGGGGAGCTGCCCGGCGAGCTGCAGTGGGCCCTGCCGTACGTCGCCCCGGAGCAGACGGGACGGATGAACCGGCCCATCGACCACCGCGCGGACCTGTACTCGCTGGGCGCCACCTTCTACGAGCTGCTCACGGGGCTGCCGCCGTTCACCTCCCCGGACCCGGTGGAGCTGGTGCACGCGCACCTGGCCCGCGCGCCCGTGCCGCCCGCCTTCGTCAACCCCGCCGTGCCGCGCATCGTCTCGGACATCGTCCTCAAGCTGCTCGCGAAGATGCCGGAGGAGCGCTACCAGGGCGCCGACTCGCTCCTGTCGGACCTGCTCGAGGCCAGCCGGCGTCAGAACGACGGGGACTTCACGCTGGGGCGGCTGGACCTGGCCCACCAGCTGTCGCTCCCGGAGCGCCTGTACGGCCGCGAGCCCGAGCAGCAGGCGCTGCGCGCGGCCCGCGAGCGCGTGCGCCGGGGCGGAAGCGAGCTGGTGCTGCTGTCGGGCGCGGCGGGCATCGGCAAGTCCGCGCTGGTGCACGAGCTGGCGCGCGACGCGCTCCCTGGAGACCGGCTGCTCACCGGCAAGTTCAACCAGCTGCAGGGCACCGTGCCCTATGCCGCCTTCGTGCAGGCGTTCCAGGGGCTGATGCGCGAGCTGCTGGAGGAGTCGCCCCCGTCGCGCGACTTCTGGCGCGAGCGCCTGTTGGGCGCGCTGGGGCCGCACGCGCGTGTCATCACCGACGTGGTGCCCGCGCTGGAGGTGCTGCTCGGGCCGCAGCCGGTGCCGCCCGCGCTGGGACCGGTGGAGGCCGCCGCGCGCTTCCACCTGCTCTTCCAGTCCTTCGTGCAGTCGCTGGCCACGCCCCGGCACGCGCTCATCCTGTTCCTGGATGACCTGCAGTGGGCGGACCCCGGCTCGCTCCACCTGCTGGAGAGCCTGTGCACGGACCCGGGCTCGCGACACGTCCTCTTCATCGGCGCGTGGCGACCGCAGGAGGTGGGCCCCGGACACCCGCTGTCGCGCCTGCTCGACGTGCTCGCGGAGCAGGACACGCTGCCGGTCCAGGACTTCGAGCTGGCGCCGCTGGAGGTCGGCGCCATCACCGCGCTGTGCGCGGACACCTTCCAGCTGGAGCCCGCGCGGGTGGCGCCCCTGGCCCGGCTGCTCGCGGGCAAGACGGCGGGCAACCCGCTCTTCCTCACGCGGCTGTTGCGCCTGCTGCACGCGTCCGGGCTCCTGCGCTTCGACTGGGAGCGCGGCACGTGGACCTGGGAGCTGGAGCGGCTGTCCCGGGTGGAGGTGACGGAGAACGTGGTGGAGCTGCTGCTCGCCGCCATCCGCCGCCTGCCCGAGCGCACCCAGTACGTGCTGGAGGTGGCCGCGTGCCTGGGGGACCAGGTGGAGCTGGGGCTCCTGTCGTCGCTCGTCGACGAGGACGAGCAGGACGCGGCCTCCGCGCTGTGGAGCCTCCTGCGAGAAGGGCTGCTCGTCCCCGAGAGCGAGCCCGCGCGCGCGCCGGCGACGACGGACGGCGCTCGGCGCGAGGCCACCTACCGCTTCGCGCACGACCGCGTCCGACAGGCGGCGTACTCGCTGCTCACCGAGGACCAGCGTCAGGCGCTGCACCTGGCCGTGGGACGCAAGCTGTGGCACGGCGCGAGGGGCGAGGCGCTGGAGGAGCGCCTGTTCGCGGTGGTGGACCACCTGTACCGGGGCCTCGGCCAGCTGAGCGACGGAGAGGAGCGCGAGCAGCTGGCGGAGCTGTTCTTCCGCGCGGGCTTCAAGGCCAAGGGGGCCTCCGCCTTCGGCGCGGCGCTGGTGTACTTCACCCGCGGCCTGTCGCTGCTGCCCGCGGACGGGGGACTTCGGCGACAGGCCCGGCTCTTCCAGGTGCACCGGGAGGCCGCAGAGTGCGCGTACCTCTCCGGCAACGGGAGGCTGGCGGAGGAGCTGCTGCACACCGCGCACACGCACGCCGCGTCCGCGACGCAGAAGGCGGACCTGTACGTGCTCCAGGTGCTCGCGAACCTCATGACGGGCAGCTACCCGGAGGCGCTCGCCGCGGGCCGCGAGGGGCTGCGCCTGTTCGGCGTGGAGCTGCCCGAGCACGGCTACACGGAGGCGCTCGCCGAGGGACAGGCGCGCGTGCGCCGGCACCTGGACGGGCGCCGGGTGGAGGCGCTGCTGGACGCGCCGATGATGACGGACAGCGCGCACCTGGCCTGCGTGCAGCTGCTGTCGGAGCTCGTCACGCCCGCCTTCTTCGTGGACCCGGACCTGTTCGCCTGGCTCAACACGCTGGCGCTGGCGCTCACGCTGGAGCATGGCAGCTCGCGCTGGGCCCCGGCCGTGTACGCCGTGCAGGGCATGCTGCTGGCGAGCCGGGGCGAGGTGGAGGAGGCCCAGGCCTACGGACACCTGGGCGTGGCGCTCGCGCGCAAGCTGGGCGACGCCAGGCAGGAGTGCCGGGCGCTCATCAGCCTCACGCTCAACGTCAACCATTGGCGCGCGCCCCTGCGCACCAGCCTGTCCCTGCTGCGCCGGGCGGTGACGACGGGGCTGGCCAGCGGTGACCTGCAGTTCACCAGCTACGCGCTCACCACCGTCGTCTCCACGGAGCTGGCGATGGGCACCGAGCTGGTGCGCATCCTCGGCTCCATCGACACCGCGCTCTCCTACTCCCGGCGCGCCAACGTGCAGGGCATGGTGGACGTGTCCCTGCTCTACCGTCAGGCCATCCGCGCGCTCCAGGGCCGCACGCGCACGCCGGCGCGGCTGGACGACGACGACTTCGACGAGAGCGCCTACCTCGCGTCGGACCGGGTGGAGCAGACCAACCTCTACCTGCTCGCGATGATGAAGCTGTTCGTCGCCTACGTGATGGGCGACCTCGACGAGGCGCTGCGCATGTCGCGCGAGGCCCTGCCCTACGTGCACTACACGCAGGGCTTCTTCCGCAACGTGGACTTCAACGTGCTCACCTCGCTGACGCTCCTGGCGCGCGCGTCGCGGACACCGCTGGAGAAGGAGGCCCTGCTGTCCCACGTGGAGGCCAACCAGCGCAGGCTGGAGGCGTGGGCCCGGACGTGCCCGGAGAACTTCCGCCACAAGCACCAGCTGGTGGCGGCGGAGGTGGCGCGGCTGGAGGACCGGGCGCTGGAGGCGATGCGGCTGTACGACAGCGCCATCGACGGCGCGCACACCGAGGGCTTCCTCCAGGACGAGGCCCTGGCCCACGAGCTGGCGGGGCGGTTCCACCAGCAGCAGGGCCACCGGCGACTGGTGCCGCTGTACCTGCGCGCGGCGCTGGACTGCTACGTGCGCTGGGGCGCGCAGGCGAAGGTGGCGCAGCTGGAGGAGGAGTTCCCGGAGCTGGCGACGCGGCTGGACCGGCCCTGGACGGAGCCCGGCGCCATCACGACGGGCCCCACGCCGCCGGGGGCCTCGCTGGACCTGCTCACCCTGCTCAAGGCCTCCGAGACGCTGGTGAGCGAGGTGGTGCTGGACCGGCTGCTCGAGAAGCTGATGGCGGTGTGCTTCGAGGCGGCGGGGGCCACGCGCGGGGCGCTGGTGCTGGACGAGGGCGGCAGCCTCCAGGTCTGCGCCATGGGCGCCAGCTCCGAGCCCGTCAGCCTGGAGCGCACCCCGCTGGAGTCGAGCCCCCAGGTGCCGGTGACGTTGGTGGAGCACGCCTTCCACACCGGTGAGACGCTGGTGCTGGCCGACGCCGCGCACCAGGGCCGCTTCGTGGGGGACGCCTACGTGGTCCGCCGCGCGGTGAAGTCCGCGCTCGTCGTGCCCATCCAGCGCCACGGCAACACGGTGGGCGTGCTCTACCTGGAGAACGACCTGGCCACGCGCGCCTTCACCCCGGAGCGCGTGGGCGTGCTGCGCACGCTGTCGTCGCAGATCGCCATCTCGCTGGAGAACAGCCGCCTGTTCGAGCAGCTCCACGTGGAGGTGCAGGAGCGCCGCCGCGCGGAGCGGGCCGTGCGCTTCCTGGCGGACACGGGGCTGGCCCTGGCCGAGTCGCTGGACGTGGAGGTGATGCTGGGCAACGCCATGCGGCGCGTGGTGCCCTTCCTGGCGGACTGGTGCATCGTCACCGTCGTCGAGCGCGGCGAGCACCTGAGGGTGCTGTCGGCGACGCACGTGGACGCGCGCAAGGAGGCGCGGCTGAAGCAGATGCTGGAGCGGTACCCGGTGGACTGGACGTCCCCGCCCGCCCTCGTCCACGCGCTGCGCACCGGCCAGCCCTTCCTGCGCGAGGACGTCCCCGACTTCATCCTGCGCGAGCATGGCCATGGCCAGGAGTACATCGACACCCTGCGCGACATCGGCTCACGCGCCGCCATGCACGTGCCGCTCATCGCCGGAGGCAAGACGCTGGGCGTCGCCACCTTCGTCTCCGGCGCGCCCGGAAGGCGCTACACGGAGGCGGACCTGGGGCTCGCCCAGGAGCTGTCGCGCCGCGTGGCCGTCTGCCTGGACAACGCCCGCCTCTACCGCGAGGCCCAGGACGCCGTGCGCCTGCGCGACGAGTTCCTCAGCGTGGCCTCCCACGAGCTCAACACGCCGCTCACCTCGCTGCGCCTCATGGTGCAGACGCTCCTGCGCCACACGCCGCCCGGGCTGCCGCCCCACGCCGTGCGCGCGCTGCGCACGCTGGACGGCCAGACGCTGAAGCTGGCCACGCTGGTGGAGGAGATGCTCGACATCTCACGGCTCCAGGCCGGGCGCATGGACCTGCGCCTGTCGCGCGTGGACCTGGCGGACCTCATCCGCCACGCGGCCAGCAGGCTCGCCGAGCCGCTGGAGCGCGCCGGCTGCGCGCTGGAGCTGCACATCGACGGTCCGCTGTGGGGGAACTGGGACGGCGCGCGGCTGGGGCAGGTGCTGGTGCACCTGCTGTCCAACGCGCTCAAGTTCGGCCCGGGCAAGCCCATCACCCTGCGCGCGTGGGAGGACGACGGGCGGGTGCGCGTGAGCGTGACGGACCAGGGCATCGGCATCGCGGAGGACCGGCTCGCCGACATCTTCGAGCGCTTCGAGCGCGCCGTCTCCGTGCGCGCCTACGGCGGCCTGGGCCTGGGGCTGCACCTGGTGCGCGAAATCCTCACCGCGCTCGGGGGCTCCATCCACGTGGAGAGCACCCCCGGCGAGGGCAGCACCTTCACCGTCGAGCTGCCGACCGACCCCGAGGCTCAGAAGTCCTCGTACTCCATCGAGATGACATAGGGCTTCGTGGCGCTGACCCGGCCCGCGGCGTCCGTGTGCAGCTCGCAGCCCAGCATCTGGCTCACCGGCGCGTCGAAGCGGAGGATGCGCAGCCGCTTCGCGACGGAGCCCTCCAGCCGGACGGGGTAGCCCAGCGAGCGCGAGCGCTCCAGCGCGTCCTCGGGCAGCTCGCCCGCCTTCACCTCGCCGCAGAACCCCGCGACGCGCGCCTGCACCTGCCGCTCCCTGCGCGGCGTCAGGACGCGCGCGCTCAGCCAGGAGAAGAACAGCACCAGTCCCGGCACGAGCACGAACACCAGCAGCGACACGCCGCAGCCGTACCGGCCCCACGAGGTGCCACCCGGCTTCGCCGCGCTGTCACGTGCCATCCGCATGCTCCCTTGCGTGCCCCGGGAAAAAGCAACACCCGGGAGGCCCATGATGGCCCCCCGGGTGTCGCCGTCCAACCCCGAACCTCGAAGCTCCTGGAGCTAGTAGGAGCCCTTCAGCGTCACGCCCGTGAAGGCCGAGTAGGCGCGCACCATCACGTAGTACTTGCCCGCCGTGGTGTTCGTCAGCTGGCAGGTCTCCGCGTTGCCACCCAGGTACGGGCGGCAGTCGTAGGTGCCGGAGCCCGTGCCGGGGGCCGAGCCGAAGCGGACGTACAGGTCCGCGTCACCCGTGCCGCCGCTGGTGGCGAACGTCACGCGGGTGTTGGCCGGCACGTCCATCGTGTAGTTCACGCTGGCGCTGGTGGCGGCGGACAGGCCCGTCACCGGCACGTTGTTCTGCAGCACGTTGCCCACGGTGGCGCTCGCCGTGCCCGTCAGCGTCACGTTGGAGTAGGCCGAGTACGCGTAGAGCAGGACGTGGTAGGTGCCCGCCGTCGGGTTGTTGAGGGTGCACGTCTCCGTGCTGCTGCTGCCCGCGGAGCTGCACAGGTAGCTGGACGTGGTCGGCTGGGTGCCGCGGCCCACGTACAGGTCCAGGTCACCCGAGCTGCCCGTGGTGGTGAACACCACCTTGGTGGTCCCCGCCGGAACCACCAGCGAGTAGTACTTCTCGTTGCCCAGCGTGCCGGAGATGCCCGTCACGGGCGTACCGTTGGTCAGCGGGATGGAGACCGGCGGCGTCCACACGCCGTTGACCCCCACCGCCTCCCAGGCCGCCTTCACCGCGTCCTGGATGGCCTGGCTGTAGTTGAGGTCGGCGGCGGCCTGGATGGTCCACGTCTTCGCCTGGAGGAACGTGGTGCCCTCCGTGAAGATGTCCGTGTTGGCCTTGTACCAGATGCGCGCGGCCGTCTCGACGCCGATGGCCGGCACGTTGATGGTGGTGCGGCCGCGCGGGTGCGTGCCGCCCTTGGCGAGCAGCGCGAAGGCCAGGTTGGGGATGCCCGAGCTGTAGTGCACGTCGGTGCTGGACGTGTAGCTGTCGAGGTGGTCCAGCGAGACGCCGTCCTTCCTCGGGTCATCCATGTAGCGCAGGGCGTCGTTCTGCGTGTTCGGCGTCCACACCTGCTCGCCAATCATCCAGATGGCGGGCGCGGTGCTCCAGGTGCCGGACGCCCAGCTCTGGCAGATGGCGGCGAAGGTGTCCGACAGCGCCTCGTTCAGACCGCCGGACTGGCCGGAGTAGATGAGGTTGGACTCGCGCTCCGTCACCGCGTGCGTCAGCTCGTGCACCGTGACGTCCGGGTCCTTGCCCAGCTCGATGGAGTTCACGCCGTCGCCGTCGCCGTACACCATCTGGCTGCCGTTCCAGAAGGCGTTCACGTAGTTGCTGCTGTAGTGGACGGTGCTGCGCAGCTCCGCGCCCGCGTTGTCGAACGAGTCGCGGCCGAACAGCGTCTGGTAGCAGTCGTACGTGTAGCCCAGCTGCGTGTGGTTCTGGTCCACGTGTGCGTCGTTGGTGACCGCGCCCAGCTCGCCGCGGCGCAGGGTGCCCGGCAGCGTGGTGCCGTTGTTGGCCGTGTACACCGCGCGGTTGCGGGCGGTGTGGATGAGCGGGTGGCGCGCCACGACGCCCGCCTTGCCGAGCGCGTCGACATAGACGTTGTCCACCAGGGGGATGCCGGAGGGCTGGGTGCCCGTCACGCGCACGTGCCAGGCGAGGAACAGCGTGCCCGCGTCGTCACGCACGTAGACCAGCCGGGGCTGGCCCTCGGAGGCGATGCCGGTGCCGGCGGTGGCACGGGCCGCGGCGCTCGCGGCGGCGGCGGCGTCCACGCGGGGCGTGGCGGGCAGGTCCACGCCGTCACGGGCGGAGCTGTTGGCCGCGTACACGTTGCCGTCGGGGCGCACGTGCAGCATCAGCTCACCGCCCACCACCTCCAGGCCGTTCTTCGTCTGGCGATAGCGCAGGTGCTGGTTGCCCTGGTTGTCCGTGCGCGCGCGCTGCAGGAACAGGTCGTCGGCGCGCAGGCGGAACACCGGGGCGATGTCCGTCAGCGCCGGGGCCGCCGCGAACGCCGCCTGGCCCACGCCCAGCGCCGACAGCGTGCGCTCCACCTTGCCCAGCTCACCCACCAGCGTGTCGGGCACGCCGTCCGTGTGCGCCCCCGCCACGCCCGCGCTCGGCAGCTTCTTGAGCGACTGCTGGATGTCCGACCCCGCCTTCACCTCGGGCGCCTTCGCCTCGTCCGGCGCGGACTCCGTGGTGCCACACGCGGTGAGCGCAACACCCAAGCAGGCCACGCCAATCGTCTTCAGGACTCGATGAGCCAAACGCAAGACCTCCGGTAAAAGGCCATTTATTCGTGACACACCTGGAATCACGATTTCAAACGTAAAAGCCATTATTCATGTTTCGATATATTTCCAACCCAGACACGTCAATTTGCTTTACGTGTGAATCCTCGCGCGACGAGAAATGGCCAGCACAAGGGTAGGACAACGGCTCGAAAGAGCGTGTCTGGCGGTAGAAGTCGAGCCCGCCTGAAAACACGTCTGTCAGCGTCAGGGATTCAACGGGGTTTGAGAGGCATTGACTTCGCGCGGCTCACGGGCGCGGCTGGGGCGGCTCGGTCGCATCCCCCTGGATGAGCCAGAGGCGCGCGGCAGACTCCTCCCAGAAGCGGCGCAGGATGCGGTCCGTGCGGCTGTTCTGGGCCACGCGGTTGAGCTGGAGGGCGACGATTTCGCTCTCCACCAGCTCCGCCACGCGCACCACGCCCGAGCGCAGGCCGTACTCCTGCACACGGCGAATCATGTTGGCGGCCTCGGGCGAGGCGGGGCGGAAGGCGCGCAGGTCCGCCAGGATTTTGATGTCCTGGCCGGCGAGCGAGTCGGTGGCCCGCTCCAGCTCCGTCACGAAGGCCTCCATCTCCGGCACCCGGATGTAGCCCTCCAGGACGAAGCCCACGATGGCGTGCGCATTGTCGACGTCGATTCGGAACACCCGGGCTCCTTCGCCACCAGCACGCGCGTCGCGCGCCCCCACAGCGTAGGAGCCCGCTGGTGGCGAGCCCAGACACCCGGGAGTGCGGGGTGGATGTCCGGTTCAGGATTCGACGCTCAGCCGCTCGATCAACAGCGCGAAGGCGCGGCGGGCCACGGCGTCGCGCACCTGGGCCCGGCCCCCGGCGAAGACGTGGCGCTCCACCGCCGCCGCTCCGCCCCGCCGCATCACCGCGATGAAGGCCAGGCCCACGGGCTTGTGCGGCGTGCCCCCTCCGGGGCCCGCGATGCCTGTCTCCGCGAGGGCCCAGTCCGCGCGCGAGCGCTCCAGCGCCCCGCGCGCCAGGGCCTCCGCCGCCTCGGCGCTCACCGAGCCATGCGCCTGGAGCAGCTCGAGCGGGACGCCGAGCTGTTCGACCTTGGACTCGTGGGAGTACGGCACGAAGCCGCGCTCCACCACCGCCGAGGCCCCGGGCACCTGCGTCAGCCGCCCGCACAAGAGCCCGCCGGTGCACGCCTCCACCAGCACCAGCCGCACGCCCGCGCTCCGGCAGCGCTCCAGCACGCGCTCCTCCAGCGACTGCTCCTGTCCGTCGTTTCGCGGCGTCACCGCGCCATCCTCGCGCGGAGGGCCGCGGGCCTCAACTCCGGGCAGGCGCGGGTTTCACGGCCAGCACCGCCACCAGCACCTCGTCCCTCCAGCGCAGGCCCACCACGCCCGGCTCGCGCTCCAGCGTCAGCGCCGGGTGCACGCCGTCGGGGCCCAGGTGCTCGAGCAGCTCCAGGGGCTCGAAGCCCGCGCGCGACAGCCGCGCCATCCACATGCGCGCCGTCTCGTGGCGCTCGCAGCGGGCCGACTCGTCCACGGTGCCCACCACGTCCTCCACCTCGCGCCCGAAGAAGCGCTTGATGGCGGCGCGCTCCTCGCCCGGCACGCCCAGGGAGTCCAGCAACTGGAAGACGTGCGTGAAGTGCCGCCACGCGTGGCCGAAGCGCTCCAGGGGCGCGGCCTGGAAGTGGTCCGTGTTCGGCTCGCACATCACCAGCGCCACGGGCTCCAGCGCGCGCAGCTGCCGCAGCACCGCGTCCCGGGCCGGGCCCTGGCTGTCCGGCGCCTCCGCCACGTGGTGCAGGGCGAACGCCGCGTTCACCACCCGGGGTCCCGGCAATGCGCGCAGCCGGGCCCACGTCGCCTCGCTCAGCGCCTCCACCGGGGACTCCACGCCGATGAAGCACACGCTCGCGCCCACCTCACGGGCCACGCGCGCGGTCGTGGCTTCCGCCTGCGCGAGGCTCGCCCCGCTCGGGTCCACGCCCACCAGCGTCAGCCGCCCTGGCAGGGCGCCGCGTCGTGACAGGGATTGCAACAGCCGCACGGCCTGCCGTCCCTGGCCGATGCCCACGTCCACCAGCGTGGCCTCCTCCTGGCCCCCCAGCAGCGACTCCAGCACCGCGTTCGCCAGCGCGTCGGCCGTGGACGCCAGCGGCATGTGGGCCATCAGCGAGCGGAACAAATCAATCTGCCGCTCGCTCGCGTCGGGGTGCAGATAGGGATTGCGGCTCCCCGCACCCGCGCCCGCCAGGCGATGCCTCACGGCGGTGGCGAAGAGCTGGTAGCCCAGGTCCTCGGGCACCGCGTCCACGTCCAGCATCGACTCCAGCGCCCCCAGCGACGCCGTGGCCTCGTCGACGCGTCCCGACAGGCCCTGCTCCATCGCCTGGAAGAGCAGCTGCTCCTTCTGCGCGCGCATCGCCCCGACTCCTTCCCCACGAGAAGCCCCGCGTGGACTCAACGGTAATGGTGCCCTCCCGGGCCCTCCACCCGCGCCCCACGCCCGCGCCCTTCCTCCGTGAGTTGCCACACACGCGGACGCACGAACGTGCGCCCCGGCCGTCCTCGGGACGACGACGGACTCGTACCCGGCGACCAGGACTCGCCGTGAGGGACCCACCGCACGCGGGATGCATGACTTCCCGCGTAATCGAACAAACCATTCGACGCGCCGGAGGGACGGGGCGAGGCTGCGCCCACCTGAGGACTCGCCGGAGTGACAGTTCCGCGGTCATCGGGTGTTGAAGGGGGCCTCATGCGTTCCAGACGCGGTGTCTTCCTCCCGCTGCTCGTCCTCACCACGCTGTCCGTCCTCGCGCACGCCCAGGGTGTCCCCTCGCCCGCGTCGGACGCGCGCGCCATCGAGGTCCAGCTCCAGGCCAGCGACGGCGGCACCGTGCTCTCCGCCGACGACGCGGAGCGCTTGGGTGTCACCGAGGATGGCCGCGAGGCCCGACTCCAGCCGCCCACGCTCGTCACGCCCTCCCCGGCCGCGTGGCCCGAGGGGCTGGAGGGCACGCCGGGCGAGGTGACGCTGGAGCTCCTGGTGGACGTGGAGGGCGCGGTGGCCGAGGTGAAGGTCGTGGCCGCGCCCCAGGAGCCCCGGCTCACCGAGGCCGCGCGCCAGGCCGCGGCGGGGCTGCGCTTCACGCCCGCGGTGCTCGCCGGCGCGCCGGTGGCGGTGCGGCTGCCCTTCGTCTATCGCTTCGAGCCGCCCGCACCCGTGCCCCGCTCCACCGCGAGCCTCTCCGGAGAGGTGCGGGCCCGGGGCACGCGCCGTCCCCTCGCGGACGCCACGCTCTTCGTCGACGGCGCCACCGAGCCCTCGGGCGCGGTGGACGCGGACGGGCGCTTCACGCTGGCGCTGCCGCCCGGCGTCCACCGCGTGGAGGTGCGCGCGCCGGGACATCAACCGGGCACGTTCGAGGAGACGCTGTCGGAGGGGCAGGCGCTCCAGGTCATCTACCGGCTGCAGCCCGGCCGCGTGAATCCGTACGAGACGGTGGTGCGCGACGAGCGCCCGCGCACGGAGGTGACGCGAATCACGCTGCACGAGCAGGAGCTTCGCGAGGTGCCCGGCACGTTGGGAGACCCGTTCCGCGTGGTGATGTTGATGCCCGGCGTGGGCAGCCTCGCCTCGGGCATCAGCTACCCGGTGGTGCGCGGCAGCCAGCCCGCGGCCACGGGCTTCTTCCTCGACGGCGTGCGCATCCCCATGCTGTACCACCTGATGCTCGGGCCGGCGGTGCTCCACCCGGACTTCATCGACACCGTGGACTTCTTCCCGGGCACGCCGCCGGTGCAGTACGGCCGGCTGCTGGGCGGCGCGGTGGATGGACGGCTGAGCCGTCCGCGCGAGGACCGGCTGCACGTCACCGCCTCGGTGGACCCCATCAACGCCGGCGGCTTCATCGAGTACCCGTTCGAGAGCACCGGCACCTCCGTCAGCGTCGCGGGGCGCCTCAGCTATTCGGCGCTGTTGATGACGCTGGGCTCCAAGCTGCTCAGCTCGGCGGAGACGGAGAAGCTCCACGCCGACTTCTGGGACTACCAGGCGCGCGTCGAGCAGAAGGTGGGCCAGGGGCGGCTGCGGCTGTTCGCGCTGGGCAGCTCGGACGACGTGGGCTCCTCGCCCTCGCTCGACTGGGTGGGCATGACGGGCGGCCGCATCGTCTCGCGCTTCCACCGCGTGGATTTGCGCGGCACGCACCCGCTCGCGGGCGGCGACGCGGAGGTGGGCTTCACCTTCGGCACGGATGCGCTGGGGTTCACCGGCCAGGAGTCCTTCCGCACGGCGAGCGGCGCCATCGACTACCAGGACGTCGGTGAGTACGCGCTCGAACAGCTCACCTTCGCGGCGCGCGCGGGCTGGAAGCGGAGCTTGAGCGACACGCTGGAGGTCGCCGTCGGGGGCGACCTCGAGCACCGGCGCGCGGCCACGGACATCCGGGGCACCGGCATTCCTCCCGGCAGCCGGCCCGGCGAGACGACGGACCCGCTCAAGAGCCCGTCCTCGCTGGCGCTGTTCTCCGGCGCGTATCTCTCCGCGACGTGGCTGCCCGCGCCCGGATGGCTGGTGCAGCCCGGCGTGCGCGTGGACAACTACCACCTGTCCCCCGGCATCAACCACACGGTGGCGGAGCCGAGGCTCACGGTGCGGCGCCAGCTCACGGACGCGCTGGTGCTCAAGGGCGGCGCGGGTGTCTTCCACCAGACGCCCACGGTGCTGGTGCACCTGCCCGCGGTGGACACGTCCAGCCTGCGCCACGGGCTCCAGGAGGGCCTGCAGTTCGACGTGGGCGCCGAGTGGAAGGCGGTGGAGGGCCTGGAGCTGAGCGGCGACGTCTTCTACAACCCGCTCACCCGCACGGTGGAGCTGGACCTGCGGCAGGTGGTGGAGAACCGCCGTCGCCGGGGGCTCGACACGCCGGACCCGTCCGCGAGCGGGTATGCGTACGGCATCGACCTGATGGCGCGACACCCCTTGGGGAGGGACTGGTTCGGCTGGGTCTCCTACAGCTTCCTGCAGAGCAAGCGGCGCGTGCGCTTCGACCGGTACGGGGATGATGACCGCGTGGTGGAGACGGTGGAGGGCACGCTGCCCTTCGCCTTCGAGCAGGCGCACGTGCTCAACGCGGCGCTCAGCTACAAGCTCGGCAACAACTGGACGGTGGGCACGGTGGTGCACTTCAACACCGGCCGCCCCGAGTCCGGCGAAATCACCACGCTGACGCAGCGCCTGGTGACGGACGCGGACGGGACGCAGGATTGGGTGCGACAGGACCGCGACAAGGCCGAGCGCCTGGACGCGTTCTTCCGCGTGGACCTGCGCGTGGCGAAGTCCTGGGCGATGGAGGACTTCACGCTCGACGCGTACCTGGACATCCTCAACGTGTCCGCGCGGCAGGAGGTGTTCGCGTACGACTACGGCTTCGACGAGGCCCTGCGCCCCGAGCGCAAGCCCACGCGCTTTCCCATCATCCTGCCGCTGCTCGGCGCGAAGGGGACCTACTGACATGCCGCGACTGCTTCGTTGCCTGCCCCTCGTCGCGCTGCTCGTCACGGGCTGCGACCGCAAGCCGGAGGACCCCGTCTTCGTCTACGGCCTCCTGCAACACCTGGATGGCTCGCCGCGCCCGGACGTCGCGTTGACGTTGGAGCGCACGCGCCAGCCGAGCTACGAGCACCCCGAGAACGAGGGCTTCAAGCCCTACACGGAGGCTCGCAGCGAGGGTGGGGGCCAGGTCACGCTGGAGGTGCTCCACGGAGACGCCCTGGAGGAGGGGGAGTACGAGCGGACGCAGTACCGCTTCCGGCTGGCCGCGCCGCTCGAGGCGGGGCATGGCGTCTACACGTCCTTCGTCTTCGAGGACGACGTGGAGATTCCTCCCCTGCGCCCGTGGGCGCCGAACCTGACGGTGGGGCGGGGCGCGGAAGGGCTCGCGCTGTCGTTCGACGCGGCGCCGCCGGTGCCGCCGCTGCCGCCCTCGGGGCGGTTGATGCAATGGGAGTCGGGCGATTCGCCGGACCTGGTGGCAATCGAGCCGTGGACGCCCTACCCGGTGGTCCAGCTGCATGGCCCGGGAGGAAGGCTCTGGGAGGTCCATGACGCGGCGGCGCCCTGGCGTCCCAATCCCTATCAACTGGAGGACTTCGCCGGGGTGGAGGCGCAGGTGCGCGCGGTGAGCCTGGGCACGTGGATCTTCCGTCCGCTGGCCTCCAATGACAGCTCGGTGTCGTTCCGCGTGGAGTGGCGGGGTCCGCGTGTCCCCGTGCCCGTGGGCACGTTGCACCCCGTGAGCCGAGGGGCCGCGTGCACGCCTGCTCCCGTGGGCGAGCCGTGTCCGTACACGGATGGTCTGCTGCGCAAGGTGCGCACCACGCAGGGCGAGGTGGACTCCGGCGTGAACGAGGTGGTGCTCCAGTGGGAGGCCCCCATCCGTCCCCGGCACGCCGTCATCCGGGAGGTGGAGCTGCATTCGAGCGCCACGCCCCAGCTCCTCTTCCAGGTGGAGGGCAGCCTGGATGGAGGGAGCTGGGCGACGCTGGGGAGCGCGCCGTACGAGAACTACGACGACGTCGAGATACGAGACCCGAGCTTCTCCACCGCGCTCGACCACACGGCGGAGGACAGCCCCTATGGGGATGGGCCGCTGGACATGAAGCGTCCGGCGCGCTTCGTCGAGGTGGCGCTGACGGGGGAGGTGCCGGTGCGCTTCGTGCGCCTGCGGGTGTTCGCGGGAGGAGGCTCGTGGACGATTCCCATCTCCGCGCTCTCGGAGCTCTCGGTGTTCGAGTAGGGGCCATCGCCCTGGAGAGCAGGTTGCTGCCCGGGGGACACGTGTCGACGTTGCGCGAGGTAGTCCACATTGCCTCGAAGGAGCAGGCCCTTGCGTACGACGCCCGAGAAGAAGATGTCCCTGCTGACGGAGAACGAAGCCCAGCTCGTGCTCGCCAGCGCGCCCCGCAATCTGATGGAGCTGTCCCGCCGCGAGCTGCGAGGTCGCATCCAGCGCGCGCGGCGGCTGATGGACAAGTATGACGGCCTGGCCACGCGTCAGCGGCGCGAGGCCCTGGGCAGGCGCACGCCCACGCGCTCCAAGCGCGCCGAGGGCAACGCGAACACGCGGCGCAAGGCCACCTACTTCCGTCAGGCGCTGATGCGCTTCGAGAAGCGCCTGGCGATGCTGGACCGCCAGGAGGCGATGATGGCCAAGCGGGCCCGTGTCACGAGGAAGGCCACGGGGGCCCGGAGGACGACGAGGGCCGCGGGTGGGAGTACGCGGAGGACTCGGACGGCGACGCGGACCACGGGCGGCGCGCGGAGGACGCGCACGGGCACGGCGACGCGAGCCGTGGGTGGGCGCAAGCCCGTGCGCCGCATGAGCGCCGCGGGTCGCACCGCGACGGGCTCGGTGCGCGAGATGAAGGCCCAGCGCCGCAAGGGTGGGGCTCGCAAGCAGCAGGGCTTCAGCTCGATGCGGCGCGCGTCCCATGTCCAGGGTCGCAACCGGCGCACGCAGGCGCGCAAGGACTCGCGCCGCTGAGCTTCTCGGCTCACCGCACCGCCTCGCCGAACCCGACGAGGCTCGGCGAGGAAGTCGTCAGGATTGAGCGGAAGTCGGCGTGGACGCGTACAGCGCCGAGACTTGCTCCGTCACGCTCTCCAGCCATGCCCGCGCCAGTGCCCAGTTGCGAACCGGCTTCGGATAACGCCACGCGGGGAAGTCCGTCTCCTCGTCGCTGCGACAACCCGCGGTCGCGACACCTTGGGCGTCGACCCAGGCTTGCGCTTCGACTGCGAGCGACGCGAGCCGCTTGTCCAAGCCCCATGCGCAGATGACGAGCGGCGCGCCCAGCACGTCGGTGCCAATCGCCGCATTCGCCTCTGCGAATACGCACCCCAGGTCCGCGTGGGTCGCGCCCTTGCTGATGAGCGCGAACAGGTCGGCGCTCTTGGCCGCGCGAACATCGGACAGGTTCACGACCCGCACATGGGTCATGCCGACGGCCTCCATGACACGCATGATCCGGTACTGGACCGCGTCGGGTTTGGTGGGCACCAGGAGCCCCGCATGCTCGCGCGAACCGAAGCCTGGCTTCGGCGCCGATGAGCCCGGATTCATCATCACCACCAACGCCTCAGGCTGCTCGGCGAGCTTCTCGGGCGGGAGCGGAGCGAGCACCAACGGCTTGCCTGCACGAATCTCGAGCACGGCTCGCCGCTGGAAGTCGGCGCGCGCATCATCCCAATCGTGGAACAGACCCCAACAGGCGTAGTGGTTCTTCAGGCGCTTCATGGCGGCTCCCTGATGGGGGGTTCGCCGCGCTCCATCCGCGTGGGATGGAGCGCGCAGTGACGCGAGCCTCAGGCCCGCCGACGGCGCGTGAGCGCGGTGACACCGGCCAGCGAGAGCATCAGCCACAGCGCCATCGCGCCGGGGCCCGTGGCGCTGCAGCCACCGCCCGTCACCTGGGGCTCCTCGGACGAACCCGAGTCGGGCTGACCGGGGTTGCCCGCATCGGGCGTCCCCGGGCCGGCGTCGGGCGTGCCAGGGCCCGCGTCGGGCGTCTTGGTGATGGTGCTCTCGTCCAGGTACGCGCCGCACGCCGGGTCGGCCGTGCCCTCCGCGCGGTGCGCCAGCGCGAGCGCATACGCCCCCGCGCCGAAGCCCACCATGGGGGAGTTGTACTTGTAGGTGCCATTGAGCTCGTCATACGTCTCGGACACCGCGAGGTAGTTCTTCAGCGACTGGTCCGTCACCCACTTGAGCACCCGCTCCGCGCGCTCCGGGTCTCCGGCCATCCGCTTCGCCATGGCGCCGCGCAGGCTCACGATGACCCACTCCGCGCTGTCGTACTCGCCGCCCCAGGGGCTCAGGTCCGCGCCGCCCGTGTGGTCATAGCGGTCATCGTTGCGCGACCAGCCCGCGCCCGCGGGAGAGGACAGGCGCAGGTCCAGTCCGCGAATCGTCTCGCGAGCAATCTTCCCCGCCGGGTCGAACAGCTCGAACGCGAACGCGTCCAGCACCGCCGCGTCCCAGTAGCCGCGACCCGAGCGCACCTCCTCCAGGTTGGAGCCGAGCGCGAAGTTGTGGTCCGTCAGCTTCTCCGCCATCGCGCGGCGGATGGACTCACCGGCGTTGCGGTAGCGCGTGGCGCGCTCGGTGTCACCGACGCGCTCGGCGAGCGCCGCCGCGTCACACAGGCCGCGCGCCGCGGTGAGGCTCGTGTACGTCCACGAGCGCTGCCGTCCGTTCCAGTGTGTCTCCCAGATGGACGAGTCCGCGCGGATGAGCCCCGTCTGCGGGTCGATGAGCGCCACCAGCGCGTCACCCACCTTCGTGGACACGGTGGGCCACGTCTGGTCGACGAGGGTGACGTCTCCGGTGGTGCGCTCGTAGTGGCGCAGCGCCCAGAGGAACAGGCCGAAGCCGTCGAACTCGATGTTCGGTCCCGCCTCGTTGAAGTCCGTCTCCTCCACGCCGAAGCCGTGGTAGCGCGTGAGCGTGATGATGTAGGGCGGCATGGAGTACGGCTGCAGCTCGCGCCAGTTCTGGAACCGGCCGCTGTCCGCGTTGAGGTAGTAGGACAGCGCCTCGCGCGCGTCCGTGTTCATGCCCAGCGTGGCCATGGCGGCGGCCGCGTAGGCGCCGTCGCGAATCCATGCGTAGGTCCACTGTCCGGGCGGGAGGCTCGCGAGCACCGCGCCCTTGCCCGCGTGCTTCACCAGGCCGGGCAGCGTGGCCGGTGAGCCATTGGGGGCCTTGAAGCGCGTCGCGCGGGGCTCGCCGTCGCGGGAGAGGAACTCGCGCAGCCAGGCCTCGCTGGAGCGGACCTGGGCCATGTGCATCACGACGGCGGAGTGGCGCAGCAGGGTCTCCTCGTTGTCGGACAGGCCGGTGGGGACCTTGACGGTGTCGTTCTGGAAGGAGGCCCAGCGGGCGACCTCGGCGTCGACCAGGGCCTTGGCGTCGGAGGTGCCCACGTAGTCGGACAGCCACTGGCGCGCGGTGGCGGAGCCCTCGGGGTTGCCGAAGTGCACGAAGGCGACGCCGGCCCACTTCTCCGCGCCGGCGGCGATGTCACCCAGGTTGAACTGGTAGGCGGTGGCCCAGCCCTTGGCGGCCGAGGGCTGCGCGGTGAAGTCCTGCAGGTCCTGGCCGCCGCCGCTCTGCACCACGTTGTAGCCATTGGCGGCCCCCGTGGCGGTGGAGATCCACGCGGCCTTGCGAGCCACGGCGCCCAGGGGGCGGCCCACGACGACGCCGGCGAAGCCCTTCTCGACGAAGTCGTTGCCGCTCAGTTCCACCGTCTCGCCGTTCTCGTCGATGTCGGACATGACGCCGGGGCGGCCGTAGCCCAGGTGGAAGTTCTGGAGGGAGAAGACGCTGACGCCGGTGGAGGGCGCGGTGCCGGTATTGCGCACGCGCAGGGCCATGACGAAGGCGGCGTGGGGGAGGGACTGGGGGGCGAAGACGTAGGTGGTGACCTCGAGGGTGCCCACGCGCTGGACCATGCGCGCGAGGCCCGTGCCGCCGTTCTCACCGGAGGCCCAGGGGGCGTAGCCGCTCGCGTCCAGGTCCACGTCCTGGGCGCTCAGCCAGCGCTGGGAGCCGCCGGAGCGCAGGCCGAAGAACGCGTCGAAGAGGACATCGCGCGCGTGGACGACCTGGGGCTGGCCGCGGACGAAGACGTCGTTGCCCACGCCGTCGATGACGGGCTCCTCGGTGGCGAAGAGGTGCTCACGGAAGTGGGCGACCTTCTTCTGCTCCAGGTCGAGCATCACGGCGCCGTGGCCGTTGGAGGAGGCGAGCTTGGTGAAGGTGCGCTGGACCGCGACCTCGGCGCGAGCCTCCAGGGCGAGGCCACACAGCAGGGGGGCGAGGAGGAGGGTCAAGGCCCGGGCGGGGGCGCGACACAGGTGGGGGAGACGCTTCATGCCGCCGATTCTGGAGTGCTTCCCGCCCCAGGCCAACCGGGTACGTCGCTTCCCTGTGTCACGGGTGCCCGTGGACCCGTGACGGTGGTCCGCTCCGGCGACGAGTTGCCAGGCAGCTCAGACCTCGTCGAACCGTCCTCCCGAGATACCGTTCGCCTCCAGCGCGTCCTTGAGCTCCTCGTCGACGATCAGGGCCGCGGGCCATCCCCAGGGTCGGAACACGCGCGCATTCACGACCTTCGCTGGGTCGATTCGCAGACCGATGACCGACCGGTACTCGCCCACCCGGTCCGCATGCAGCTTGTCGTCCGCGGTGTAGAGCTGCACCTCACGGCAAGCTGCATCATCGATACAGCGAATGGTCCGAGCGACATTCAAAATGAAATAGGGGCTCGACTCTCCTTCGACCTCCACCGGGAACAACTGCACATCGTCTGGTGCCATCTCGCGGAAGATGGACGCCACACGCCCGCTCACGACAGGTGCCAACCCTGTTCCGGCAAACTCGATATCGAGCGGTATTCCTGGACGAGAGATGGGCACTCTCAGCTGCGCCTGTGGCGCGATGGGCCGCCCATCCGAGAACATCCAGACATCCTCCAACGCCTGACCTGTCACTGACGTCGGGTCGTCGAGGTACCACCGCCCCTTGACGTATTCGTCCATGCTCAGGTCGAAGTAGCGCTGTGCCATGTCCCTACTCTTGAGCGCTCTGCACGAAGAGACCTCTCAACTCGGACCCGTCACCCATGAGGCTCCATGCGCTCCTGGCAAGTTGCTCCGCCAGCGAGCTCGGCAGCGCTCCTGGTCCATGCCGACCGTGCATTTGGGGTGCTACCAATCCTGGGGCTCTCCAACTCGTGGCCCATGAGCAGTGGATGAACTGTCGGGCAATCCACACTGACGACAAGGCAGTGCGCGCAGACAGCCGGGCAGCGCTGGCGCAACCATCCTCGGAACCGCCACGGCGCGGACACTCGATCACGAGCTACAGCCCTGCTCCGCGCTTACTGCAGGTCCGTGGCCGTTCACGGCATTGAGCCGCGGCTTCTGACGCACGGCGCCTTTCCCATCGAGACACCGTAAGCCCCCGCGTCCCCTCGGGTTTCACGCGCGCGTGACACAGGGCACGCCGTGCATCGCGGCATCCGCGCGCACCGGCTTGGCGTCAGGAGACAACGGGTTGTCGCCCACGTTCGTCTCAAGACATGCGACTTCTTGCGTTCTGTGAAGTGCACGGCCCTCGGTCAACCAGGCCGAGACACGGGGGGGACAAAGGCATGATTTCGCTCGACGGGTCCACGGTGAGACTCTGGAAGACGCTGAGCTGCTTCCTCAGGGTCCTCATGACGCAGGTGCTCTACGTGGCACCGCTGTTCTGGTTCATGGAGCTGTCCCAGAACGTGGCCTGGCGATGGATGAACGGCGACTGGGGGTGGCACTACCCGGAGTCGCCGTACCACTGGTTCTCCTTCGGCAGCATGATTCTGTGGGCCGGGTGCGTGGGCCTCTTGTGGACCCTGCACTACTTCTGGTTCTACCCGCGCCGCGTGAAGGTCTGGACGCGCGTGGGCATCGGCGCCGTGGTCTGCTTCATGGGCGAGTGGTTCGGCGGCTACATGGCCGCCAACATGTTCGACCATCCCCTCCAGGTGTGGCCGGGCTCGCCGCTCATCTACGTGCACTACGCGGCCATGTTCTTCTGGGTGAGCAACGTCATCGTCTACCACCTCGTCACGGTGAACGTGGTCGACCTCACCCCCACCTACGACGCCCCGCCCGACACCGGCGCCCAGGTGGCCTGAGTCTCCGGACACCCGTCCCTCCAGGGCAGGGCTCTGTGCTGGAATGCACGCAACGCCAGTCACGCGTGAGTCCCTCGGGCTCACGTGAGGCAGCGCAGGCGCGGTTCCACACAACCTGGAGGTAGCCCCATGCTGAACAAGATGTTCATGTCCGCGGTGGTGATGCTGGTGGGCCTGATGGGCGTCGTCGCCACGAGCGGTGCCGAGGTGACGAACCTGGATGCCAGCGAGCAGGTCTGTGTCGCCGCGCACACCGCGCAGGAACTGGTGCCTCCGGGCCCCACGGCCGCGTGCCCCTCGTACTGCGGCCCGGCCCGGGTCGCCTGTGTCGCCGGCTGCAACGGCGACACCGCGTGCCGCGCTTTGTGCCAGGACCAGTACATCACCTGCTGCGGTTTCTGAGCGTCGCCCGTTCCTCGCCGCGTGGCTTCTCGCGCGGCGAGCCAGCGACCGGAAGAACAGTCCCGCCCATGAAAGACACCCCGGGCGAACACTCGAATCGCTCACTCGAGGTGCCCGACTCAATCACTTACAGGCCAACCCGCTACGGCCAATCCGGATCGCACTGCCATCGCCCCAAGCAGACGCAGCTTCCAGGAATATCGACCGGATAGCAGCACCGCCTCCTCGTCTCCTCTCCGCACTCCGTCCGGTGCACGAACTTGCAGGGCGTATCGTCAATACACCCAGGCGGCGAGGAGGGGCACGGCATGAAGACCCCGTCGCACGTCACGCCCTGGTAGTCCGTCGTCGTGCACGTCGAGGTCCCCGTCGGACAACTGACCGAGCCCGAGGAACAGAGCGCGGTACAGACCGCGAGCTCTTGCGAGGACGACTCCAGCACCTCGCCCTCCACAGCGACCTCGGTCGACGCGCCTCCACATCCCATCACCAGACCGACAGCACAGGCCAAAACCCACCACTTGAAGCACTTCATGGCAGCCCTCCCGTTTCGTGGAGCTGTGCGAGCCAGGGATGTTCGAGCCACCCCCATCCTCGGGCAGGCGTGCCAGCCTGACAATCGTGTCCCCTGGGACCCACCCGCTCACGGCGCTTGCCTTTGCAGTTGCTCGAACGCCCCACCGGGCAACGACTCACACGCATCTTCATGCCGTGTACCTGGCCCCACTGAGCGATGCTGTCCGCCGGCCCCCTTCACCCCCAGGGACGAGCACATGACCGTCAAGCGCTTGGACAACATCGGCATCGTCGTCGAGGACCTCCCGGCGGCCATCGCCTTCTTCACCGAGCTGGGCCTGGAGCTCGAGGGCGAGATGCCCGTGAAAGGTGACTGGGTCGACCGCTGCGTCGGACTCGAGAACGTCCAGGTCGACATCGCGATGATGCGGACCCCGAATGGCCCCACCCGCCTGGAGCTGACGAAGTTCCACCACCCGACCGCGACCCACGGCGAGCCGAAGGACGCTCCCGCCAACATCATGGGCCTGCGTCGCATCATGTTCGCCGTCGACGACATCCACGACGTCGTCACCCGCCTGCGCAAACACGGCGCCGAGCTCGTCGGCGAGGTCGCCCGCTACCAGGACCTCTACCTGCTCTGCTACCTCCGAGGCCCCTCGGGCATCATCGTCGCCCTGGCCGAGGAGCTCCGCTGAAGCACCCTCACCCCACCATCACCCCACGCCCCTCCAGCGGGAGCCGCAGCCGCGCCCGGCACCCACGTCCCTCCGGACGGTTCTCCAGGCGCAGCGTGCCACCGTGCGCCTCGGCAATCTGCTGACTCAGCGCCAGGCCGATGCCGCTGCCCTGCGGCTTCGTCGTGAAGAACGGCACGAACAGGTTCCCCGTGTCCGCCAGCCCTGGGCCCTCGTCCTCCACCCAGACCTCCACCGCCCCCGGCGACAGCACCGCCCACGACACCCAGACGTCGCCCCCGCGCGGCTCCGCCAGCACCGCGTCCACCGCGTTGCGCACCAGGTTGATGAGCAACTGCTCCAGCTGGTCCGAGTCCCCCCGCACCACCAACGACGGCCCCGTCCGCACCGCCACGGGCTTGCGGTGCTCCAGCGCCGCCACGCGCCGCACCCACCCATCCACCTCCACGCCTCGCAACACCGGCGGCGGCAGCCTGGCCAGCCGCGCATACGCGGACATGAACCGCGCCAGCGCCTCCGAGCGCCTCGCCACGATTCCCAGTCCGCTCTTCGCGTCGTCCTCCCAATCCGACGGCCTGGGCTCCATCACCAGCGTGTCCCGCAGCGCCTCCGCGATGGACTGGATGGGCGCCAGCGAGTTGTTGATTTCATGGCTCAACACGCGCACCAGCCGGCGCCACGCCTCGCGCTCCTGCTCGCGCAACGCCAGTCGCAAATCGGCAATCACCACCAGGTGATGCGGCAGTCCCCCCTGACGGAACGCCCCGCGCCGCAGCTCGTACGGCCCGCCTTCCTCCGCGAAGGTGCGCGACAGCCTGCGCGGCGCCGGCCCTTCCAAGAGGTCCGCCAGCCCCACCGAGCCTGCGCCCTTCCCCATCAACTGCGAGCGCGACTGGCCCAACAGCTTCTCACCCGCCCGGTTCACCAGCCGCAGCGTCCCCGCCACGTCGAACGCCAGCACCGTGACGTCGATCTCCTCCATCACCTGCTCGAGCAGCGCCCCCGCCTCCAGCGCCCCCAGCCGCTGCTCGCGCAAGGTGTCGCCCAGCGCGTTCACCTCCAGCAGCACCTCGCCCAGCGCGTCGCCCGCCCGAGCCCCCCGCCCGCGCGTCGAGTAGTCCCCCTCGCGCAGCGCGGCCAAGAGGTTCGCCACCGCGTGCAGCGGCCGCATCACCCGCTCGCGCACCAGGAGCCCCACGCCCAGGAAGATGCCCACCACCAGCGTGGTGAGCGTCCAGCGGACCTTCGACGAGAAGTCTCCCGTCCACACCAGCGCGAGCGACGCCACCCCGCCCGGCAGTCCCGCCAGCCACGTCAGGGCCAGCACCTGCAGGTCATGTGGCCAGGGCCCGCGCTCGCGCCTCACCTTGCTCCCTTGATGCCGTAGTACTGGAGCCGACGGTACAGCGCGCTGCGTGACAGGCCCAGCCCCTTCGCCGCCTCGCTCACGTTGCCCTCATGCCGCGCCAGCGCCCGCTCGATGAGGTAGCGCTCCACCTCCTCCAGCGTCATCTCCTCCAGCCGCGACAACCCCTCACGCCCCGCCCGGCGCAGCAGCAAATCCTCCGCCGTCACCTCGTTGCCCACCGCCATCAACAGCGAGCGCTCCACCGCGTGCTCCAGCTCGCGCACGTTGCCCGGCCACGGATAGGACAAGAGCGCCTCCAGCGCCCCCGCCGACATCCGCACGTCATGGCGCCCGTAGCGCTTGCCGTGCTCGGCCAGGAAGTGCGCCGCCAGCAGCGGGATGTCCTCGCGCCGCTCCCGCAGGGCCGGCAGCGGCACCTCCACCGTGTTGAGGCGGTACAGCAGGTCCTCGCGGAAGCGGCCCTCGGCCACCGCCTTGGGCAGGTCCACGTTCGTCGCGCTCACCACGCGCACGTCCACCCGCCGCGTCTTCGACGAGCCCACCGGGTGCAGCTCCCCCGTCTGCAGCACGCGCAACAGCTTCGCCTGCTGCGACAGCGGCATGTTCCCGATTTCGTCCAGGAACAGCGTGCCGCCGTCCGCCAGCTCGAAGCAGCCGATGCGGTCCGTCTTCGCGTCCGTGAAGGCGCCCTTCACGTGGCCGAACAGCTCGCTCTCGAAGACCCCCTCCGACAGGCCGCCGGAGTTCACCGCCACGAAGGCCCGGTCCGCGCGCGTGGAGGACGCGTGCAGCAGCCTGGCCACCACCTCCTTCCCCGTGCCGTGCTCACCCGTCACCAGCACGTTGGCGGCCGACGGGGCCACGCGCTCAATCATGCGGCGCACCGGCATCATCGCGCGCGACTCGGAGACCAGGTTCGGCAGCCCGCCCTGTCCCCGGCGCAGGTGCTGGTTCTCCTCCTCCAGCCGGCGGCTGCGCTTGAGCGCGCGGCTCAGCTCCAGCTGCGTGCGCAGCGTGGCGAGCAGCCGCGTGTTGTCCCACGGCTTCTGCACGTAGTCGCGCGCGCCGCCACGCATGGCCTCCACCGCGCCCTCCACGCTGCTCCACGCCGTCATCACCACCACCGGCAGCGACGCGTCCTGCGCGCGGATGCGGCCGAGCAGGTCCATGCCCTCCTTGCCGGACGTGGTATCGCGCGCGTAGTTCAGGTCCATCAGGACCAGGTCCACGTCCTCGGCCTCCAGCGTGGCGAGCGCTCCCGCGGGCGACTGCGCGGTGACGACGGTGTGTCCGTCACGCTTGAGCAGCAGGCGCAGGGCCTCCAGCACGTCGGCCTGGTCGTCCGCGATGAGGATGCGCGAGGGCCTCGCGGCGGCCACCAGGGCCGGCGACGCAGGGACGGGGGTGGGAACGGAAACGGAGAGTGATTCGGACACGGAGGTCATCCAGGAGAAAGAGAGTGCCAGAAAGGAAGGGACTCAGCCGCGACGAAGCACCGACGCGGGGTCCACGCTCGCCGCCCTGCGAGCCGGAAGCCAGCTCGCCAGCCAGGCGGTACCCAGGAGCAACAGCGCCACGCCCGCCAACACCGGAACATCCAGCGCGCCCATGCCATACAGCAGCCCTTCCATGATGCGATGGGCCGCCAGCGCGCCCAGCAGGCCCAGGCCCAACCCCAGCCCCACCCGCCGCAGCGCCTGCCCCACCACCAGCCACAGCACATCCACGCCGCGCGCGCCCAGCGCCAGCCGCACCCCCATCTCGTGCGAGCGCTGCGCCACCGAGTACGACATCACGCCGTAGATGCCCACCGCCGCGAGCACCAGCGCCAGCACGCCGAAGGCCCCCAACAGCACCGCCCGGAAGCGCGGCTGTCCCAAGTCCATCGCCAGCCGCTCCTCCAGCGTGCTCGCGCGCGCCAGCGCCACCGAGGAGTCCACCGCGCGCAGCTCCTCGCGCACCACCGACTCCAGCGTCCTCGGGTCCAGGCCCGGCGCCGCCCGCACCGCGAGCTGCCCGTCCGTCGTCGGCTCCTGCGCCATGGGGACGTACGCGGTGGGCTCGTGCCCCGTCTCCACCCCCGCGTACGCCACGTCCGCCACCACGCCCACCACCGTCGTCCACAGCGGGTTGCCCTGCTCGTCGTCACCTCCGAAGGAGATGCGGCGGCCAATCGGGTCCTGGTCCGGGAAGACCTCGCGCGCGAAGCGCTCGCTCACCACCGCGACCCGGGGCGCCTTCGCTCCGTCCGCCTCCGTCAGGAGCCGCCCCGCCCGCAGCGGCACGCGCAGCGCCTCCAGGAAGCCCGGCGTGGCGGCGTTGATGAGCGCGTCGGGACGCACGGGTGGATCCTCGGAGCCCTCCTTCCAGTAACCCGAGCGCGAGATGGAGCCCCCCGCCGGAAGGCTCTCGCCCACGCCCACGCCAGCGACCTCCGGACGCGCGGAGAGCCGCGCCGTCAGCTCCCGATGGAAGGCCTCCGTTCGCTCCGGCGTGTCATAGCGGCCCTGCGGCAGCGCCAGCCGGGCCACGAAGACGCCCGCCGGGTCCAGGCCCGGGTCGGACTGGTACATCCGCCAGAAGCTCTTGAGCATCAACCCCGCCGAGGTGACGAGCATCAGCGCGAGCGCCACCTCCGCCACCACCAGCGCCGCGTGCGCGCGCCCGCGGGACGTCTCCGTCGCTCCGCGCCCCAGCACCGTCGCCGGCGACAGCTGCGTGCGCTGGAGCGCCGGCACCAGCCCCACGCCCACGCCCGTGGTCAGCGTCACCGCCAGCGCGAAGACGAGCACGCGGCCATGCACCACCACCTCGCCCGAGCGGGGCAGCTTGTCGGCGCCCAGCGCCATCAACACATCGGTGATCCACAGCGCCAGCAGCACGCCGCCCACCCCGCCCATCAGCGCCAGCAGCACGCTCTCCGTGAGGAGCTGACGCATCAGCCGGCCACGCCCGGCGCCCAGCGCCACGCGGATGCCCATCTCCCGCTGCCGCGCCGCCGCCCGCGCGAGCTGCAGGTGCGCCACGTTGGCCGCCGCCAGCAGCAGCACCAGGGACACCGCGCCCAGCAGCACCCACAGCAGCAGGCTGACGCCCTGGGTGAGGTGCTCGTCGTAGCGGACCACCCGCAACCCCAGGGTGGTGTCGTCCCGCGCGAGCAGCTCCTCGCGCAGGCCCTCCAGCTCGTGCCGGGCCGACTCCAGCGTCGCGCCCTGGGCCAGCCTCGCCGCGACGGCGAAGGAGCGGAAGCCCCGCTGCGTGCGCTCATCCGACGTGGCCGCGCCCGGCAGGCTGTCGAAGGGCACCCAGACCTCGGTGGTGAGGGAGGGCGCGTCGAAGGACGGCGGCATCACCCCAATCACCGTGTAGGGCTGACCGCCCAGCGTCAGCGTGCGGCCCAGCACGCCCGCGCCGCCGCCCTCCTTCAGCCAGCGCGCGTACGAGATGACGGTCAGCGGCGCGGCGCGCTCCTCGGGCGCGAAGGTCCTGCCCAGCATCGGCTTCGTACCGAAGGCCCCGAAGAAGTCCCCCACCACCACCGCGCCGCGCAGCTGCTCGGCGTCACCCTGGCCGGTGAGGTTCATCAGCCGCTGGCCGTACGCGGTCATCGAGCGCAGCTGCGTGGAGCGCCGCGCGACGTCCTCGTAGTTGGGCAGACTGTAGCGCGCCAGGGACTTCCCGGGCCGCGCGTTGGACAGCACCACCAGTCGCTCCGGCTCCGGGAACGACAGGGGGCGCAGCAGCACCGCGTCCACGACGCTGAACAGCGCCGTCGTCACGCCGATGCCCAGCGTCAACACCAGCACCGCCGCCACCGTGAAGACGGGCGACTGGCGCATCGTCCGCAGGGCGTACTTCACGTCCATCGACAGGTCGCTCAGCATGGCGTTCCTCGCGAAACTCTCAGGGCTTCTGGAGCCAGCCGTCGGCGAGCTGGATGATGCGGTGGCCGTAGGCCGCGTTGGCCTCCGAGTGCGTCACCTGGATGATGGTGGTGCCCTGCTGGTTGAGCGTCTGGAACACCTCCATGATGTGCTTCGCCTGCGCCGAGTGGAGGTTGCCCGTGGGCTCGTCCGCCAACAGGACCTTGGGCGTGGCGATGAGCGCGCGGGCGATGCCCACCAGCTGCTGCTGACCGCCGGAGAGCTGCGAGGGGAACAGGTCCTTCTTCCCCACCAGCTGGAAGCGGTCGAGCATGTCGCCCACCAGCGCCTCGCGCTCGCCGCGCTTGAGGTTGCGGTAGGACAGCGGCACCTCCAGGTTCTCGGCCACCGTGAGGTTGTCGAGCAGGTGGTACTGCTGGAACACGAAGCCGATGGTGCGGCGGGACAGCTCCCCGCGCTCCTTGGGCTTCATCGCGTGCACGGCCTGACCGTCCAGGGCGTACTCGCCCTTCCACTCGGCGTCGAGCATGCCCAGCACGGACAACAGCGTGGACTTGCCCGCGCCGGAGGGGCCCATCAGCGTGACGAACTCGCCGGCCTGGATGTCCAAATCGATGTTGCGCAGCACCCAGGTGCGGCCGCCCGCCAGGGGATAGGACTTCTCGACCTGGCGCAGGGAGATGAGGGGAGTGGTCATGGTGCGTGCTTCTTTCGTGCTCACTCGGAGCGCAAGGAGATGATGGGGTCCACGCGCGTGGCCCGGCGCGCCGGCAGCCACGTCGCCGCCAGCGCCACCGCGCCCAGCAGCGCCGCGACCCCCGCGAAGGTCCACGCGTCGTACGCCGCCACGCCGTACAGCAGCGAGCGCAAGAGGTGCGCGAGGCCCAGCGACAACCCCAGGCCCAGCACCACCCCCAGCCCCGCGAGGCTCAAGCCCTGGCGCAGCACCAGCCACAGCACGTCCGAGCGCGCCGCGCCCAGCGCCATGCGGATGCCCAGCTCCCGCGTGCGCTGCGCCACCGAGTAGCCGATGACGCCCGCGAGGCCCAGCGCCGCCAAGAGCAGCGCGGTGCCGCCGAACAGGCCCATGAGCAGCGCCGACAGTCGCCGCGCGCCGATGGACTCGTCCACCAGCCGCGTCAGCGGCGCCACGCCGAACAGCGGCACGTCCGCGTCCACCTGGCGCAGCTCGGCGGCGATGCCCGCGCGCAGCGCCTCCGGGGCCCCGGCCTTCGTCCGCACGGCGAGCGCCAGGTGCGAGCCGCCCAGCTGCGGCAGCGAGTAATACGCCATGGGCACCACCGGCTTGTCCAAGGCCCACTCGCGCGCGTCCTCGACGATGCCCACCACCGTGGCCCACTCGGCCTTCGGGTACCTCAACTTCAGCCGCTGCCCCAGCGCGTTGCCCTGGGGCCAGTACGCGTCCGCGAAGGTCTTGTTGATGACCACCGCCCACGCCGTGCCCGGGACGTCCGTCGCCTCGAGCAGCCGCCCCTCGCGCAGCCGCATGCCCAGCGTGGAGAGGTAGTCCGGGCTCACGGTGCGCAGCTGAACCGCGGGCCACACCTCGTCGGGGCCCTTCGTGCGCCCGTCGATGTCGAAGCCGAACGTCACCGAGCGGCCCAGGGGCAGCAGGTTGGTGAGCCCCGCGGACTCCACGCCGGGCAGGGCCTGGAGGCGCGTCAGGAGCTCGCGCTGGAAGGCGCCCTGCTGCTCCGTCGTCGCGTAGCGGTTCTCCGGCAGCGTCAGCCGCGCGGTGAGCACGCCCTCGGGCCGGAAGCCGGGGTCCACCGACAGCAGCGCCAGCAGGCTCCGGCCGAACAACCCCGCGCCCACCAGCAGCACCAGCGCGAAGGCCACCTGCCCCACCACCAACCCGGAGCGCAGCTTCCCGGAGCGCCCGCCCGCCGTGCCGCGCGAGCCCTCGCGCATCGCCGCGTTCAGGTCCGCGCGGCTCGCCTGCAGCGCCGGCACCAGCCCGAACACCAGTCCCGACAACAGGCTCACCCCACCGGTGAACAGCACCGAGCGCACCTCCAGCCGCACCTCGGCCGCGCGCGGCAACGCGTCACCCACGAAGGCGAGCAGCACGTCCGTCCCCCACAGCGCGAAGAGCAACCCCAGCGCCCCGCCCAGGAGCGACAGCAACAGGCTCTCGGTGAGGAACTGCGCCACCAGGCGCGCGCGGTTCGCGCCCAGCGCCGCGCGGATGGACACCTCGCGCTCGCGCGCCGCGGCTCGGGCCAGCAGCAGGTTCGCCACGCTGCCGCACGCCACCAGCAGCACGAAGCCCACCGCGCCCAGCAAGAGCCACAGCGTCCCGCGCACCTCGCCCACCACCTCGTCCTCCAGCGACTTCAGGGCGATGGTGCGCTGGCCCTGCGCGTACTTCGGATGCTCCTGGGCGAGCTGCCGCGACACCCGCTCCAGGTCCTCGCGCGCCGCCTCCAGCGTCACGCCGGGCTTCAGCCGGGCCATGACCTCCAGGAACCGCGTGTCGCGCTTGTCCTCGGACGCCAGCTCCGCCGAGGGCGCGAAGGGCTTGTACAGCTGCGAGCCCGCCGGGAACGCCACCCCGCGCGGCAGCACGCCGATGACGGTGTACGGCTCTCCGTTCAGCTGGAGCGTGCGTCCCAGCACGCTCGGGTCCTCGGAGAAGTGCGCGCGCCACGTCTGGTGCGTGAGCACCACCACCCGGTCATTGCCCTGCGTCTGTTCCGCCTCGGTGAAGTTGCGGCCCAGCATGGGCGCGACGCCGAGCGTGGGAAGGAAGGAGGCGGTGGCCTCCACCATCACCAGCGATTGCGGCGTGTCCACGCCCGTCAGCGTCACGCTGTCATCCGTGTACGCCGCCACCGAGGAGAAGACGACGGGCAGCCTCGCGGCGTCCTGGTACTCCGCCACCGAGGACGTCAGCCCCTTGCGCCCCGCGCGGGCGAAGTCGTTCGACACGTCCATCAGCCGGTCCGGCGCCGCGAAGGGCGGCGGCACCAGCAGCACGCCGTTCACCACGCTGAAGACCGCGCTGTTCGCGCCGATGCCCAGCGCCAGCGCCAGCACCGCCACCAGCGTGAAGCCGGGGCTCTTGCGCAGCGAGCGCAGCGCCAGGCGGACATCCTGAAGAAGGTTTTCCATGGGTGGGGAGTCCGCGTGTCGAAGGGGACGACGGACGGTCAGCGGCGCTGCTCGTCCTGCACGATGCGGCCGTCGAAGAGGCTCACCGTGCGCGTGGCGGTGCGCGCGTGCGCGGGGTCGTGCGTCACCATGCAGATGGTGGCGCCCGCCTTGTGCAGCTCGGAGAGCAACTGCATCACCGCCTCGCCGTTCTTCGAGTCGAGGTTGCCCGTGGGCTCGTCGGCCAGCAGGATGAGCGGGTCTCCCGCCACCGCGCGCGCCACGGCCACGCGCTGCTGCTGACCACCCGAGAGCTGCCCCGGCATGTGCCGCGCGCGGTGCGCCATGCCCACCTTCTCCAGCGCGCGCTCCACCCGCTGCTTGCGCTCGGCGGCGGGCATGCCCCGGTATGTCAGGGGCAGCTCCACGTTCTCGAACACCGTCAAATCACCGATGAGGTTGAAGCTCTGGAAGATGAAGCCGATGTGCCGGTTGCGCACCAGCGCGCGGTCCGTGGCGGACAAGTCCAGCACGCTCTTGCCGTCCAGCAGGTACGTGCCGCGCGTCGTCGTGTCGAGCAACCCCAGCACCGCCAGCAGCGTCGACTTGCCCGAGCCCGACGGGCCGACGATGGCCACCCACTCACCCTGGCGGATGTTGAGGTGGATGTTGGAGAGCGCGTGCGTCTCCACCTCCTCCGTCTCGAACACCTTCGTCAGCCCCTCCAGCGTGATGAGGGCCTTGCTCGGGTCCGCCTTGGGTCCACCGGAGAGCACCGCCGCGTCCTCGGAAGCGGGGGTCTCCACACTGCTCGTCGTCGTCGTCATCGCAATCTCACCCGCTCCACCGCGTCCCACGCGGCCATGTCCGAAAGCACCACCTGGTCACCTTCCGCGAGGCCCTGGAGCACCTCCACGGCATTCACCGAGCCCCGGCCCAGCTGCACCGGCACCCGCACGGCCTCGTCGCTTCCCGGCATCAAACGGAAGAGCGACATCGTCCCGTTGGGCTGCGCGCCCGCCGGGCGCCCCACCGACAGCACGTTGGCCAGCCGCTCCAGCTCCACCGTGCCCTCCACCGTGAGGTCCGGCCGCGCGCCCCGGGGCAGCTGGGCCGGCAGGGACACCTCCACCCGCACCGTGCCCTGGCTGGCCGCCGGCGCCACGCGCGCCACCGTGCCCTCGACGACGCCGTTGCGCGTGTCCACCAGCGCCTTCTGGCCCTGGACGATGTCGCGCGCCTGCGTCTCGGCGATTCTCAGCTCCGCCTTGAGCCGCTCGGGCTTCACCACCTTCGCCAGCAGCACGCCCGGCGTCACCCACTGGCCCAGCTCCAACGGCAGCTCCTGCAGCACGCCATCCTCCCCGGCGACCACCTTCATCGAGTCCACCTGGGTACGACGGAAGCGCGCGACCGCTTTCAATCGCTCCACCTGTCCGGCCTGCGCGGCCAGCTGGTCCTTCATGCTCGCGGCGACCACGGTCAGCTTCTTGCGCTCCAACTCCAGCCGGCGCGTCAGCTCGCCCGCCTTCTCCCCCTGCTGCCGCGCCTCGAGCGCGGGGATGAGGTCCTTCTGGGCCAGCGCCGTGTTCGCCGACGCCCGGCGCGCGGCGTCCGAGGACTCCGCGGTGAGCGTCTCCACCGTCGCCTCCTGCGCCAGCCGCTGCGTCTCCAGCGTCATCCGCAGCTGGATGTACTCGGCCTCCGCGCTCGCCAGCTGCCGCTCGGCCTCCAGCATCTGCAGCTGCACGTCCGGGTTGGACAGCTCCATCAGGAGCGTGTCCGCCTTCACCTCGGCGCCGGGCCGCACGTGGATGCGCTCCACGCGCCCCGCCGTGTCCGCCGTCAGCCAGCGGATGTACTCGGGCACCAGCGTGCCCGCGCCCTTCACCTGGCGCACCATGGGGCCGCGCTTCACCGTGTCCAACCACACCGAGGCCCGGTCCACCGACGGCGCCGCGGGGCGCAGCCGGCCCAGCCCCACCGTGACGAGGATGAGGGCGAGCGCGCCTCCGATGGCGAAGACCCAGGGCTTGCGGCGAGGCTTCTTGGCTTTGGGAATGTCCACGCCAGGCCCTAGAGCGAGCCGCGTGCCAACACCTCCTCGCGCACCAACCCCACAGAATCGTTGGAGGCAGGGCCCCCCTCGCCCCAGGCCGTGCCCGCTTCCGCGAAGTGATGTCCCAGAAGCGAACAACCGCGCGACCCGGATGCGCGTGCGGTCCGGCCCGGCAAACACTCCCCGTCTCCCGGGTGAGGTCAGCGTCGACTAGAATTGCAGACTATGCAGTTAATACCATTCTAGAGCGTCAAAATTGACTCACAGCTTGTTCCCAGACGAAGCCACGGCAGTAGGCTGCGGTGCGAATGACTTCGTCCCTGCTCGAGGCCTTCCTGGACCACGCCCACGGCGCGCCAGCACGGCCGCTGCTCACGTTCGAGCGTGAGTCGACCTCCTACGGAGAGCTGGCCGCGCGCGTCGCGGCGCTCGCCCGGGGACTTCGCCAGCGCGGCCTGCAACCGGGCGAGCGCGTGGCGCTCTTCCTGGAGAACAGCCCGAGCTTCATCGTCGCCTACCTGGGCGTGCAGTACGCGGGGGGCGTGGTGGTGCTGGTGAACACGGCGTATCGCCAGGTGGAGCTGGCCCACATCCTGGCGGACGCGGAGGTGCACACGTGTGTCACCGGCGCGGCGGGCGTGGCGGAGCTGGCGCCGCTGCGCGAGCAGCTGCCCACGCTGCAGTGGCTGGTGACGGTGGAGGCGCCCACGGTGACGCCGCCCGCGTCGCTGGAGGTCATCGACTTCGACACGCTCGTCACCGAGGGCAGCCAGTCCACGCTGGCGCTGGCGCTGCCGCGGCCCGAGGACCTGGCGGTGCTGGGCTACACGTCCGGCACCACGGGGCGCTCCAAGGGCGCCATGCTGCTGCACAGGAACCTGCTGGCCAACGTCAAGGCCGTCACCGAGGCGTGGCGGTGGACGGCGGCGGACCGGCTGCTGCACACCCTGCCGTTGTTCCACACGCACGGCTTGATGGTGGGCCTGCACGGCACGCTGTACACGGGCGCGAGCCTGGAGCTGCACCGGCGCTTCGTGGCCACCGACGCGCTGGCGACGTTGCGCGATGACACGTCGCTGACGATGTTCTTTGGTGTGCCCACCATGTATGGACGATTGCTGGAGGAGTCGCGACGCACGGGCGTGAAGCCCCGGGAGCTGAGGCTCTGGGTCTCCGGCTCGGCGCCCCTGAGCCCCCAGCTGTTCCATGACATCGAGCACGACTTCGGCGCGCGCATCCTCGAGCGCTACGGCATGACGGAAACCATCATGAACACCACCAACCCGTACGACGGCGAGCGCCGCCCCGGCACGGTGGGCTTCCCCTTCCCCGGCCAGGAGGCCCGCGTGGTGGACGTGCGCACCCGCCGCCCGCTGCCCCAGGGCGAGACGGGGGAAATCGAGGTCCGCGGCCCCCACGTCTTCGCCGGCTACTGGCGGCGTCCGGACGCGACGAGCGAGTCGTTCGACTCGGAGGGGTGGTTCCACACCGGGGACCTGGGCGAGCTCGACGCGGACGGCTACCTGCGCATCACCGGGCGGGCGCGCGAGCTCATCATCTGCGGGGGCTTCAACGTGTACCCGCGCGAGGTGGAGGAGGTGCTCGCCACCCACCCGGGCGTGGCCGAGGTGGCGGTGCTGGGCCTGCCGGACGCGGACTACGGCGAGCAGGTGGTCGCCGTGGTGGTGCCCCCGCCGGGCGTGCACGCCCCGGAGGCCCAGGCGCTGGTGGAGTGGTGCAAGGACCGGCTGGCCAGCTTCAAGAAGCCCCGCCGCGTCGTCTTCATGGACTCCCTGCCGCGAAACGCGCTGGGCAAGGTGCAGAAACACCTGCTGCGAGCGCGCCTGCGGTGAGCCACCTCGAGCGCAATATTCCGAACACACCTCACGCAAATGCGTGGCTTGCGCCGGACTTTCCCCTAGCTTTGCGCCCAGGGGCGCGCGGGTGGAATGACGTCTGGCGAGATGCGGCCCATGAGCGCGCCGAGGGCGCCTGGCGAAGGGAGGAAGGGCTTCGATGAAGCGGCTGCTCATCGTCGATGACGAGCTGGCCATCGTCGAGGCGCTCCAGGACATCCTCTCCGTGGAGGGCTACGGCATCCTCACCGCCTTCAACGGCGCGGAGGGGCTCCAGCGGATGGCGGACATCAAGCCGGACCTGGTGCTGCTGGACCTGATGATGCCGGTGATGGACGGGCGGGAGATGCTGCGCCGCATGCGCGACGACCCCGCCCTGAAGACCATCCCCGTCGTCGTCATGAGCGCCGGGCGCATCTCCGACGAGGAGCGGCGCTCCAGCGCGAGGTTCCTGGCCAAGCCCTTCGAGCTGGACCTGCTGCTGGACACCATCAGCGAGCTCTTGGGCGGCCCCAACGGGCCCGTGCCCGGGAGCGGCGAGGGCTCCCAGGGCTGAGGCCCTCGAGCGTGACGCCGCTCAGCCCGGCGTCGCGCGGAAGAGCGTGTCCCGGTAGTACTGGAGCTCGTTGATGCTCGAGCGCAGGTCCGCGAGCGCGGTGTGCCCGGAGGGCGGCTTGCGCGGCTCGACGAGGTTCGGGTACCAGGCGCGCGTGAGGACCTTGAGGCTCGTGACGTCCACCATGCGGTAGTGCAGGTAGCGCTCGAGCAGCGGCATGTACTGGAACAGGAAGCGGCGGTCGGTGTGGATGGAGTTGCCGGCCAGCACGCCCTCGCCCAGCGGGCAGTGCTCGGCCACCAGCGCCGTCACCTCGCGCTCGGCCACGCGCAGCGAGGTGCTGGAGGCGCGCACCTTCTCCAGGAGGCCGTTGCGCGTGTGCATCTCGCGCACGACGGGCTCCATGCGCAGGAGCACCTCCTCCGGCTGCCAGATGACCCGCTCGATTTCCGCGAGCGGGCGCAGGTCGGGGCCGGTGATGATGACGCCAATCTCGATGATGGCGCAGGACTCGGGGTCCAACCCGGTCATCTCCAGGTCCAACCAGACGAAGCGTGGTTCACGCGAGGGCATGCACCTGCCTATAGCAGCCCGCGCGTCCGGGCGGTGCGCCAAAGCTTGGCTCCGGCGCGAGCCCCCGACGGTCCACGGCCCGTCCGCGCGCCGTCGCACCGCGAGTCCCCAGGACGACCTCACTCGCGCGCGGCGAACCCGGGGGCGTCCAGGTGGCGGGAGAACCAGTCGGCCGCGCGGCGCGCCACGTCCCCCAGCGCGCCGGGCTCCTCGAACAGGTGCGTGGCGCCGGGGATGACGACCAGGGACTTGGCGCAGAGCAGCTCGTCGAACGCCTCCTGGTTCAGCTCGAGCACGTCCACGTCCAGGCTCCCCACCAGAAGGAGCGTGGGCGCGCGCACCCGCCCGAGCGCGGGCCCGGCCAGCTCGGGCCTGCCGCCGCGCGACACCACCGCCTGGACGTCCCCGGGATGCAGCGCCGCCGCCAGCAGCGCCGCCGCCGCGCCCGTGCTGGAGCCGAAGTAGCCCAGGCCCAGCCCCGCGAGCTCCGGCTGCGCCCGCGCCCAGCGCGTCACCGCGATGAGCCGCCGCGCGAGGAACGGGATGTCGAAGCGCAGCTCGCCGGTGCCCAGGTCCATCGCCTCCTCGTCCTCGGTGAGCAGGTCGAACAGCAGCGTGCCCAGCCCCGCCTCGCGCAGGCCGCGCGCGACGGCGACGTTGCGCGGGCTGAACCGGCTGCTGCCGCTGCCGTGCGCGAAGACCACCAGCCCGCGCGCGCCGGGCGGAACCCCCAGGCTGCCTCCCAGCTCCGCGTGGCCGGAGCGGACCCTCACCTCGCGAACGTCCACATCCAGGCTGACCTCGGTCGTCATCGCGGCGGACCTCTTGGATTGCGGGGGACTCCAGAACGCGTCACGGCTCACGACTCACATCCAGGAGCCGCCCGGGTCCGCGGACTCCAGCACCGAGCGCGAGCGCCACGGCGGCTGGCGCGAGCGCTCCACCAGGCTCTGCAGCTCCACGTCCGGGAACGCGCGGAAGTCGTCGTACGCCTCGGCCACGGTGCGCAGGCCCGGCTCCGTCTCCACGCACGACACCTGGTCCGCCTCCGCGCGCACCACCTCCAGCCCTCGCGGCGACGCCACGGGCGTGGCCATCACCAGGCGCGCCGGGTGCAACTGTCGCAAGGCGACGAGCGCGGCGGCGGCCGTGGCGCCCGTCAGCACGCCGTCATCCACCAGGATGACCGTGCAGCCGCCCAGCTCCGGTTGGGCCCGCCCGCGCAGGCGCCGCACCTGCGCCTCCACCTCGGCCGCCTCGTCGGACACCAGGGCGTCGACCTCCGCGCGGGGCATGGGCATAAGGCGCAGGGAATCCGAGAGCAGGAACCGGGCGCCGTTCTCGGAGACCGCGCCCAGCGTCATCACCCGGCCGGGGATGCTCAGTCGCCGCGAGACCCAGATGTCCAGGGGGACCTCCAACGCGCGGGCCACCTCGTACGCCACCCGGACGCCGCCCCGGGCCAGCCCCAACACGCGCACGTTGGAGCCCCGGTAGGGCAAGAGCGTGGCCGCCAGCCTGCGTCCGGCATCGGCCCTGTCGCGAAAGCGCATGCGTCATCCTCCTTGCTCCCAAGGAAAAGCACGGCCCGGCCTGCTTGCGCCGGAGGGGCGACCCACGGCCCGCCTGGAGGCATGTGCCCGGGGCGGACGGCGGGGGCCCGCGCTCCGGGGCACCGGGCGCGCTAGGGTGCGGCCCATGGACCCCCTCCTCCTCACCGGCACCGCCAGTCCGCACCTCGGGCGGGAGCTCGCCCTGGCCCTGGGCGTGCCCCTCGCCGACTGTCACTTCGAGCGCTTCCCGGATGGGGAGATGCACCTGGAGGTGCCCGCCTCGGTGCGGGGCCGCACGGTGGTGCTGGTGCAGTCGCTGACGCCGCCCGCGGGGGAGCACCTGCTGGAGCTGCTCCTGATGGCGGACGCGTGCTGGCGGGCCGGCGCGGCGCGGCTGGAGGCGGTGGTGCCCTACCTGGGCTACGCGCGACAGGACCGGCGCGCCCGGCCCGGCGAGCCCCTGGGTGGCCGGCTGGTGGCGGACATGCTGTCCCAGGGCCGCTTCGCGCGGGTGCTGGTGGTGGACCTGCACAGCCCCGCGCTGGAGGGGTGCTTCGACTCGCCCCTGGAGCACCTCACCGCGCTGCCGCTGCTCGCGGACGCGCTCTTGCCCAGGGTGAGCGACACGTCCGTGGTGGTGGCGCCGGACCTGGGCGCGGTGAAGCGCGCGGAGGCGCTGGCGCGGCTGCTCGGGCGCCCCTGGGCGGTGATTCACAAGGTGCGGCTGAGCGGGGACCAGGTGCACGCCAGCGGCCTCATGGGCGAGGTGCGGGGCAAGCGCCCCATCCTGGTCGACGACATGGTGTCCACCGGCGGCACGCTGGTGGCGGCCGCGGGCACGCTGCGCGACGCGGGCTGCGCGGACGACCTCACGGTGGTGACGACGCACGCGCTGCTCGTGGGCCCGGCGGTGGAGCGCCTGCGCACGCTGCCCCTGGGGCAGCTGGTCTCCACCGACAGCGTGGAGCCGCGCTCGGGGCTGCCCATCGAGCACAGGGTGGTGACGCTCGCGCCGCTGGTGGCCCGCGCGCTGCGGCCCTGAGCCGCTTCGCGTAGGGAGACGGAGCACACGCGGGGTGGGCCGCAAGTTCCGCCCGCGCCCCGGCGCGAGTCGGTCTAGGCTCCGGCGCCATGTCCGACACGTTGCTGACGAAGCGGGAAGCGGGGGTCCTCACCCTCACCTTCAACCGACCCGAGAAGAAGAACGCCTTCACGCATGCGATGTACGAGGCGGCCACCGCCGCGCTCCAGCAGGCGGCGACGGACGACGAGGTCCGCGTGGTGCTGCTCATCGGCGCCGGCACCGTCTTCACCGCGGGCAACGACATCGGCGACTTCATGGAGCACCCGCCCGCGGGCGAGGACAGCGCCGTGTTCCTCTTCCTCAAGGCGCTGGTGGACGCGCCCAAGCCCGTGCTCGCGGCGGTGGACGGCCCGGCGGTGGGCATCGGCACCACCATGCTGCTGCACTGTGACTACGTCATCGCCACCGAGCGCGCGCGCTTCCACATGCCCTTCGTGCAGCTGGGCCTGTGCGCCGAGGGCGCCAGCAGCCTGCTGTTGCCGCGCATGGCCGGCTACGCGCTGGCCAGCGAGCTGCTCCTGTTCGGCGAGCCCTTCGACGCGGCCACCGCGCTGCGCGCCGGCATCATCAACAAGGTCGTCCCCGACGCGAGCCTCCACGAGGTCGCCACCGAGCGCGCCCGCACCCTGGCCTCCCGCCCCGCCGAGGCCGTGCGCGTGACGAAGGAGCTGATTCGCGGCCCGCTGCGCGAGCAGACCCACGCCACGCTCGCGCGCGAGGGCGCGAAGTTCATCGAGCGCCTGGGCTCCACGGAGGCCCAGGAGGCCTTCATGGCGTTCATGTCGCGCGGCCGGAAGTAGCCCGCGGACCGCCCGGAGAGCCACGAAGGCCCTCCGGGCTTTGCGCGACACCCGCTTCAGCGCGTCTTCTGCAGCTTCGGCTGGGGGTGGGTGACGCGGCCGTCGAGGAACGACTCGACGCTCTGGGCCTGCGCGGCCTTCAGCGCCACGCACTGGTCCACCGACTCCAGCACCTGCGCCAGCGTGCGAGGCCCCCCCGGGGCCTTCTCGGCGCGCGGCGTGAAGAACTCCGCCAGCGCCTTGCGCTGCTCCTCACCGCAGAACGCGCGGCCCACGAAGGACAGCCGCCCCGCCGCGTCCTGCGGCAGGAGCGCGTCCGGCGAGTCGCCCACGAGCTTGTCGTAGTTCTTCGTCACGAAGTCGAACGCCACGCCCTGCGTCTTCACGTGCTGCGAGGCCGCGAACGCCATCCACACCGTCTCGCGCGGGTCCATCCCCTTCTCGAAGACGAGCCCCAGGTTCTGCTTCACCAGCTCCGGGTCGACGAAGCCGCTCAGCGCCAGAATCATGTCCCCGCGCCGCGAGCGGTCCTTCTCCGAGCGCACCGCCGTCAGCAGCTTCTGCTGGAAGGCCGCGTCCCCGTGCGCCGAGGCGATGGAGAGCACCGCGTCCACCATCTCCGGGTCCACCGCCGCGGGGTTGACGAGCCACTTGTCCGCGAGCCCCTTCGCCTCCGCCACCAGCTTCGGGTCCGCGCCGTCGCGGCCCGCGAGCCGGATGACGCGGGGACGCAACAGCCGCGTGTCCTCGCTCTCGCCCTTGCGCGGCGTGAAGCCGAGCTCCCGGGCCCGGGGGCCGTACGTCTCGCGCAGGAAGCGCGCCCGGTCCGCATGCCGGCTCTCCGGCAGCAGCCGCGTGCTCACCAGGTCCAGCATCTCCATGGTGCTCTCGACGATGACCCGGTCCGGGTCGTGCGCCGAGCGCTCCGCCAGGGCCAGCGCCTCCGAGGCCGGCAGCGCCCCGGCCAGCGCCAGCGCCCGCACGTCGCCCAAGAGCGCCACCCGCTCCGCGCGCGACAGCCTCGCCATGCCCGCCTTCGTCAGCTTCTTCGCCGCCTCGCCCGCCAGCTGGATGCGGAAGAACCCCGCGCCCTCCGCGTTGGGGAACACCCAGGCCGGGCACGTCTTCGCCTCCGTCAGGGCCACCTCGGCGCGCTCGCCCTCCAGCACCGTGCACGCCTTCGCGTCCTTGTTGCCCACCGCGTACTTCACGCACACGGGCACCTTCCACGTCTGCGGCTGGGGCGCCTTCGAGCCCAGGCGCAGGTAGCGCTGCTGGGTGAGCACCACCTTGGGCTGGCCCGCGCCACACTCGAGCGTCGCCGTCACCAGCGGCGCGCCGCCCTGGTCCAGGAACGTGCTCAAGACGCCCGTCACGTCCTGCCCGGCCTCCGCCGACAGCGCGTCCAGGAAGTCCTTCGCCGTGGCGTTGGCGTGCGCGTGCTTCTTCATGTAGCGCTGGATGCCCTTGCGGAACACCTCGCGCCCCAGCCACTCCTCCGTCATGGTCAGCACCGCGGAGCCCTTGCCGTAGGTGATGCCGTCGAAGGCGTTGTGGATGTCATTGGCGCTGTCGATGGGCTGGCGGATGCGGCGCGCGGACAAGAGGCTGTCGGCGTCCAGCGAGCGGCTGCGGTCCTGCACGCGCTCCACCGGCGCGTCCCACGTCGGCTGCCAGGACTCGACGATGCGCGGCGTCACCCAGGACGCGAAGGACTCGTTGAGCCACAGGTCGTCCCACCACGCCAGGGTGACGAGGTTGCCGAACCACTGGTGCCCCAGCTCGTGCACCTGCGTCTCCGAGAAGGCGCGCTGGCGGCCGATGGAGTCCTCCTCCGGCTTGGACAGCATGAGCTGCGAGTTGAACGTCACCAGGCCCGGGTGCTCCATGGCGCCGCCGAGCAGCGGCACCGCGATGACGTCCAGCTTCTCGTATGCGTAGGGGATGCCGAAGTACGCCTCCAGCGCGGCGAGGATTTCGGGCGTCACCTTGGCGGCGTACGTGCCCTCCACGGTGCGGCCGCGCGGGGTGATGATGCGCGTCTTCACCTTCTTCTGTCCGGAGTCGGCCGCCTCCAGGAAGTCGAACGGGCCCACGCCGAAGGCGATGAGGTAGCTGGGCAGGGGCTGCGTGCGGCCGAAGCGGTAGGTGCGGCCGCCGTCGGGGCGGGCCTCCTCTGCCAGCTGCGGCGTGTTGGTGACGGCCACGTTGCCCGCGGGCACGTGGAAGGTGAACTGCCAGGGCACCTTGAACTCGGGCTCGTCGAAGCACGGGAAGACGCGGCGCGCGTCGATGGGCTCGAACTGGGTGAAGACATACCAGTCACCGCCCTCGTTCACGCGGAAGGCGCCATCCGTCTCCTTCTCGGAGGCGATGCCCTCGTAGACGACGCGCAGCTTCGCGGTGCCCAGCGTCAGCGGCTCCTTCACGGAGAAGCCCAGGAAGTCTCCCGCCTCGCTCCGGTGCACGGTCGCCTCGCGCGGCGTGCCTCCTTGCGTCAGCGTGGCCTGCTTCACGGTGAGGTTCTTGCCGTGCAGCCACACGACGGTGGTGGGCTTCGACACGTCGAGGCCGATTTCCGCGACGCCCTGGAAGGCGGAGGCCTTCGGGTCCAGGGTGAGCTCCACGGCGTAGCCCTTGGGACGCACGTCCTTGGGCAGGCGCAGCGTGGGCGGCGTGGGGGCCGCGGTGGAGGGAGCCGCGGCGGTGGTCGCCACGGGCTCGGTGACCGGCGGGGTCTGCCGGGCACCGCATGCGGACAACAGGGCAACGGTGGCCAGCGCCACCGGACGGAGCAGGTTGGGCATGGCGCGCAGTGTGTCTTATGCCGAGCAGCCAGGGTAGCGCCGAGCGCGAGTGTGTCCTTGCCGGAAACTTCACTTCGGGGTGGAGTGCCCGCGTGTCCGCCTCCGCTCCCATTTCCGACCAGGTCGTCCCGGTAACGAACGCCCAGAAGCAGCCCGCGGAGCACCTGCGCCGCATCATCGGCACGCCGCCCGGCGCGCTGGTGAAGCTCCTGACGCGGCCCGTCTTCGCCTTCATCACCTGGCTGTCGCCCCAGTCGCGTGACGCACTCGCCCGCTTCGTGGGCAATCTGGCGTACACGCTGGGCATCCGTCGCCGCGTGGTGATGGACAACCTGGCGCGCGGGCTGCCGGAGAAGAGCGACGCGGAGCGGCGCGACATCGCGCGGGGCGCGTACATCAACATGTCGCGCGTGGTGTTGGAGTCGATTCCCGGTGGGGACCGGCTGCCCGCCGACTGGGGCGAGCAGGGGGTCGTGGGCCAGGAGGCCTGGGACGCGCTGCGGGCCCGGGTGGCCACGGGCCAGGGCGCGCTGCTGGTGACGGCGCACTTCGGCAACTGGGAGCTGCTCGGCGACATGCTGATTCGCTGGGGCGTGGGCATCGACGCGCTGGTGCGTCCGCTCAAGGGCGCGCTCAACACGCGCATCGCGGAGAACCGGCTGGGCTGCGGCGCGGGGCTCATCTATCCGCGCGGCGCCATCCAGGAGATTTCGGAGGCGGTGGAGCGCGGCGAGTCGCCCTACATGCTGCTGGACCAGGCGCTGCCGGCGAAGGCCGCGGTGTTCGTGCCGTTCTTCGGTCGGCTCGCGTCCACCACGCCCGCGTGCGCGGTGGCCGCGCAGCGCACGGGCGCGCCGGTGTTCGTGGTGATGGGCGTGCGCAGCGGCAAGGGCGCGCGCTTCCGGCTGGAGGTGGAGGGCCCCATCCCGGCGCCCGCGCCCGGTGAGTGCGCGGACCCGGTGACGGAGCACACCGCGCGCATCACCGCCGCGCTGGAGCGCTGCATCCGCAAGTACCCCGACCAGTGGATGTGGCTGCACCGCCGCTGGAAGGTGCAGCCGCCCGCGGCGACGGACGCGAAGCGCTGAGGCGCGCGCGCCCGGCTGCCCCCCATCGCGCGGCCGCGTGATGCCGCCGCGCGACCACCCGGGCGGCGTCCGGCGCCCGCTGGGATGGACGCGAAGCGCTGACCGGGGCCCTACTCCACCACCACGCGGCGCAGGTGCGCGCCCAGGCGCGTGACGACCTCGTAGTGGATGGTCTGCGCCCAGCCCGCGAGCGCCTCGGCGGTGATGGACTCCTCGCCGTCGCGCCCCAGCAGCGTCGCCGTCACGGGGTGCTCGTCCGGCGTCGCCCGCGTCACGTCCACGATGAGGTGGTTCATCATCACGCGCCCCAGCACCGCGCACCGCCGCCCGTTCACCAGCACGTGCGCCTTGCCCGACGCCAGCCTCGGGTAGCCGTCGTAGTACCCCACCGGCAATACAGCGATGCGCGTGGGCTCCGACGTCCGGTACGTGCAGCCATAGCCCACGTACGCATTCGCCGGCAGCCACTTCACCACCTGACTCCCGCACCGCCACGACAACACCGGCCGCAAGGACGGCACCTCGCCCAGCACCAGCCGCGCCGACAGCCGCGTCTCCGCCGACGGCCACAGCCCGTACAACGAAATCCCCACCCGCCGCGCCTCGTAGCGCGCCCGGGGCAGCACCAGCGTCGCGGCGCTCGCGGCGATGTGCCGCTGCAACACCCGCCCGGTCCCCAGCTGCGCCGACAGCAGCCCCAGCCCCGTCTCGAACGCGTCCACCTGCGCCAGCGCGTACCCCTGCTCCGTCACGTCCTCCGTGTTGGCGAAGTGGCTCAGCCCGCCCACCACCTCCAGCACGTCGCGCGCGTCCACGAGGAACCGCGTCTCCCCGGGCAGCTGCTCCAACGTGAAGCCCTCGCGCCCCAGGCCCGTGTCGATGTGGACATGGACCCGCAGCGGCCGAGCCAGCCTGGCCGCGCGCAGCACCGGCACCGCGGCCTCCCAACCACGGTCGGCCACCACCACCTCCACGCCCTCCCGCGCCAGCACCACCGCCTCCTCCGGCGCCACCGCCCCCAGCACCACCACCTGCCGGGGAGCAAGGCCCTGGGCCCGCTCGTGCTCCCGCACCCGCAGCGCGTCCTGCGGCGCGATGAAGTACAGGATGTCCACCCGCCCATGGACCACCGGCAGCACCTGCGACAGCCCGTGTCCGTAGGCGTTGCCCTTGAGCACCACGCCCAGTGCCCCCGAGGACCCCTTGCCCCCCTCCAGCGCCCGGAACACCTCCACGTTGTGCCTCAGCGCACCCGCGCTCAGCTCCAACCACGAGGTATGAGCCGCGTCCCCAGGCCCGCCACCAATGGACTCCACGTGCACCTCCGCGACGTCGACTCCCGTCCCATACCAGCAATGGCCGGGCCAGGGAGCGCGCGGTCCAGGGGCCGCGGGCGCCCGTTTCCGGGACAGGCGAGCCCCTTGTCACACAAGGCACCCAGGCGTCCCACTCCCGTCACGAGACGGGGCAAACAAGCGTTCACTTCGGAAATGGTCGAATCTGGATTACGGGAGGGGGGTGCTATCGTCCCACGGCGTGTCCTCCCCGGACGTTTCCCTGGCCCAGGCCTTCATCGCGGCGCGAGGTGTCCCCTGCGCGCCGGAGTCGCTGCCCCCGCTTCAGGCGTTGCTCGCGCGCGTGTTGGGTACGGCGCGCGCGGCGTGGCCCGGGGTGGAACTGGACGGCGCGCGCTTCGTCGTCCACCTGGCGCGGCTGCTCCCCGCGCAGGCCCCCTCCGAGGACGTGGAGAAGTTCCACCTCCCGGACGTCTACCTGGCGCGCGCGGCGGCGGACCAGCTCCCCTCCGCGTTGAGTGCCTTCGAGGCGAGCTTCATGCCCGAGGTGAACGCCGCCGTGGCGCGGCTGAAGCTGCCGCCCTCGGGGCTCGACGAGGTCCGCCAGCTTTTGCGCCAGCGCATGCTGGTGGGCAGCCAGGATGCCCCCGCCCGACTGGCGGCCTACCCCGGCACGGGTCCCTTGAGCGGCTGGGTGCGCGCCGCGGCGCTGTGGCTCGCGCTCGACTGGCAGCGCCAGCGCGGCGGACACCCCCAGGCGGATGATGGGGATTTGTCGCTGCTCGTCGCGCCCGGGGACGACCCGGAGCTCGTCTACTTGAAGAACACGTACCGCGCGGAGTTCAGCGCGTCGTTCACCACCGCGCTCGGCACGCTGGAGGCGCGTCAGCGCAACTTCCTGCGCATGAAGTACCTGGACGGGCTGAGCATCGACCAGCTGGGCGCGCTGTACGGCGTGCACCGCTCCACGGCGGCGCGCTGGGTGGTGGCCGCGCAGGAGTCGCTCCTCCAGGAGACGCGGCGCCTGCTCACCGAGAAGCTGCGGCTGACCGGCTCGCAGCTCGACAGCGTGCTGCGCCTCATCTCCAGCCAGCTCGACGTCAACCTCAGCCGCCTCTTGCGCTCGAAGGTGGAGTGAGCGATGCGCACGCTCTTCATCGGCGACGTGCACGGCTGCGCGCGGGAGCTGGACGCGCTGCTGACCGCGTGCGGCTGGTGCCCCGACGACCGCGTGGTGCTGGTGGGGGACCTGGTCGCGAAGGGGCCGGACTCGGCGGGTGTGGTGCGGCGGGCGCGCGAGCTGGGGATGCTCGCGGTGCGCGGCAACCACGACGCGCACGTGCTGCGCTGGCACTCGGGCCGCGGGCCCGAGGGAAAGAAGCTGGGCAAGGAGCACCGCCAGGTGCTCGACACGCTGTGCGCCGAGGACTGGGCGTACCTGGAGGCGCAGCCGCTGTATCGCCGCTTCCCGGAGCTGAACGTGCTCGCGGTGCACGGCGGGCTGGTGCCGGGAGTTCCCCTGGAGGCGCAGCGCGCGGACGAGCTGCTCAACCTGCGCAGCATCGCCCCGGACGGGACGCCGTCGAAGCGGGTGGACGGCGGCGTGCCCTGGGCCAGCTGCTGGAAGGGGCCGGAGCTGGTCATCTTCGGCCACGACGCCATGCGCGGCGTGCAGCAACATCCGCACGCCGTGGGGCTCGACTCGGGCTGCGTGTACGGCGGGCGGCTCACCGCGTACGTGATGCCGGAGGGCCGGCTCGTGTCCGTGCCGGCCCAGCGCGCCTATGTCGATGTGCACGGCTCGCCGTGAGGCGGGCACTCCGCGTCAGATGATGCCGCCGTTGGCGCGCAGCACCTGCCCGTTGACCCACGCGCCGTCGGGGCCCGCGAGGAAGGAGACCACCGACGCGATGTCCACGGGCTGCCCCAGCCGCTCCAGCGGGGCCAGCTTCGCCAGCCGGTCGACGACCTCCTGGGGCTTGCCGTCGAGGAACAGGTCCGTGGCGGTGGGGCCGGGGGCCACGGCGTTGACGGTGATGTCGCGGCCGCGCAGCTCCTTGGCCAGCACGCTCGTCATCGCCTCCACGCCCGCCTTGGTGGCCGCGTAGACGGCGTACGTGGGCTGCAGCAGGCCCACCACGCTGGAGGAGAAGTTGATGATGCGCCCGCCCTTGCGCAGCCGACGCGCGGCCTCGCGCAGGGTGTTGAAGGTGCCCTGGAGGTTGACGGCGACGAGCCGCTCGAAGGCGGCGTCCTCCATGTCCGCCACGGGCGACAGCGTCATGATGCCCGCGTTGTTGACCAGCACGTCCACGCCGCCGAAGGCCTTCTCGGCCGCGTCGAACATGCCGCGCACCTGGGCGCTCTTGCTGATGTCCGCCTTCACGGCCAGGGCCTTGCCGCCGGCCCGCTCGACGTCACGCACGAGCGCCTCCGCGGGCCCCGCGGAGCTCGAGTAGTTCACGATGACGCTGAAGCCGTCCCGCGCGAGCCGCTCCGCGACCGCCGCGCCGATGCCTCGCGATGCCCCGGTGACGAGGGCGACCTTCGAACCCTGGATGCTCATGTGATTCCTCCCGGCCGGACTTCCGTGACGAAAGCCGGGAGGAACCATGTCTTTCGCTCGGCGGGAAGCAGGGAGTGACGCGGGGTCCGCCGTCACTGTCCGCTAGAAGTCGCGGGCCTGCTTGCGCAGCTCCGCGGCGAGCCGCCCCTCCATCTCCTCGCGAATCTCCTCGCCGTAGGCATCGCTCTCGTAGAGCAGCGTCAGCAGGCGGTCTCGCGCCACCTGGTAGCCCAGGAGCCGGACCGCCGTCTCCGGGGCCTTCCAGCGGGCGACGACCACGTACCCGTTCCGGGACGCGCGAATCTCCGGCTCCGGAGAAGAGGGTTCCTCCTGGGTGTCGTCGTACGCGTCAGGCCGGTCGTCATCGTCCACCTGGGCCTCCACGAGCGGCGGCGGCGCCTCGTCCATCGCGTCCTGCTCGACCGCCACGAGCGGCGGCACGTCCATCTGCGCCTCGCCCTCCCGAGCCCCTTCGCGCGATGAGGCCATCGCATCGTCCGCAGGAACTCCGCTCGCCTGGGCCCGCGCGGGTGCCTCGCTCCCCGCCTGTCCTCCCGTCGCCTGCGCCCGCGCTGGTGCCGCGCTCCCTGCGCGTCCTCCCGTCGACTGCTCCTGCGCGGGTGTCGCGATCTCCGCCTGTCCTCCCGTCGACTGCGCCTGAGCGGATGCCTCGCTCCCCGCCCGCCCTTCCATCGCCTGCGCCTCCACGGGAGGCGCCACGGTCACCCTCCCCGACTCCTCCACGAGCGGCGGCGAGGACATCGCCTCCGCCGGTGCTTCGCTCGTCCCGAACGCGGAATCTCGCCGCGCGGGCGCCCACTCAGCCGCGGGCGGCGACGTCTTGGTGAGCAGCCACGCCAGGTCGATGGACTCGCGGTACTTCAACACACGTCGCGACGAGCCTCGCTTCCGGGGCCGCCCGTACTTCGCGTTCAGCACCTCCACCATCTGCTGGTGCTCGTCCCGCAGGACCTCCGGGGTCGCGAAGCGCACGAACACCGAGCCCAGCTTGTCTCCCGCGAAGAGGAAGAACACCCGGGCCGGACGCTCCCCGAGCGTCGTCGACACCACCAGGTCCTCGCGCGCCGTCACCAGCGCCTCGGGGTACAGCGCCCGCACCTGCGCGCGCGACATGCCCCACTGCGTGGCCTGGAAGCCCTCGCCGCCATACTTGCCCGCATGGTCGGCCCGAATCGCCGCCCGGCGCTCGTGCACCGTCGGCCCGTGGTGACGCGAACCACAGCCGCCCGCGAGCAGCAACACCACCATCCACCCGTAACGCTTCATCGAGCCCATCTCTCCGGCTCCCGACTTCGAATGACCCGGCACCCCGCGCGAGCGTAGGCCAGGAGGCCCGCGCGAGACCATGCCAGTCATCCCGGAGGAGGACCCCACCGCCGGAGGCGGACACGAGGCCCACCTCCGGCGCGGCGTCACGTCCGCTACTCCACCTCCTCGAAGATGAGCAGGCCCCGCGAGGTGTCGATGACATACACGTGGCCGTCATCCGGGATGCGCACGCCGATGGCGCCGTCGAAGAACATCAACCCCCGCGCCCGGTCCGTCGCCCGCCAGGTGTTGTAGTAGGCGACCTCCTTCATCTCCGAGGGCCGCGACACGTCCAGCACCCGCACGCCGTGCTGGTAATGGCTCAGGTAGAGCCGATTCCCCTTCAGCTCCATGTTGTGCACGGAGACGCCCGGGGTGAGCCGGTACTCGCCGACGAGGATGGGGTCCTTCGGGTCCGTCATGTCGATGGCCCGCACGTGCCCTCCCCAGTCCTCGCCGCCCTCGAAGACGATGAGGCGGTTGTTCACGTAGTGCCAGCGGTTCGTGTGGCTGGTGGAGCGCGGATAGACATACTCCCCCACCTTCACCACGTTCGCCGGGTCGCTCACGTCGAGAATCAGCAGGCCCGCGCGCCAGTGATTCACGAACAGCCGGTTGCCCCACGCCGTGGCGTCATGCGGGAAGGAGGCCACGCTGGGATTGACGCTCGGGTCCGCGTAGCGACCGAGCAGCACCGGCTCCCGCGCGTTCTTCACGTCGAAGATGAGCGTCACCGGCGCCGGCGAGATGGACATCGCATACAGCCGGTCCATCGCCACGAAAACGGTGTGCACGTTGACCGCACCTCCGCCCGGCAGCGCGCTCACCAGCACCGGGTCCGCCGGGTCCGAGATGTCGAACACCAGCAGCCCCCGCGCCGCGCTGGCGACATACAGCGCGTCGTCCTTGGCCCACACGCCGTTCCAGTAGCTGTCCCCCGGGAAGAACACGTTCTTCACCAGCCGGGGCGCCTTGCGGTCCGCCAGGTCGAACACGTAGAGCCCGCCGGGCCCCTTGAACGCATCCTCCAGCGACACCACGTAGGCGTGGCCCTTGGTGACGAAGACGTCGGCCACCGTGCCCTGGGGCACCACGCCCTCACCCACCAGCTCCAGCTTGGAGCCCTCCGCCTCGCCCTCGCGCCGGCGGACCTTCTCCAGCTCGAAGGTGCCCTGGAACGCCGGCGTGCCACCCAGGCAGTTCACGAAGCAGCCCGTCAGCCGCGTCGAGCCCTCCGCCTTGCACCCCACCATCGACGTCCGGTACGCCCGCCCATCCGGAAGCGTGCCGCCGCGCGAGGCGAAGAAGGTGCTCTCATCCAGGCGCGACTCCGGGAAGGGCACGCCATCCTGGAACACGCGCCCGTCCTCCAGGATGCGCACCGCTCCGGTGCCCTGGCTGTTGTCGTTCGTCAGGATGTCATTGCCAATGACATGCAGGGTGAAGATGCCCGCGCCCCGCACCGCCCCCAGGCTGTCGCGCGAGCAGGCCGACAGGTCGAAGGACTCCAGCGTTCCGCACGCGGCGCTCGTACTCCCGGCGGGGAGCACCGGGCAGGCGGCGAGCGGCTCGGTGGACCAGTCCCCGTGGTCCTCCAGTCTGTGGGAGGGCCCCTGCTCCACGGGCACCTTCACCACGTCATCCAGCTCGCGGGAACACGCGCTCCCCATCCCCGCGCAGAGCAGGACCCAGAGCACGCCACCTTTCCACCGGTTCGTCATGAAGCTCCTCGTTCATGTGTTCCGGCCCCTGGACTCCAAACGTCCGGGGTCCCTCCCGCATATCGAACGAAAAGCCAGACGATTGCGCCGGCGGCGCGGCACCTTCAGGGCTGCGCGGCGTAGAGCTGTCCGCGCATCTCCCCGTAATAGGTATGCGCCTTGGTGTGCAGGTTGAAGTAGAGCACGCCCTTGCGCGCCAGGGACTCCAGGCTGGCCAGCGTCCGCGTCTGGGCAAGGAACCCCAGCTCCGCGGGGCAGCTCTCCGGCAGCCCGGGCTTGATGCCCTTCATCTCCTTGACGAAGGTGACGTTGGCGTTGGTGAGCTCCACGGACCAGCGCCCGTTGGCGAGCGTCTTCGACAGGTTGCCCAGCTCCCCGAAGTCCACCACCACCGGCCCGAGCACCCCGGGCGGCCCGCAGTGGATGTGGAACATGAGGATGTCCGCGGGATTGACGCCCGTCATCTCCACCTCCACGTAGGCCCGGGTCAAATCCTTGCTGAAGCGCAGCACGCCGTACCCGCGGGACTTGCGCGCCTCGCGCGGCGTCGAGGGCGCGGTGGCGCCCAGGCTCTTCTCCAACAGCTTGGGCACCTCCGACTCCTCACCCGGCTCCTGCGCGGGGCTGAGGAACGCCTCGTAGACGGTGAAGGTGCTCGCCCCGAGCGCGGGGTCCTTGGCGTGGGCCGAGGACACGAGGACACAGGTCGACACGAGCGACATCAGCAACGGACGCATGGCGGGCTCCAGGGCGGGGATGAGACGCTCCTGGCGTAGCGTGGATGCGAGGGCCCGCGGATGGCCGAAGATGGCCACCCGATGGCCGCCCCGCCCCATCACAGCGGCTCGAGGAACTGGCGGATGTGCGTGAGCACCTGGCGCACCTTGGGAATCTCGCTCAGGGCCTCCGGCACGCTCAGCCTCAAGGGGCGCACCCGGCCCACCACGTCCGGGAGCACCGCCACCAGCGCGTCCCCTCCCGCCGGGTCCGGCAGCTCCACGCTGGGAATCAGGCCGATGCCCTGCCCCGCCAGACAACACACGCGGACGAAGTGGATGTCGGTGGAGATGAGCGCGGGCGCCACCGGGAACGGGGCCCCCGTGAGCGTGGGCCACACGCTCGCGTCGTCACCGGGCGCCTGCCAGCAGAACAGCTCGTGCGCCTTCAGGTCCTCCACGGAGGCGGGCATGCCACGCTGGCGCAGGTAGGTCTCGCTGGCCCACAGCCCCTCGCGCACGCGCAGCACCACCTGCGACAGCCACGGCCCGCGGGGCAGCGCGTCGCCGAAGTGCGCCGCCAGGTCCACGTCCTCCAGCGACTCCGACAAAGGGTGCTCGCTGAAGCGCGCGTGCACGCGCAGCTGGGGATAGGTGGTCCGCAGCAGGCCGAAGAGCGGCGCGAGCAGGTGCGGCGGCATCCCCACCGGCAGCACCACCCGCAGGGTGCCGGAGGGCGTGTGCCCCACCTCGCGCAGCGACGCCACCAGCGCGCTCGTCTCCTGCATCATCAAGCGGCCCCGGCGCGCGAGCAGGGCCCCCGCCTCCGTCAGGATGATGCCCGTCCGGGTGCTCGTGAGCAGCGGCACGCCCGCGCGGGCCTCCAGCGCCTCCACGCGCCTGCGCAGCGTGGTGCGCGACACCGCCAGCACCTCCGCCGCCTCCAGGTACGAGCCCGTCTCCGCCACGCCCACGAAGGCTCGCAACTCTTCCAGGTCCATGCCGTCCTCGCTCCGGTGGAGGCCACCGCGCGCATCTTCCCTGAAGCCCGCCCGCCCGCGCGAGCCCGCCCTCCGCGCCCGGAAGCGTCCGGCACGCGCGGCTCAGTACACGCGGCCCCCGTGGACCGGGCCCGCGCGCAGGTACTCGACGCCCTCGAGCACGAGTCGCCCCGTCGACGGCTCCACGTGGCCCACGCGCTGCCGCGTCATCCAGGACCGGTCCACCTTGACCAGGCTCCAGCCGTCGCAGTCCACCGGGGATGACCCGACGAAGCGCCCCAGGTCCAACGTGAGCTCCCCCGCGGACGTCACGGGGAACTCGACCTCCCGGGCCCCCTGTGAGGGGACCGCCACGGTCTCGAAGCGCGCACCCGCCAGGTACTCACAGGCGGTGCGCGGGGGGCCTGTCAGCGCCGCGGCCTGGCGCGCCTCATGCGGCGAGCGCCGCTCGGACATCTCGTCGATGGGCCCCTCGGGCCGTGCCCAGGGCAGCACGGCGTCCGCGCCCGAGGGCGCGGTCGGGTGGTCCGGCAGCACCGCCGTCACCTCCACCCTCCGGAACAGCCCTGGCTCGACGCGGACCGAGCTCGCGCGGCCGTCCTCCGCGACCACCGTCACGAACCTCGCGTGGGGGAGCTCCACCCGGAAGACGCCCTCGGTGAACGCCACCCGCCCCTTCATCCGAGGCTCGTTGCCACACAGGCCGCCCGGCAGCGTGAAGGAGACGAAGCCCCGGGCCACGGGCCTGCCGCGCGCGTCGAGCACGCGCCCCCTCACGTCAATCCCATCCTCGAAGGTGCGCATCGGCCCGGAGGGCCCCTCGACCCGCGAGACCGGCAGGTACACCGTCGTCGGCTCCGGCGGGCGGACGTCCCAGAGGGCCCCGCGCGACTGGCTCAGCCACAGCAAGAAGCCCCCCGTCACCAGGACCTGGCGCCAGGGCCCCAGCCGCCTCCACACCGCCGTGGTAGCCTGCGGGATTCCTCCTCCCTGCCTCCCAATCCCCATGAAGAAATTCCTGATGGTCGCGGGCATGCTGTGCGTGCTGCTCGCGGGTTTCGCGCTCAAGACAATGAGAGACGCGGGTCAGTTCCGTTCCATCGCCCCCCACGCCCCCGGCAGGTGCAAGCCGGTGTCGGGCATGCCCGGCGCGGAGGACCTCACCTTCCATCCGAGCGGCGAGTACGCCTACGTGTCCTCGCATGACCGCCGCGCGGCGATGGCGGCCGGCGCCCCCGTCCGGGGCGACATCTACCGCTACTCGCTCGAGGGCGACACGCCGCCGGTGCTGCTGACCGGGAGCTTCCAGGGCACCTTCCAGCCCCACGGCATCAGCCTGTACGTGGACCCCACCGGCGCGCAGACGCTCTTCGTCGTGAACCACCTCCCGGGGCACCGCAACACCATCGAGCGCTTCGAGGTGGGCAGCGACGGCCTGCTCGTCCACCGCGCCACCCGCGAGGGCCCCGAGCTCGTCTCGCCCAACGACGTGGTCGCCGTGGACGCCGAGCGCTTCTACGTGACGAACGACCACGGCAACCCGCCGGGCTTCTGGCAGACCCTGGAGGACTATCTCCAGCTGGGCCAGGGCAACGTCCTCTACTTCGACGGCCAGCGCTTCAAGAAGGTCATCGAGGGCACCACGTACGCCAATGGCATCAACCGCTCCCACGACGGGGCCACGGTGTACCTGGCGCAGGCCGTGGGTCGCACGCTCGACAGCTACTCGCGCGACGTGGAGACGGGCGCGTTGACCCTGCGCCACTCGCTCGCGCTGGACACCGGCCCGGACAACATCGAGCTCGACGCCGAGGGCAACCTCTGGGTCGCCGCCCATCCGAAGCTGCTCGACTTCGCCGCCTATGCGGGCGACACCACCGGCAAGGCCCGCGCGCCCGCCCAGGTGCTGCGCCTGTCCGGCACCGACGCGGACATGAAGGTCACCGAGGTCTTCCTCGACGACGGACAGCAGACCTCCGCCACCGCCACCGCCGCCGTCTTCGGCAAGCGGATGCTGCTGGGCCCTGTCTTCGAGAAGGACTTCCTCGACTGCGAGCTGCCCTGAGGCCCACCAGAATCCGACGCGCCCCTTGTCCCCCAGTCCCGGCCGGCTTGTCCTGACTTGAGGAGCTCCCCACCCTCCGTCGTGTCGAGGTAGGGCGAAGTGTCACGAGGGGGATGACTGCATGGGGAGTCGGCTGGGTTGGCGAGGCATGGTGGGGCTGGGTGGGCTGCTCGCGACGTTCGCGCCCTGGAGCGCGCAGGCCACCGAGCACGCGGGCGAGGACTGGCGCCCCAGCTCCGGGTACTCACTCAAGAAGGACAAGCGGCACCGCCGTCACCACGAAGAGGCCGCCATGGGCGGCTCCGGCATGGCGGCCATGTATCCACGGCTGGGCGGTCACGTGGGCTTCGCGCTGCCGCTGCTCAACATCACCGACGATGACACCACGGTCATCGGCGGGGACTTCTTCTCCCTGGGCCTGACGCCCGGCATCTCGCTGAAGCTCACCGAGCAGTGGACGCTCGACTTCGAGTTCATCGCCTTCAGCCGCTGGGACTTCGAGAAGGACGGCGAGCCGGAGCGGGTGGGCACCAGCTTCGTGGTGGACCCGGGCCTGCTCTACAACTTCGGCGGCTTCACCGCCGGCGTGCGCCTGGCCATGCAGGTGGGCGCGGGCCAGCCGTTCAACCTGGGCGTCGTGCCCATCGTCGTGAAGCCCTTCCCCATCACCGAACACCTCAAGTGGTTCCTCGAGCTGGACCTGCCGCTGTTCTTCACCGGCGCGCCGGGCGACAGCGGCTTCAGCTTCGGGCCGCAAATCCAGACGGGCATCGCCTTCTGAGCGGACCTCACGGCGCGTCGGAGGACGCGGCGTTGTTCCACCGGGGCTCGCCACGCGGGTCCTTGCCCCTGTCCGCGGAGTCGAACAGGAGCAGGTGCTTCTCATGCACCGGCTTGGGAGGCACGGGCGCCAGCACCAGCCCCGCCTGACGCAGGACCCGCGCGAAGGGGGGATGGAGGATGGCTTCGCGCCACCGCGCATCGTGGCGCTCCGCGTCCTCGGCGCTCAGCGTGACACCCGCCGCGAGCAGGGCCTGGAGCAGCTCCAGCTTCGAGGCGTCCGGGCACCTGCGGGCGTCCAGGGCCGACAGATACAGGAACGCGCCCTGGGTGGCCTTGTCCCAGCGAGCCCCATGGCTCAGCACCAGGGGAATCATGCTCGGACGACAGGCCCCCGTCGCCGCGTACAACAGGGCGCCCACCTTCCCCGCCGTGCTGGGATTCGCTTTCGCCTCCAGCAGCAGCCCCACCATCTCCTCGTCCGCGGGAGCGCCCCCCGGGCGGTTCACCGCGGCGCCCAGGGGCATCACGTCCCCCCGGCTCGGCAGGTTCGGGTCGGCGCCCTTCTCGAGCAGCACGTCGACGACCGAGCTGCTCCCCGACTGCACCCCCGCCACGAGCGGCGTGGGCAGCCGAGGCAGCTGGGCATTCGGGTCCGCCCCCGCCTCGAGGGAGCGCCGCACCAGGTCCGCATGTCCCAGCCGGGCCAGCTCCGCGAGCGGCGGCCACCGCGCCCCCGCCTCCACGAGGACCTCCACGGTCTGCAGGTCCCGCTGGAGCAACGCCCGGTAGGCGGGCCAGCGCTCGAAGCTGGCTTCGTTGCCCTTCGGCGGAACCCAGCCCGCGCCCACCGCCGCGCGCATCAACAAGGGGCTGCGGTGCTTCAGGGAGAGCTCCGCGGCCCGCTCGAGCACCCGGACCTGCACCTTTCCGCGCAGCTCGCGGCTCAGCGAGAGGGCGCGCGTGGAGTCCCGGCTCCGGAACGCCGACAGGAGGTCCGCCTCCCGCAGACACCCCTCCTCCTCCGTGTTCGCGCCCACGAGCCCCGCCTCCACCGCGGACAGCGCCTGGAAACGGGCGAAGCACCGCGCGGTCCACCCATGGGGCGGCCAGGCCTCCGCGTGCCGGGGCACCCGCAGGGAGGGGTCCGCCCCCGACGAGAGCAACAGCCGGGTGATGGCCACATCCGCCTTCTCGGCCGCCGCCATCAGCGGCGAGAGGTTCCGCGTGGCCTTGGACCTGCCCGGCAGGTTGATGCCACGCCCGGAGGCGATGAGCTCACCCAGGCGGAACCCGTCCGAGCGGAGCACGGCCTCCATCACCGGCTCCTCCGCCACCTCCACGAGCGAGGCCGCCCCGTCAGCCCCTCCCTCGATGCCCTCGGGTCGCTCGCCCGCCACGCCACAGGGCTCAGGCGCTGCCGTCGTCGCCGCGCAGAACTTCACGCCATCGCAGTAGGCCAAGACGCGGCAGTCGCGCGGATGCTGCCCGCAGCGCTCCACCGGCAAACCCTCGCACCACACGACAGGGGCCCGCGCGGTGGGGCCTCCCTCGCCGGACAACCCGCGTTGCTTCAGGACGAACAGCCCGGCCGCGGCGCCCATCACCAGACAGAGCGCCACGAGCACCAGGGCTTTCGTCACGCCCCGGCTCCGGCGGTGGGACGACCAACGGGGGGCGGCAAGGGCCATGGCTGTCATTCAACCCAATGACAGCCCGCCTTGGAAAGCCACCCCCCGGTGGAAACCTCAGCCCTTCTTGAGGAGGTTGTCCGCCACGAAGTCCCAGTTGACCAGGTGCGTGAGGAACGTCTCGATGAACTTGGGCCGCAGGTTGCGGTGGTCGATGTAGTACGCGTGCTCCCACACATCGATGGTCAGCAGCGCCTTCTGGCCGTGCTTCATCGGCAGGTCCGCGTTGCTCGTCTTGGTGACGGCCAGCTTGTTCTTGTCCAGCACCAGCCACGCCCAGCCGGAGCCGAACTGCGTGGCGGCCGCGTTGGAGAACTCCTCCTTGAACTTGTCGAAGGAGCCGAAGTCGCGCTCGATGGCCGCCAGCAGCTCGCCCGTGGGCAGCCCGCCGCCCTTGGGCTTCATGCAGTTCCAGAAGAAGGTGTGGTTCCAGACCTGGGCCGCGTTGTTGAACACGCCGCCGTCGCTGCTGAGGATGATCTCCTCCAGGGACTTGTTGGCCTCGGCCTTGCCGTCCAGCAGCTTGTTGAGGTTGTTCACGTACGCCGCGTGGTGCTTGTCGTGGTGGTACTCCAGCGTCTCCTTGCTCATGTGCGGAGCGAGGGCGTCATGGGCGTAGGGAAGAGGGGGCAGCGTGACGGCCATGGTCAGGTCCTTTCCAGGGTAAAGGGACGAGGACACCTACCACCATCCCACCCAGGAAGAGGGCCTGACTCCAATCCATTGGCGTGCCGCCAACCTGCTGGAGCCTCCCGGCCATCCTCGGGTCAACACTTCGACGCGTCGTACGAGGGCCCGCCCTCCGGGTGGGCGGGCCCTACATGGAGCGTCGCCTTTCACACGGTGGGAGGCCGCACCAGCAGGACCGGCCGCGAGGTGCGCGACAGCACCGCCTGCGTCGTCGAGCCGAGCAGCGCGCGCTTGAGCCCCGTGCGCCCGTGGGTCCCCATCACCACCGCGTCCACGCCCAGCCGCTCCGCCGTCTGCACCAGCGCGGTGACGACGTCCTCGGCATCCATGATGACCTCCGCCTGCGCGCGGCGTCCGGTGGCCTCCGCCTCGCGAGGCACCAGCGCCATCAGCCGGCCGCGCTCCGTGTCCACCTGCGAGCCCAGCTCCGCCACGGACACCAGGTAGACCTTGCCCCCGGGAGGCACCAGGCCGAAGGCGTGCGCCACCGCGTGGTTGCCCGTCTCGGAGAAGTCCGTGGCCACCATGACCTCGCGGAACGACGGCAGGGGCGCGTCCACGCCCGGCGCCATCGCCTGCGACGGGATGCAGGCCACCGACACCCGCGCCAGCCTCAGCGCGTTGTGGGACACGCTCCACATGCGCCCCAGCGCCCGGCGGTGGTGCGTGCCCACCACCAGCAGGTCCGCCTGCTCGCGCGCGGCCAGCTCCACCAGGTGGTCCGCGATGCGGCCCAGGGACGGCTCCAGCACCGTGCGCACCTTCACGCCCTGCGTGCCCAGCGGCGTCACCAGGGCTTGCGTCTCCTTGTCCAGCACCGCGCGCAGCTCCGGCGTCACCTCCGCCAGCTCCATGGGCCGCGGCAGGCCCAGCCGCCGGTACTCCTCGTCCGGCCACACCACGCGCGCGCCCACCACGTCCAGCGGGCCCCACACGCCCAGGGCGCGCACCCACTCACGCGCGGCCTCGTACGGCAGCGAGCGGTCCACGCCCAGCACCACCTTGAGCGGCCGCTGGCCCCGCGCCCACGCCTCCATGGCGTTCGCGTCCTGCACGGCGAGCAGCGGCACCTCCAGCGACTGCGCCAGCCGGTCCACCGTCCCGCCGACGCCCAGGAACGGGGCCTCCTTGCTGGGCGAGGCCGCCACCACGAGCGTGGCCAGGCGCTGGCGGGCCACGTCTGCGACCTCGGCGGAGGGCTCGCCGGTGCGCAGCTCCTGCTCCACGCGCGCGCCCTTCTGGGACAGCCGCTTCGCCTCGTCGCCCAGCGCGGCCTCGGCCGCCTGGAGCAGCGAGGGACCGAAGGCCCGCGCGGAGTTGGGGTTGAGCACGTGCACCAGGAACAGCGGCACGTTCGCCTTCCGGGCAAGCTCGGCGGCGACGTCACACGCGCGGCGCGCGGCATCGGAGAAGTTGGTGGCGCAGACGATGGACATGGGGGACTCCTCGAGTCGGCTACGGGATGGGGTTCACGCGGGCCGCACCTGCTCCACGCGCACCTCGTTGACCAGGGGCTCGCCGCGCTCGAAGGCCCGGACGCTCGCGAGCGTGGTGTGGGCGATTCTGCCCAGCGCCTCGCGGGTGAGGAAGGCTTGATGCGAGGTGACGAGCACGTTGGGAAAGGTGAGCAGCCGCGCCAGCACGTCGTCCTGGAGCACCTGGCCGGAGAGGTCCTGGAAGAAGACGCCCTCCTCCTCCTCGTACACGTCCAGCCCCGCCGCGCCGATGTGGCCGGACTTGAGCGCGTCGATGAGCGCGCGGCTGTCGATGAGCGCGCCCCGGCCCGTGTTGACCAGCACCACGCCGCGCTTCATCCGTGCCAGCGCCTTCGCGTCCACCATGTGGTGGGTGCCCGGCGTCAGCGGCACGTGCAGCGAGATGACGTCGCTGACGGCGTAGAGCTCCTCCAGCGTCACGTAGCGGGCGCCCACCTCGCGCGCGAAGGTCGCGTCGGCGACGGCGTCGAAGCAGACGACGTCACAGCCGAAGCCCCGGAAGATGCGCGCCGCGACGCGGCCGATGCGGCCCGTGCCGGCGATGCCCACCGTCTTGCCCGCCAGGTCGAAGCCCACCAGGCCGTCGAGCGAGAAGTTCCAGTCGCGCACGCGCGCGAAGGCGCGGGGGATGTGGCGGTTGAGCGAGAGCACCAGCGTCACCGCGTGCTCGGCCACCGCGTGCGGTGAGTACTCCGGCACGCGCGTCACCCGCACGTCCAGCCGCCGCGCGGCCTCCAGGTCGATGTGGTTGTAGCCCGCCGAGCGCGTGGCCACGAGCCGCACGCCGCACGCACGCAGCAACTCCAGCGTGGCCGCGTCCACGCGGTCGTTCACGAACGAGCACACGGCGTGGAAGCCCTCCGCCAGCCGCGCGGTCTGCGCCGTGAGGCGGGGCTCCAGGAAGGTCAGCGCATGGCCGAAGTCCGCGTTGGCTTCCTCCAACGCGCTCCGGTCGTAGCGATGGGTGTCGAATACCGCCAGCCGCATGCCTGCCCTCCCGCCGACGGACCGGGTGCCCGTCCTGATGGTGCTCCCTGCAACGCCCACACCATGCCCTCCTCGTGGCTCGGGCGCGATGGAGGACCGCGAAAAAACTGCGCATGCGCGACAGAGGGCGCAAAAAAGTCAGGGCACCGTGGCGGGCGGGCAGGCGGTGCCCTCGGCGTGACGTGCTCGCGGGGGGGACGCGCCGGGGCCCCGCGCGGCCTACCTTTCGCAATGAGAGGCTGTCGAGAAGGAGGCGTCATGTTCCGCTGCGCGGCCTGTGGTGCGTTCAATCGTGTGAGAGAGCCCCGACCCTCGGGAAACCCCGAGTGTGGCCGGTGTCACCGGGCGCTGGACCTGTCGGGCGCGCCGCAGGAGGTGGACGGCGAGGGGCTGGACCGGGCGGTGCTGGGCTCGCCGGTGCCCATCCTGTTGGACCTGTGGGCGCCCTGGTGCGCACCGTGTCGCGCGGCGGCCCCCATCCTGGACGCGGTGGGCCGGGCCCAGGCGGGGCGACTGCTCGTGCTCAAGCTCAACACGGAGCAGAACCCGCGCTCCGCGAGCGCGCTCGGCGTGCAGGGCATCCCCACGTTCGTGGTGTTCCAGGGCGGGCGCGAGGTGGCGCGGCGCAGCGGGGTGATGCCGAAGCCGGAGCTGGAGCGCTGGGTGGCGGGCGCGACGTCGGCGCAAGGAGGCGCGGGCGTGACGGCCTGAGTCGTGCATTCGAGTGCGGCCCGCGCCTCGGCTCGGGGCCCGCGCAGGAGGGGAGTCGACATGGAGTCCGAGGCCGCGCTGCTGACGGACCTCTACCAGCTGACGATGACGGAGGCGTACCTGGCCGAGGGCCAGTGGGACGAGGGGGTGTTCAGCCTCTTCGCGCGCCGGCTGCCTCGCCAGCGCAACTACCTGGTGGCGGCGGGCCTGGAGGACGTGCTCCAGACGCTGGAGGGCTTGCGCTTCGAGTCCGAGGACCTGGCGTGGCTCGAGTCGACGGGCCGCTTCTCGGACCGGCTCTTGCGGTGGTTGGAGCGCTTCCGCTTCAGCGGGGACGTGGACGCGATGCCGGAGGGCACGCCGGTCTTCGCGCAGGAGCCGCTGCTGGAGGTGCGGGCGCCGCTGCCGGAGGCGCAGCTGGTGGAGACGTACCTGCTCAACCTGGTGCATCTGCAGACGCTGGCGGCGTCCAAGGCCTCGCGGGTGGTGGAGGCGGCGCGGGGCCGGCCGGTGATGGAGTTCGGGCTGCGGCGCATCCACGGCGCGGACACGGGGCTGAAGGTGGCGCGCGCGGCGTACCTCGCGGGGGTGGACTCGACGTCGAACGTGCTCGCGGGGAAGCGGTATGGGATTCCGCTCGCGGGGACGATGGCGCACAGCTACGTGCAGTCGCACGACGATGAGCTGGAGGCGTTCCGCGCCTTCACGCGCGTGTATCCGGACGCGACGCTGCTGGTGGACACGTACGACACGCTGCGGGGCATCCAGCACGTCATCCGGCTGGCGCGCGAGCGGGGTGAGGAGTTCCGCGTGCGCGCGCTGCGGCTCGACTCGGGGGACCTGCTCGCGCTGTCGCTGGCGGCGCGGGAGCTGCTCGACGAGGCGGGGCTTCAGCGCGTGCGGCTGGTGGCCAGTGGCGGGTTGGACGAGGAGCAGGTGGCGGGGCTGCTCGCGCGGGGCGCGCCCATCGACAGCTTCGGGGTGGGCACGGCGATGGGCGTGTCCGCGGACGCACCCTCGCTGGACATGGCCTACAAGCTGGTGGAGTACGCGGGCCGGGCGCGGGTGAAGCTGTCCGCGGGCAAGGCGCTGCTCCCCGGGGCGAAGCAGGTGTACCGGCAGGAGGAGGACGGCGTGGCGAGGCGCGACCTGCTGGTGCGGCGGGGAGACGCGGCGCAGGGGCGTCCGCTGTTGCGGCCGGTGATGCGCGCGGGACAGCGCGTGCCCGGGGCCGTGGCGTCACTGGCCGAGGCGCGGGAGTACGCGCGTCGGGAGCGTGAGCGCTTGCCGAGGGAGGTTCGGGCGCTGCAGCCAGCGAGGCCGCCCTACTCGGTCGTCATCGGGGACGGGCTGGCGCGGGCGCGGGCTCACGAGGTGGAGGTCTGGGCGACCGAGCCGTGATTCACCGAGACGTTTCGCGCGAGGGCGCCGTCCACGGCGAAGGCGCCGCTGCCGAGGAGGACCTGGGTGACGAGCGCCATGATGAGGAAGGCGACGTACTCCCAGCCTCCGCCCGGGTTGGTGAACATCCAGCCCAGGGAGGCGTGGGACGCGAAGGCGCCGAGCAGCACGGGCAGGAGCGCCAGTGACACGAGGCGGACTCGCAGGCCCGCGATGAGCGCGAGGCCGCCGAGCAGCTCCATGGCGAACACCGGCGTGGCCGTCCACCCGGGGAAGCCATGGGCCACGAAGAACCGGGCGGTGCCCTCGAGGGTGAAGATGAACCACTTGGCGCCCGCGTGGGCCAGGAACACGACCCCCAGGGATACGCGGAGCACGGTGGCGGCGAGGGCGGATGAAGCGGGATGGGATGCGTTGTCGAGCATGACGACGACCTCCGGAAGACGGGTGAGCTGACGCGACATGGAATGCGCGCCTGGCGGCTCCGGCGGAAGGTCTGTGTCGAGAACGAATCGTTCTGCTGGCAGGACAATCCCGTGCGTCGGTCCGTTCAGCCCCAGCGCGCGGGACGGAACTCCGCGGCCAGCACGTCGAGCAGGGCGCGCACCAGCGGCGCGGGGGAGCGCCCCGCCGCGTGGACCGCGTGGATGCCCACGGGCCTCGGCATGAAGTCGTCCAGGACGGTGACGAGCCGCCCCGCGCGCAGGTCCTCGTCCACCATGAAGCGCGGCAGCACCGCGAGGCCGATTCCCTCCGCCACCGCCTCGCGCAGCAGGGTGCCGTTGGCCACCGTCAGCGGACCGCTCACCGACACGGGGATGCGCCCCCGGGGGCCGTGGAAGCGCCACTCGTCCTCGGCGCGCAGGTGCGCGTAGCGCAGGCACGCATGGCCCGACAGGTCCTCGGGCCTGCGGGGTGTCCCCCTGCGCTTCAGGTAGGCGGGCGCCGCGCAGACATACAGCGCGGTGGTCGCGAGCTTGCGCGCCACGAGGTTCGAATCGCGCAGGCGCGTGATTCGCAAGGCGACATCCACCCGCTCCTCGACCAGGTCCACCAGCCTGTCGCTCAACATCACCTCCACCGAAGCCCCCGGGTGGGCCGCGAGGAAGCGCGCCAGGGGCCGGGCCAGGTACATCTGCGCGAAGCTGATGGGCGCGTTGACGCGCAGACTCCCCCGTCCCGCATCGGAGGCCCCTCGCGTGGCGGCGCCCGCCTCCTCCAACAGGCGCGCGGCATGCGCGTACACCCCCATCCCCGCGTCCGTGACGGAGAGCTTGCGGGTGGTGCGGATGAGCAGCCGCTCCCCCACCCTGGACTCCAGGCGGGAGACACGCGCGCTCACCACCGACTTGGACACCCCGAGCACCGCCGCCGCCCGGGTGAACGAGCGGTGCTCCACCACGCGCGCGAAGCACGCGAGGCCCAGCAGGTCATCGAACAGAGGCTCCGTCACGCGCGCAGGCTGCCACGGACATACCTCAAGGACCAGATACACACATCTACACCGTATTTCCAATGCAACCAGGTGACTGTTATGCCGCCGTCACGCGGAGTTGACGTGGAAGACCGCCCGGAGCGTCGGTCCCACTTGTCACAATGCGGGCCTCACCATTCACCACGAGGAACGGATGACACGAGCAACCACAGCGAAGACGTGGCTGGGCCTGGGACTGTGCGGAGCGCTGGCGACGATGGCGGGCGCCACCACGGCGGCAGCCGAGGCGCCGCGTGCCGAGACGCGGGCGGCCTTCACCTCGCCCTGGTCCGCGGCGGCGTCGATGAGCCAGGTGCGCGCGTACCACACGGCGACGCGGCTGCCGACGGGCAACGTGCTCGTCACGGGCGGCAGCGGCTGGGGCAGCGTGACGGCGTCGACGGAGACGTACAACCCGAACACCAACACCTGGGCGGCGACGGCGACGATGAGCCAGACGCGCTCGAACCACACGGCGACGCTCCTGTCCTCGGGCAAGGTGCTCGTGGTGGGCGGCCAGGGCGCCGGCACGCTGGCGAGCGCGGAGCTGTACAACCCCTCGACGAACACGTGGAGCGCCACGGGCAGCCTGGCCACGGCGCGGCGGGGCCACAAGGCGGTGGTGCTGTCGACCGGCAAGGTGCTGGTGTTCGGCGGCTTCGGGGCGACGGCGCTGAAGAGCGCGGAGCTGTATGACCCGGCGACGGGCACGTGGACGGCGACGGGTTCGACGTCCGTGGTGGCGGGCCGCGCCAGCCTCACGCGGCTGCCGTCCGGCAACGTGCTGGCCATCAACGACGACGGCGTCGTCGGCGCGGCCGAGGTCTACAACGTGAGCACGGGCACGTGGAGCACCGCCGCGGCGGCGCCCGCGTTCTACGGGCACGCGGCCATCCTGCTGAACCAGGGCGCGGTGCTGGCCGTGGGACAGGAGCAGGGCCAGTACGCGAGCGGCGCGTGGCTGTTCTGGCCGGAGGACAACGAGTGGGAGTACACGTCCTACGCCACCGAGGAGCGCCGCATGGGCCACTCGCTGACGCTGCTGCCGTCGGGCAAGGTGCTCGTCGCGCGCGGCACGCGCAACCAGATTGGCGGCGTCACGGAGGTCTACGACCCGCAGGCCTTCTGGCAGCTGTCCGTGGTGGGCAATGACCAGCCCACGCAGGGCCACACCGCCACGCGCCTCATCAACGGCAAGGTGCTCGTGGCGGGCGGCACCAGCCAGGAGGAGCCCGAGCTGTACTCCTCCGCGGAGCTGTTCACCGAGTAGCCCGCCGTCTCGGCGCTGCTGCGTCCGCTCCGACGCAACCTCCCCGCCGAGGTCCTCCGCGAGAAGAAGAAGCCCTGAGCCGTCACCTCACGGCTTCACCCACTGCTCGCTGTCCGGGGGCCCACCGAAGTCATCGCCCTTCCTGGGAGGCTGCCGCGAGCGCTTCACCGGCAGCCTCCACCCGCGCCGCACGGAGATGAGCCGCACCAGCGCGCCCACCGCCATGCCCGCCGCCAACGCCAGACGCCTGTGCCCCATGAGCGAGAACGCCAGACACACCACGCTCGCCGCGAGCGCGGCGATGGCGTAGTACCCGGGCTCCGGCCTCATCACCGTGGGCGTGCGCCGGATGAGCACGTCGCGGATGATGCCGCCCCCCGACGCGGTGATGATGCCAATCAACACCGCCGTCCCCGGACTGAGCCCCACCTCCAGCGTGCGCTGCGTGCCCGCCACCGCGAACGAGCCGAGCGTCAGCGCGTCCAGCATCGACAAGAGCTTCACCGTCGGCCCGTGCCGCAGCTCGAAGAGGAACGCGGCGAACGCCCCCGTGAAGGCCGCGACCAGATACGCCGGCTTCACCAACACCAGCGGAGGCCCCACCTGCAACAGCGTGTCGCGAAGGATGCCGCCGCCCACGCCGGACACGAGGCCCAGGACCAGGAAGCCCATCAGGTCCATCTTCCGACGCTCGGCCAGCAGCGCGCCCAGCACCGAGCCGGAGAACACCCCCAGCAGGTCCGCCACCAGCGTCCCCAGCGAGATGACCTGCTCCTGGACATTCGGTTCCGTCAGGTCGAGTGACATGGCATGCGCGAGGCGGCCCGTCAGCGCTCCACCACCCCACTGGCAGCGTGGGGACGCCACGCGCCGCGGGCAACACACGCCGACAGGCCCAGGGACCGTCCGCACGGCGCTCCCACCCCGGCGGGCAACCTCTCGGGCGACGGCGCGACACCTCACGCCCCCGTGGACGGGCTCCGCGCGCGACAACACCTTTTGCTGAAAGCAACCCCCTCCCCCGAGCCCACGCCATGAGCCCCACCCAGCCCGCGGACCGCATCTTCGAGGGTGGCACCCTCCTCACCATGAACGACCAGCAGCCCACCGCCGAGGCCATCGCAGTCCAGGCCGGCCGCATCCTCGCCGTGGGCACCCGCGCCGACATCCTCGCGCTGCGCGGCCCCGACACGGAGGTCGTCTCGCTGCGGGGCGGCACCATGATTCCCGCCATCGTCGATGACCCGACCACCACCGACGCCGCGGCCTCCGGCGACGCCGAACCTCAGGGCACGCTCGAGCCCGGTCAGCGCGCCAACTTCGTCGTGCTCTCCGACAACCCACTCACCATCACGCCCCGCGCCCGCGAGGACCTGCGCGTGCTGCACATCGTCAAGGACGGCGAGAGCCTCTACTTCGACAACGCGCGCGCCGCGAAGGAAGACGACGACACCGTGTTCAGCGAGGCCCTGTTCCTCGACGAGAGCGGCTGGCTCGTCTGAGCCCGCCTGCCTTCATCGCGCGAGAAAATGAAAAGACATGCGACGGAAGCGATGCGTCGTGACGGGGGGAGCGGGGTGAATGACACCCACGCGCGAGTGGTCTATCGGAAACTTCCTCGCCGTCTACTCCGAGGGTGACTTCCTCCCACTCCGGCCGTTCTGCGATGGTGTGAAGGAACCCCGCACCGGAGAGCCTCCATGCTCCGCCATCTCGGCCCCGCGTTCTTCCTCGGCACCATGCTTCTCGGTGGCGCCTGCAAGAAGTCACAGGACCCCGTCCCCGAGACGCCCGCGGCGCCCAAGCCCGCCCCGGAGCCCGTGCCCGCCTTCTCGCTGTCGCTCCTCCAGGACGCGGCGCCAGCGAGCTGTACGTGGCTGCGTCAGGACACCACGGGCATACGCAAGGCCCTGGCCACCGTGGAGGCGCCCTGCGCGCGGGTCCGCCTGGCGTGGAGCCCGGACGGCAAGCAGGGCGTCCTGGTGGACCGGGGCAACGGCAATGTGCAGCCGCGCGCCTGGAGGGTGGACTTCGACGCCGCCCAGGGTGTCCCGCTGCCGCTGCCCACCGAGGGCCACACGGACACGGTCGGCTTCGACGCCCGGGGGCAGGTGGTGGCGCTCGTCTCCCAGCTCGAGGGGCTGGCGCGCAAGGAGGAGCGCGGCGAGGAGTTCTTCGTCGTCGACGGCCGCAAGCTGATGGTGCCGGAGATGGAGGGCAGCAGCCCGGGCCTGGCCCACGCGTACCGCCGCGAGGGTGAGGCGTGGAAGCGCATCGAGTCGGTCGCCACGGTGTACGAGACCGAGGACGCGCCGGGCACGAGCGCGCTGGCCACCGCGAGCCAGCTGGTGTCCTCCACCGTCGGCACGGACCCGGACGACCCCGTCGCGACGGAGCTCTCCGAGGGCAGCGAGGACGCCGTGCGATTGGACGCGGTGGTGAAGGACAAGGGCCATACGGAGTACGGCGCCTGGGTCTCGCTGGAGACGCATGGCGGGCCGCTGTACGCGTGGCGCGCGGCGACCGAGCTGCCGGTGCTGATGCTGCCGCTGCGGTGGGAGTCGGAGGACCGGCTGTCGGAGCCCGAGTCCCTGTCGCTGTCCCCCACGGAGGTGGTGGCCGTGCGCGTGAGGGGCGCCCTGCTGCTGGTGAGCGCGGAGGCCCACGCCCGCGTCTACGACGCGCGCACGAAGAAGCGCATCGCGTCATTGGACGACGTGCACGACGCGCGCTTCTGGCCCAAGCAGCGCACGGTGACGGCCGCCATCCCGACGGCGGGCGCGTCGGCGACGCAGTAGTCCCCTCAGGTGCATGAGCGCGCCTTCGCGTCGCCGCGACGCGAAGGCAGGGTCCCCTCCACGGCATGGAGACGCGAAGCACCGAGCGCGGTCGTCAGAGCTTGAGGGTCCCGGGTGCGAGGATGGCCGTCATGATGGCCACGTAGCTGCCCACGCCGATGCAGCAGGTGAGCGCGGGTATCAGCAGCGCGCCGAACACCGCGGGCCCCCAGCCGACACCGTGCAGGCTCCGGTACGCGGAGACGCGGACGCCGAGGCTCCAGAAGGGCAGCACGTACATGCTGCAGAAGGGCACCAGGCCCGCGAGGTTGACGCCCTGGGACAGGGCATGGCCGCGCAGCGTCGTCCTGAACGTGCCTTGCGCGCCGGCGACCTTGAGCACCAGGTGGTCCAGCCCCGCGACAGCGAGCGTGAGGCCCATGCTCAGCAACGGCAACAGCAGCATGCAGACGACGAAGAGGACCACGACGACGCCGCGGAAGAGCGCGGGGTGGGTCTCGTTGTCGGAGCCGCTGGCGGGGAAGCTCTCGTAGGGGAAGGCGAGCAGGAAGAGGGTGTAGAGGAGCCAGGTGGAGGCGTAGCCCACGAACGCGCTGAGGCCGGCGAAGAGGAGCGAGTCGCCCACCGACGCCTCGCGAGACATCCGCTCGAAGGTGGTGACGGGGCGGAGCATCACCTCGACGCACGTCCTCCAGAACGCCTTGACCCAGCCCAGCTCCGCGCGCTGGTCCCACGGAAGCAGGGCGTGGGGCACGCGGGCGTGGCACGACTCGCAGACCAGCTCCTGCCGAGGACCTCGGCGCAAACACCGGGCGCACGCGAAGGCGCCGCAGCGCTCACAGGCATGAAGGCTCATCCACTGAGGATGGACGGCACACACCGGAGCGCCCGAGTCGGGCGGAGGCGAGACGACAAAGGAGGCGCCGCAGCCACCGCAGCGAAGGGCACCTGCGCCCACGGGGGCCTGACAGAAGGGACACACGAACTCGGACACGCTTCACATCCTCGCACAGTCGCAACGCTCGCAAGGCCCCAGCGGAACGCCTGCGGGAGCGCCTCATGCGCAGCGCCTGCCCGTCTGCCCTCGGTGACTCGACGAGCATGCCACCCGCTCAGAACATGAGACACGGACGCATCAACCCGTGCTCATTCCGGCACCCGCCCGGGTCATGACTCGGAGCGAGGCATCCTCGCAATGCGAGGAACGCGGGCGCATCCGCCGCGCCGCTCCGGCACGTGGCGCCCGCGCCACTCCAGCGCGTGGGCTCGCAACGAGGCGCCCGCGCGAGAGAAGAGCATGGGCGCACGAGCTTCGCGCCGCTCCGGCGCGTGGGCTCGCAACGAGGCGCCCGCGCGAGGCGAGAGGCCCATGCACGCGCCACCGTCTCCACCGCTCCGGCCCGCGACGCGAGCCCCCGCTCAGGGCGACGGACGCGGCCGCACCAGTCCGTGGTCATCCGGCACGGGGCCCGCGCCACGGTCTCCACCGCTCCGGCTCGCGGGGTCCACCGAGGGCTCCGGCCGGGCCTCACGCGCGCGTCGCGCCTGACGCAGCGCCGCCTTCGCCTCGGCCTTGTGCCCCTGCGCCTTCTCCCGCTTCGCCAGCGCCTCCCACAGCTCCGGCGACTCCGGATGCAGCGCCACCGCCGCGCGCAAGAGCCCCAGCCCCACGCGCGGAGACTCCGCCTCCGCCACGCGCTTGAGCAGCGGCGTCGGCGCCAGCGCCAGCATGCCCTGCGGCGTCGCGTGGGCCTCGCGAAGATGCCCCAGCACCTCCTCGTCCCGCTTCGCCACCAGCAGCGCCTGCGCCAACGCCAGCCGGGCGTCCACGCTCCTCGGGTGCAGCTCCACCGCGCGCTCCAGCCAGCGCAGCCGCCCCGCCTGCTGCTTGCGCCACGCGAAGCGCTCCGCGATGCGCAGCATCTCGTCCGAGTAGTCCGGCCGCACGTCCGGCGACAGCCCCGCCGCCTTCTTCACCACCGCCCAGCGCGGCTCCGGGTTCGACTCCTCGTCCAGCCGCTGACGTTGCAGCTCTGGCACCTCCGCGCGCTTCCACCCCGCCACGAAGCGCAGCAGGTCCGTGCGCAGCGGCTCCCCGAAGCGCTCCGTGTCCGGCGCTCCCTGCGCCTCACACGCCGCCAGGTAGTCCGCGAAGAACGACAGCGGCCCCTCGGCCGGATACGCCAGCAGCCGCTCCGGGCCCCGCGCCTTCTCCAACGTGCGCGCCATGTGCGCGCCCACGCGGATGAACACCGACCCCAGCCGCGGGTCATGCCCACCGCGGATGCGCTCCAGCGCCGCCTTGCCATCGCGCGCAATCGCCTTGCGGTCCAGCAGCTCCGACACCCGCGCGAACGCGCCCGGCAGGTCCTCGTCCGCCGGCAGCGAGCCCGGCCCGCGCGTGGCCCACAGATGGTACGCGAGCCCGTAGCTCGCGATGCGCCCCAGCCCCTCGTACACCACCGAGTCCACCGGGTCCGTGAAGTGCGCATCCCGCCGCGTGACGCCCTGCTCCAGCACCCCCTCCATCAACCGGATGGACAGCCGGCGCAGGCGCTTCGCCTCGCCCTCGATGTTCGTGGCCAGCGAGATGACCGTGTCCTCCGCGGGGAACATCACCAGCAGCGTCGTCGTCTCCGGCTGCCCTCCCGCGTGCGCCACCAGGTAGTGGCCTCGCAGCGGATAGGTCGCGAAGCCCATGCCGTAGTCCGTCAGCCGCCCATCGCTCGTGGCCATGGACGCCTGCATCTTCCCCATCGTGTCGCGAGACACCAGCCGGTGCGACAGCACCGCCCGACCGAAGCCGAGCATGTCCCCCACCGTCCCCCGCGTCCCACCCCCACCGAAGCGGCTGGACACATCCAGGAAGCGCGAGCGCTGGAGCACCCCCTCCTTCACCCGGTAGCCCACCGCCTGGTGCTCATCGCGCGTCGCGGTGACATCCAGGTCCGCGTGCGCCATGCCCGCGGGCTGGAAGACATGCTCGCGCAGGTAGTCGCGATACGACTGCCCGGACGCGGACTCCACCGCCGCGCCCAGCAGGTTGTAGCCCCACGTGCTGTACAGGTAGCGGGAGCGCGGCTCGAACGCGAGCGGCTTGTGCGAGAACACCGCCAGCGCCTCCTCGGTGCTCACCGCCTTCACGTTCTGGGTCGACGCCACGCCGTCATACGTGGGCACGCCGCTCAGGTGTCCCAGCAAATCCTTCACCGTGACGGTCCACTGCTTCGCCGGGTACGTCGGCACCACCGAGTGGATGTCCGCGTCCAGCGACAGCTTGCCCTGCTCCACCAGCTGCAGCACCGCCACCGCGGTGAAGGACTTGGTGACGGACGCCATGCGGTACGTGGTGCGCGGCGTCGCGGGCAGCCGCTTCGCCACGTCGCGGTAGCCATAGCCACACACCCACCGCTGCTCCCCGCGGGACACCGCGACGGACAAGCCCGCCACGGGCCCCTGGGACAGCTCCGAGCGGACGATGGCGTCCAGCGCCTTCGTCACCTCCTCGGGCAGCGCGCGCGGCGAGGCGCCGGCCTCGTCCACCTCCACGCTCTCACAGCTGGACGGCAGCTTCGGCGCCGCGACCACCGGCGTCGAGACCCAGAGGACGACGGCCAGCCACCCCGCGCTTCGCATCGTCATGGCACGGCCTCCACCCGCTCGGCCGCCGGAGCCACCTGGGCCACGGGGCCCTGGGCCGGCGGCGTCTCCACCCACGCGCGCAGGAGCGCATCCGTCACCAGGTGCCCCAGCACATCCAGCCCGCGTCCACGCGGGTGCACCAGGTCGTCATGCATGAAGCCGGACTTGTGGAAGCGCGTCAGCGCGCCCTTGCCGCCCATCGCCTCGTACAGGTTGAAGAACGCGCAGCCCTCCGCGAGCGACACCTCGCGCTCCGCCTCCACCACCGCCTCCAGGAACGGGCGCTGGGTGAAGGCCTTGCCCGAGTCCTTCGCGTCGCGCACCGCGTCCATCGGCCCCACCACCAGGCACGCGCTCGACGGCGCCGCCACGCGGGCCCGCCGCAAGAGCGCCCCCAGGTCCTCGCGCAGCGTCGTCAGGTCCGTGCGCTTCCACTCCAGGCGCTTGGACTCGTTGCCGCCCAGGAAGAACACCAGCAGCTTCGGGTCCCGCTCGGTGAGCTGCGAGCGCAGCGCTCCGTCCTCCAGCCGCGCGTACAGGCTCGCGTCCGCGGACGGGACGCCCAACATGTCCAGGACGATGCCAGGGCGCTCGTGCTGGAGCACCACCCCCTGCACCACCGCGCCCTTGCCCTCCGCCACCACGTCCACCGTCGTCGCGCCGGGCGGCAGCTCGAAGCGCGTGGAGCGCGACGCGCCCGTGCCCTCCGGCGTCGTCCGCGCCAGCACCGTGTCGCCGCTCACCACGCTGAGCGCGCCCCCTCGCGGGACGTCCAGCCACCACAGCGTGCCCCGCGCCTCGCCCTCCAGCTTGAAGCGGCCGCGCGCCTTCGCCTGGGTGGCCACGTGGTACACGCCGGTGATTCCGAACGGCAGCGGCGGCGCGCGCAGCTCGCCCAGCGTGCGCGGCGTCCAACCGCTCGCGCTGTGGCTCGCCCGGCCACGCCCGCCGTAGGGCGCCATCCGGTCCACCAGCAGCACGCCCCGCCCCGCCGCGCCGAAGCTCGCGCCCAGGTCATCCCGCAGGATGTCCACGATGCGATCGCCCGCGATGAGGGAGTTGCCGAACGCCTCGATGACGGTGGGCCGCCTCGCCGTGCCCGACGACAGCGCGTCCAGCGACTCGAAGAAGGGCGCCAGCGCGGTGCGCACGCACCCTTGCGCCACCGACGCCACGCACGGGTCCTCCACCTTCGCGCCCGGAGCACCCAGCTTCACCGCCAGCGCCTGCGTCGAGCGGGTCCGCTCGGTCGGCTCCGGAAAGACCCTGCGGGGCGCCACGGCGGGTGTCACCGGCACCGGGGTCCTCGGTGACGCCACGGCCGGCGTCGCCACCGCCGCGGGGACTGGCGCGGAGGGGGGACGTGCCTCGGAACCGATTTCACAAGCGGTCAGCAGCCCGCCACAGGCCAGGACGCGGAGCACGCGCCCGACGCCCACCCACCCGACTTCCGAATGCGTCATGCGGCATCCAGCGTAGACGAAAGCTTCCGCTCGCGCATTTTCCCGGCCCGCCAGGCCCCCTGCTCTCCGAGGGAGCCCGAAGCTTCCGGGGGCTCGCACCTTGCCCACTGGTTTCGCGCGCGCCTGCGACACACAGGGCCTGCGAGTTGGCGGACAGGCCGATGCCAGGGTCCACACGCCAACAGACTCACTTCACTTGGGCCGCCGCGTCCCCAAATTACCTGCCACTCATATGGAGAAAGCGAAAAACAAGGTAGCGAACTGGACGAGGTTCCATCGCAAGTTCGGCAGCCATGTACGCCAGCTCCGTAATGGCCGCGAGCTCACCCAGGAGGTGCTGGCCGAGCGGTGCGACCTCTCCGTGGATGCCATCCGTCGGATCGAGCGCGGGTCCTTCTCTCCCTCGCTCGACACGCTGGGCAAGCTGTCGGTGGGCCTGGACGTGTCGCTCAAGACGCTCTTCCAGGGCTTCGAGCACGAGCGCACCGGCGACGTGGCGGAAATCTGCGACTTCCTCTCGTGTCGCTCCGACCCGGAGGTGAAGCTCGCCCGGAGGGTGCTCCAGGCGATGTTCGAGGACTCGTAGTCTTCTTCGGACATCTGCCGGTGGAAACCGGCAGATGTTCCCTGTTCCCCACGGCCACGCTGACCTACGCACGCTCGCATATGTCGGGAGTCCCCGAAGGCATCCTCCTCGTCGTGGAGGACGATGCGGACCTGCGCGCCGCCGTCGTCGAAATCATCGCGAGCACGGGACAGCTCGTGTCCATGGCGAAGGACGGCCTGGAGGCGCTCACCTGGCTGGAGGTGCACGGCCGTCCCAGGCTGGTGCTGCTCGACATGGGAATGCCGCGCATGACGGGCCAGGACTTCCTCGGGCGCGTGGCGCGGCACTGGCCGGGCCTCGCCGTCGTGGCGATGACGACGCGGCCCATCCATCACCCGGGCGTGCTCGACACGCTGCTCAAGCCCTTCGACCTGGAGACGCTTTTGGAGCGGCTCCCCGTCTGGCTGCGGCTGGCGCGCGACCTGCCCCGGCCCTGAGGCACGATTTCATTGCGCACAATGCAGTCCGGGGGCATGGTGGGGAGAGGAGCCGTCATGTCCCCGTCGAACAAGAAGCGCGGCGACGCGCTGCACCTGGACGAGCAGCTGTGCTTCACCCTGTACTCGACGGTGCACCTGCTCAACCGCACGTACCGGCCGCTCCTGGAGAAGCTGGGCCTCACGTATCCCCAGTACCTGGCGATGATGGTGCTGTGGGAGGAGGACGGCGTCACGGTGAAGGCGCTGGGGGAGCGGCTGCTGCTCGACTCGGGCACGCTGACGCCGCTGCTCAAGCGGCTGGAGTCGGCGGGGTTGCTCAAGCGTGAGCGGGACGTGCTCGACGAGCGCCAGGTGCGCATCCGCCTGACGGCGTCCGGTCGCGCGCTGCGCGCCAGGGCGGAGAGCGTGCCGCCGTCCATCCTGGAGGCCTCGGGCTGCACGTTGGAGGAGCTCCGGGACTTGAAGGCCCGCGTGCTCGCCATCCGGGAGCAGTTGGGCGCGCGGCTGGGTGAGGAGTCCTCCGCCGCGGCGCCCCGGGGTCAGCGCAAGAAGTCCGGCTAGCGCGCCGGCGCGGTGCGCGTCGGCCTGCCGCCGATTCCCACCAGCTGGCTCACCAGCTCCAGCGCCTGGGTGTAGCGCGTCATCGAGGCCTGGAGCGCGAGCAGCTCCGCGTTGGACAGCCGCTCGCCCGAGGGCGCCGACTGGATGACGCCGACGAGCGCGCGCTGTCCCTGCTCCAGCTCCTGCATGAAGCGGGAGATGCCGTCGAGCCGCTCCGTGCGCTCACCCGCGGGCACGGCGCGCGGCGCGCCCGCGTCACCGGGGTCCGCCACCTTCACGTTCGAGACCGCGACACTCACGGAAGACCGATTCACCGAAGAAGGACGAGGGAGTGCTGCGGTCAGCGGACGCGACATGAAGCGGACTCCTGCGGGAACGGAGTGAGGGGGAGGCGCGAGTATCCGCCCGTGGACTGACAGTCGCCAGTCGGGTGGGGACGGCGGCCTCCTCTCCAGGCACTCGATTGCGTCATACGCGGTGAATCCGTGTTCCCCACTCCTGGAGGCGGCTCACGACGTAGGCCGCGTCGAGCACACCCTCGGGTGAGTACAAGCCGGGCTCCACGGGCGTCCCACCCGTGAGGCCCAGCAGCCGCTCCACGGCGAGCGCGGCGCCCTTTCCGCTGAGACCGGAATGGACGTCCGCGTCGACCAGCGCGTGACGCACGAGTGACGGCGTTCCGTCCGCCTTCACGCCCTCCAGCTCGATGATGACCTCGTGGCCCGGACCCTGTCCCGGCGCGCGGCGCGACGCGGGGCGCAGCGCGAAGTCCAGGCGGATGTCGCTCGCGTCCGTGACCGCCGCGAGCGAGGCCACGTCGAGCAGCGGATACGCACGGCCCTGCCACTGCGTGCCGTCGACGCCCTGGAAGGTGCGCGTGAGGTCGGCCTCGCTGGTGGCCCAGAGGAACCGGCCCTCCTTGCGGATGAGCGGACTGGGCACGCCCTTCGCCACGCGGTCCATGTCGCCGAGCGCGGCGGGTCCGCCCACGTCTTCCTCGTCGAACACGGCGCAGATGCGGATGGCGTGGACCTTCGCCAGCTCGCGCGCGAAGTGGAGCGTGGCCAGGGCGACGGTGCCGCCCAGGAAGTGCCCGAGCAGCAGCGTGGGCGCGGCGGTGGGCCGCTGGACGTGGAGCGCGACCTCCGGGCCGATGTCGAAGACGAAGTCGGAGAAGGACACGTAGGGCACCCCCTGGTCCTGCGCGTAGCGCAGGGTCCGGAGCGAGTCGTCCTTGAGCAGCACGACGATGGCGCTGAACGTGGAGCCCGGAGGCAGGCCCAGGTCATCGCGCTCCAGGTCGATGCGCACGGCGTCGGCGTGGCCCACTTCACGCGCGAGCGCGGACGCCTTCGTCACATCGCGCGCGCCGATGCGGAGGGGGAGGTGCGGCTGGAGGTCGCGGAGGGCCTTCACGGCGCGACGACCGACGACGCCGGAGCCACCGATGAAGAGGACGGGGTTGAGCTTCGATGCGTTGTTCATGACGGGATTCCTTTCGAGCAAGGGGATGCGAATCAGGAGAGGCGGCGCGTACGGACACCGGCCTCCTCGAGCCGTCGCATCAGGTAGGCGGGCTCGATGAGGACGTTCGGCAGGTAGAGCCCCGGCGCGACGGGAGCGCCGCCCGCGAGCCCCAGCAGTCGCTCCACGCTCACGGCCACGCCCACCGCCGTGACAGGCGCCTGCCCCTGCGCGTGGCTCATCTCGTAGCGCACGAGTGCCCGCGTGCCGTCCTGCAGCGTGCCCTCGAGCTCGAAGAGCGTCTCGACGGAGCAGGCCCCACCCTTGCGACGCCCGGCGGACAGGCCCACCACCGCGTCGAGCCGGATGGCGCGCGCCTTCGTCTCGGCCGCCAGGCTCACCGGGTCCGTCAGCGAGTACGCCTGCCCCACGTGCTCGTTCCCGTCGCCATCGCGGAAGCGACGCTCCCCCGCCGGGCCGCCCACCCAGCGCCACTTGCCGTCCTCGAGGATGAGCGCGTTGGGCGCGGCGCTCGCGGCGCGCTCCAGGTCCGCGGACGCGGCGGGCCCACCCACGTCCTGCTCGTCCAGCACCGCGCCCATCGCGATGGAGTCCAGCGTCTTGAACTCCCGCGCGAAGTGGAGCGCGGGCAGCGTCGCCGCGCCCACCAGCCAGCTGGTGCCCAGCAGCACCGCCGAGCGCTGGGGCGCGTTCATGAAGTACGCCACCTCGGGCGCCACCTCGAACAGGGCCGTGGAGATGCCCAGGTGCGGGATGCCCCGGGCCTGGGCGAAGCGCAGCGCGTTGAGCGTGTGGTCCTTCACGAACAGGACCACGGCGCTGTACCCGCGCCCCTCGGGCAATCCCAAATCCCCGCGCGACAAGTCCACGCGCACCGCGTCCGCGTGCCCCAGCTTCTGGGCCACTGCCTCCGCGCGGGCCACATCCCTCCCGCCAATCGTGATGGGCAGCTCGGGATGGAAACGACGAAGCGTCTGGGCGGCCATCGAGCCGACGACGCCCGAGCCTCCGATGATGAGGACGGGCTTCTGCGTGGGTGAAGACATGACGGGTGCGCTCCCCTGCCAGCGAAGGCAGTGGTCGAGAGGGCCGGAGGACCGGCGCGGACGGGAATTCCGACGACCCTACAGGAAGTAAGTTACCAAAAGTAGGTCCGCAACCATTTCGACCAGGACCCCGTCGGTTGCGCGCCAGGGGCGAGGCGACTAAGCCCTCAAGAGCCGTGGTGACGCGCATGAGTGAGACCTCTTCCAAGAAGCTGCCCAAGGCCCAGCGACGCGAGCAGCTGCTCGACGTGGCGGTGGCGGTGGTGCGTGAGGAGGGCACGGACGCGCTGACGCTCGGGCACCTGGCCGAGCGCGCGGGGGTGAGCAAGCCCATCACCTACGAGCATTTCCAGACGCGCGCCGGGCTGTTGATGGCGCTGTACGAGCGCACCGACGCGCGGCAGGTGGCCCAGCTTCAGGAGGCGCTCGAGCGCACGCGGCGCAAGCTGGAGGACGTGGCCCGGGTGATGAGCGCCGCGTACATGAGCTGCTACACCACGTCCGGCCCCGAGCACTTCGCCATCGCCGCCGCGCTCAAGGGGGACGGGCAGATGGAGGCCTTCCACCAGGGCCTGTTGGACCAGTACGTGGACTTCTACCAGCGCACGCTCGCGCCCTTCTGCGATTTGCCCCGGGAGGCCCTGCGCCAGCGCTGCGTGGCCATCATCGGCGCGGCGGAGGCCCTGTCGCGCGACGTGCTGCGCGGGGCCGTGGCGGAGGGCACCGCGGCCAACACGCTCGCGTCGCTCATCGTCTCCTGGTTGACCTCGCGCAAGTAGCACCGCCCGCGTCGATGTGATGCAGTCGCGCGGTGCTCGACAGCGTCACCATCGACCAGCTCCGGACGCTCCGCGCGGTGGCCGAGGAGGGCAGCTTCTCCGCGGCGGCGCGCAAGCTGGGCCTGGGCCAGCCCGCCGTCAGTCAGGCCATCCAGCGGCTGGAGAAGCAGCTGGGCCTGCGCCTCTTCGACCGCAGCAGCCGCGTCCCCCGGCTCACGGCCAAGGGCGAGGCCGTGGTCGCCGCCGCGCGCCGTCTCCATGAAGACCTGGCCACCTTCCAGTCGGTGGTGGGCCGCATCAAGAGTGGCGAGGAGACGAAGCTCGCGCTCGTCGTCGACGCGATGTTCCCCACTCCCGCGCTGCTCTCCTTCGTGCGTGAGCTGGCCCAGACACATCCGGGCGTGGAGCTGACGCTGGAGGTGGAGCTGCTCTCCGCGGTGACGGAGCGCCTGCGCGAGCGCAAGGCGACGCTCGGCATCGCCGGCGCGGACCTGGACCTCACCGGCCTGGAGCAGCGGCCCATCGCGTTGTTGAGCATGTTGCCCGTCGCCGCGCCCTCGCATCCGCTGGCCCACGTGAAGGGTGTCATCACCGAGGAGCACCTCGCCTCCGCCACGCAGCTGGTGCTGAGCGAGCGGCTGCCCACGGGCAAGGCGGGCACGACGGACCGGGGCGTGCTGTCGCCGAAGCAGTGGCGCGTCGCGGACCTGATGACGAAACATGCCCTCATCCTCGGAGGCCTGGGCTGGGGCCACGAGCCCGAGCACCTGGTGCGCGAGGACCTGAATGCCGGCAGGCTCGTGCAGCTGCGGCTCGCCGCGTGGGAGGGAGGCCCTCCGCCCCGGCGCCCGCTCGCCCTGGTGCGCCGCAAGGGCGTGCCGCTGGGCCCGGTGGCCACGTGGGCCTCGAACCGGCTCACGGACCTGTGTCAGCTCGCGCTGTCCGCGGACCATCACACGACGTGATGCCAGGCATCATGGGCAGCGGCGATTTACACGTCGACTCCCAGCCTTACTGTTTGGGTCATGAGCACCACGACCCAGACACTTCCTCCCCCCACCGTTCCCCATGCGCCTCCCCGCGCGCGGACGCTCGAGAGCGTCCACGGCGGCGGGCCCCTGCACTGGGTCGGTGACGGCTTCCGCGTCAAGACGCTCGTCCCCAGTGGCGGCCTCACCCAGGAGCGCGTCAGCCCCTTCCTGCTCTTGGACCACCATCCTCCGTACGAGTACCCGGCCCTCGCCAAGGGGCAGCGCGGCGTCGGCTGGCACCCGCACCGGGGCTTCGAGACCGTCTCGCTCGCCTTCCAGGGCGTCGTCGCGCACCGTGACAACGCGGGCCACTCGGGCGTCATCGGCCCGGGCGACGTGCAGTGGATGACGGCCGCGTCCGGCATCCTCCACGAGGAGTACCAGGAGCAGTCCTTCTCCCGGCGGGGCGGCATCTTCGAGTTCCTGCAGATCTGGGTGAACCTCCCTCGCGCCGACAAGCGGGCCGCCCCGGGCTACCAGCCCATCACCGCGGCCCAGATTCCGACCGTCCCCATCGAGGGCGGCACGGTGCGCGTCATCGCGGGCGACTTCGCCGACACCCGAGGCCCCGCGCGGACCTTCACACCCATCACCCTGCTCGACGTCAACGTGCGCGCGGGGACGAAGCTCGAAGTCCCCCTGCCCCGTGGCTACAACGCCATGGTGCTCGTCGCCTCCGGCCGCGTGTCGTCCGGCGGTGAGCGGGCCACCGAGGGGGAGCTGGCCGTGTTCGCCAACGACGGCGAGCACCTGACGCTCCTCGCCGAGGAGGACACGCACCTGGTGGTCCTCGCGGGCGAGCCCATCCGCGAGCCCATCTTCCACATGGGCCCGTTCGTCATGAACAGCCAGCGCGAGCTGTTCCAGGCGATTCATGACTTCGAGATGGGCCGCTTCGGCGACATCCCCGAGGATTCGCCCGGCGCCACCCCGTAGATTCAGCGCGACGCCCGTCGGACCCTTGTGTTCCGACGGGCGCTCAGCGTCCCCGGGCCCGACGCGCGGCGGCCTGTGGCTTCACGCGGGGCTCCGCCGCCCGCGTCATCGACGGCTCCTTCAGCACCTCCACCATCAACTGCCGGAAGTAGCGCGCGCCGGGGTCCGTGTGCGTGCGCTCATGCCATATCAGCGACATGGTCATGGGCGGCGTGCTGATGGCCAGGCGCAGCCGCTTGACGGGCAGCATCGCGCACAGCGCGTCCGCGGTGCGCCCCGGCATCCCCGCCACGTAGTCCGTGCGCGTGACGGCCATGCCCGCGGCGATGAAGTGCGAGACGGACAGCGCGGGGTTGAACTCCAGGCCGTGCTCCTTGCAGAACTCCTGGAAGTAGCGGTGGCCGATGCCCGGACGCCCCTGCGCGATGACCATGCCGATGTGCCGGGAGGCGTTGAACTCCTCCTTCGTCAACGTCGACCCGCGCAGGCGCGGATGCTCCTTGCGCACCAGGAAGGCCACCTCTTCCAGGTAGAGGTCCTCGCAGAAGTAGCCATCCCGCGTCGCCACCATCTGGGGCGCCAGCGCCGCGTCCACCTCCCCCGTGGTCAGCCCGTCCGAGGCCATCAGGAAGTCGATGCTCACCACGCGCAGCCGCGCGCGGGGCAGCTTCCGGGCGAAGGCCTCCACCACCCGGGGCACGTCGCAGACATCCTGGTTGTCGCCACACGACAGCGTGAAGGTGCGCGTGCTCTCCGCGGGCACGAAGCGCTGTCCATCCACCGCCACCTGCAGCTGCGCCACCGCGTTGACCACGAGCGGCCGCAGCTCCTCGCAGCGAGGCGTGGGCACCAGGCCTCGACCGCTGCGCACGAAGAGCGGGTCCCCCAACATCTCCCGCAGCCGGGCGAGCGCGTTGCTCACCGCGGACTGCGTGACGTGGAGCTGCTTGGCCGCGTCCGTGGCGCTCCCCGTCTCCAGCACCGCGTGCAGGACGAGGAACAGGTTCAGGTCGATGGCGGACAGGTTCATGACGGCACGCTCAGGAGCGCTGCGCGCCCGACAACATCGCCGCCACCTGGGGGTCCAGGCGGAAGGACTCGAAGAACGCCTCCGCGTCGGCGGGCGGCTGGCCCTCCGGGTGGAGCAGGAGCTGCTGATAGAGCCGGGGCCCCACCAGGTAGAAGCGGCCCTTGAGCCGGCGCGGCCCGGAGATGCCCTCCACCTCCCAGCCCGGGAAGCCCTCCAGCGTCAGCGGCCGCGAGGACACGCCCGTGGCCCCCAGCGCCTCCAGCGCGCCCATGCTCGCGCGAGACACCACGTCGCCCGGCTTCGCCTGCGACACGGCCGACGCGGGGAAGTCCGTGTACGAGACGTAGTACGCCGTGGATGACTCCTTGCGCTCGGCGATGAACGTATGGAGTGTCACCTCGCCCACATCCGTCAGCTGCGAGCGGCGCTCCTCGCTCACCGGCCCCGGCAGCGCCACGGAGAAGCCGCCCTCCGTGGACTGGACGACAGAAGCCCTGGCGGCGGCCGACGGGGCCACCGGGGGCTCGGGCGCCGTCTGGCGGGAGGCACACGCCCCCAATCCTCCCACGGACAGCAGGATGGCGAGCGACGCGACCCGGCGCGAATTCTTCATAATCCCTGCGACTCCTGGCATGTGGCCCGGAAGGTACGTCCGACGAGCGTCCGGCGCACCCAGCCTCCACGACACGAGCGTCGCGCGCAACGCTTTGCGTCTAGTGCAGGGCGTCCGGGCCCCCGCCCCGGGCCTCCGCGGCCGGCCCCTCGGCGCCGTGCGCCTTCTCGCCGCTCACCCGCGCCAGCCGGACACAGAAGGAGGACCCCGCCCCGGGAGCGCTCTGCACCTCGATGTCGCCGCCGTGCGCCTCCACGATTCGCCGGGCCACGGACAGCCCCAGCCCCACCCCTGGAGCGCGCTTGCCGCGCGGGCTGCCCAGCCGCTGGAAGGGCGCGAAGAGGATGGCCATGTCCTCCTCGGAGATGCCGATGCCCTGGTCCTTCACCACCAGGAGCACGTGCTCCGCCTCCCCTCGCACCGCCACCTCCACGCGGCTTCCCGCCGGGGAGTACTTCAGCGCGTTGCTCACCAGGTTGGCCATCACCTGCTCCAGCCGGTCCGGGTCCGCGCGCACGAAGAGCGGCGCGTCCGGCACGTCCAGCTGGAGCACGTGTCCGCTGTCGCTCGAGCGGTACAGCTCCACCACGCCGCGCGCCAGCTCGCGCGCGTCCCTCACCTCCGGGCGCAGCTCCAGCTTGCCCGCCTCGATGCGCGTGGCGTCGAGCAGGTCCCCCACCATGCGGTCCAGCCGCTCCACCTGACGTCCCACCAGCGCCAGGGTGCGCTGCATGCGCTCCGGGGTGAGCTGGGCCTGGCTGCGCTCGGACAGCGCGGTGGACAGCTTCAGCGCGGACAGGGGGTTTCGCAGCTCGTGGGCCACGCCGGCGAGGAAGGCGAGCTGCTGCTCCTGCTGGTGCGTGAGGCCGTTGGCCATCTCGTTGAAGGTGCTGGCCATGTCCCGCAGCTCCGTGGGCCCCGCCACCGGGGCGCGCGTGCGCTTGCGGCCCACGCCGAAGCGGCGCATGGCCTGGCTGATGTCCTTCAGCGGCTGGAGCGCGATGCGCTGCAACAGGAGCGAGCCCACGACGAAGGCCATCAGGAGCAGGCCGCACAGCGACAGGCCCACGGTGTTGCCCAGGCGGCTGAGGTCCGCCGAGGCCTCCCGCGCCACGCGGGCCTCCTCCACGTTGAGCTGCACCAGTCGCTCGAGCGAATCGAGCGCCGCGTCCATCGCGGGCACCACGGGGGCCAGCCGCGTGCGCGCGGGCAGGCGTGCGGCCTCGCGCTGGGCCTGCAGGTAGCGCTCGAAGTCCTCCTCCACCTCCTGGATGAGGGTCCGCTCGGCGTCGCTGACGGCGTTGCGCTCCAGCCCGTCGAGCAGGAGGGGGAACGAGGCCTCGATGCTCTCCACGGAGCGCCCGCGGATGAGCTGGGAGCGGGTGTCCTGCGGCCCGGCGCCGCCGCTGAGGCGGAAGTGGTTGAGCAGGTCGATCTCCAGCTCCTCCGCCATGTGCAGCCCATCCACGGAGTTGCCGAGCGTGTTGGCCGAGTGGGTCTGCGCGTTCGTGAGGACGATGAGCGCGATGGCGGCGATGAGGGTGAGGAGGGCCAGTCCGCCCATGGTGGCGGCCAGCCAGGCACGCAGGCTCATGGTGTCTCCTGGAGAGTGGCGAGGGCGGGACGGGTCACGGTTCAAGCCCTCCTGGACTGGGGACGGGTGAGACGGCGGTGCCCCCTACCTGACTGGAGGAACAAGCCCAGGAGGTGGGGGATTCACCGAGTGGACAACGGCGCGGCGCGGGGGTGGGTTCCCCGCACGGTGTCAGCGCTGGCGGCGGGCAATCGTGCTAGGGAGGTTTCAGCGAGGCGGGCGGGCGAGAGCCTGCTGGCCGCGCGTGAGGTCACCACCATGGACATGCTCCCCCAGCCGAGTCGTACCCTGAAGTTCGATGGTTTCTGGCGCTGGCTCCAGGAACACACGCAGTGCATCCTCCGGTGCGGCTCGGTCGACGCGATGCTGTATGACCACGACGACTTCCACTGGGTGGTGCTCGAGGAGGACCGCCAGCACATCATCCAGGTGCTCAAGGGCAAGGTGCTCGTGGGCGAGCTGGTGATGGCGGGCCGCGAGGTCACCGAGGTGAACGTGGCGCCGGACCCGGACTCGGGCACCCAGGGCCACTTCCTGGTGGAGCTGATAGGCGGTCCGAAGGAGGACCCGCAGGTGCTCTACCACTTCATCATGGCGCACGGCATCGACCCCGCGCCGGGCCACAAGGACCTCAAGCACTGAGCGCCGTTGCGCCGTGTGCTCCGTTCATCGCGGAGCACGGCGCCGGGGTTCGAGATGTTTCGCCACGGACACCGAGGCTCAGGCACCCCGAGCACCAAGCAGGACGCGCTCGATGAGCGCCACCGCGTCCCGAGCGCCGTTCGCGTAGCTCGGAGGGTCGCGCCTGGGGCGCGAGTCCACCAACTCCACCGCGCGCTCCACCAGCTCCTCGGGCGTGCGCGCCAGCTCCTCGGGGCGCAGCCGCACCGCCTGTCGGTCGTAGCGCCGCGCCCGTGCGAGAGCCACCAACGGGGTGCCCGTCACCCGGGCCTCCTGCACGGTGTTGTAGCCACCCGCGCCGACGAGCACGTCCACACCGGACATCACCGCCAGCGCGGGCCACACGCGCAACGGACGCGGCGCGCCGTCTCGCACCACGTTCTTCTTCCGGGGCGCCTTCTCGGAGAGCCAAGGCCCCGGAGGCGCGAGCCACCGCACCGGCGCCTTCGCACCGAGCCGCTCCTGAAGCCGCGCGGCGATGAGCCCCGCCTCCTCCACCTCCAGCGCGTTGCCACTCCCCATCACCGCGACCAGGGGACGCGTGTCATCGGGCGCAACGCCCAGCCGCTCACGAGCCTCCTCACGCCCGAGCCACTCCTCGCGGCCGAGCAGCAACCAAGGCTCCGTGCGCACCGCGCGCGGATGCCCCGCGAAGGGCGCGTCCTCACCCGGGACGAGCAACAGGTGGAAGTCCTCCACCGCGGCGGCGATGTCGAAGCGCGCGACGTACGTGGGGTTCAAGTCGCGATGCACCAGCACCTTGCCCATGCGCAGCGAGGGCAACAGCGGCGCCAGCTCTCCCACCAGCCCGCGAGGGAACGTGTCCACCACGAGCAGGTCCGGGCGCACGCCCTCGAGCAGACAGTCCACCGTCTCGCGCATGGCGGCCTTGCCCAGCTCCGGGCTCAAGCGGTGCACATGCACCTCCGGACCGAGCACCGCCTCCAGCGGGACATCGGGCGCGAAGGGGCTGTTCGTCACCAGCGTGACGTGATGGCCCTTCCGAGCCGCGTTGCGCGCGAGCCCCGAGGCACGGGTGAAGTGCCCCATGCCACCGCCCAGGGCGTAGATGAGCCAGCGCGCGGGAGTCATCAGCTTCCGCCCAGGTCCTCCTCGAAGGAGGCATCTTCCTCGTGGCGCAGGCTCTCGCCATCCGCCTCGGTGAAGTCATGCGGGTCCCTCGAGGAGCCGCCCCCCCACGACGCGCCCCGGCCGTAGTAGCCGTAGTCGTCGTAGTAGGTGCTCGCCTCGTCCGACTCTCCGGAGAGCACGCCCGCGCACCCCGTGCAGACCGTCTGGTCCTCTTGCGACGTCAGGTGCAGCTCACAAGCAAGCTTGCCGCACAGCTCGCACGGGATGCTCGCGGGCGCCCCACACTCGTGGGGCAGCAGGAAGCCCAGCCGCACCTGACAGCCAGGATTCGCGGAAGCGGGGCTCATGGCGTGGGTCCGGAAGGCGGCTGCTGGAGCTGGTGGAGCAGCGCCACGCGCAAGGGCAAGGACACCGCCTCGAAGGCGAGGCACGCCGCCGCGTCCGCGCGCACGAGCGCATGCGTGGAGAGCGTCGTCTTGCCCTGGGCATCGCGCAGGGACACCTTGCCCTCGCGCACCTTCACGCGCGCAATCTCCGCGCCCGGCGCGTCATAGACACGGGCACCGTCATCCTCCGGGAGCACGGTGTAGAGCAACGCGCCCTTCGAGTCGGTGAGGCGCCAGCCTGGCCCCTGGATGGCGAGGGTGTAGAGCACCTGGCGCTGCTCGCCGTCGCGCACGATGATGGCGCCACCGGACGAGCCGAGCACGTACCCCAGCGCCACGTCATCGGGACCGGAGACCTTGAGGGAGGCGCCCTTCCACTTGAGGCGCGCCAGCTCGCGCTCGTCACCGTCGACGAGCTTGGCGCCATCGTCCTTGGGCTTGAGGGAGAAGCGCTCGCGGCCGTCGCCGTCCTTGAACTTGAGCTTGCCCGGCAGGGGCACGTCCTCCGCGGAGGCGGCGGTGGTCGTGGGGGCCTGGGGAGGCTCGGAGCCGGAGGGGCGCGAGCAGCCCCAGGCGAGCAACAGGCACAGGAGAAGTGGGAGGCGGCTCATGAAGCCCTCGAGGTGAGGTGCTTGCCGCGCGCCGAGGAGGCGTGGAGCACCTGGAAGAGGCTCAACAGCATCATCAGGCAGGCCCGCGTCGCGTCCGGCTCCACCTTCCATTCGGAGTCCATGTGGGCGCGCATCGCGAGCTTGTCCTCCGTCACGTCGAGCCGGGACAGCTTCACCTGGGGCGGCAGCTTCACGGCCTGCTGGGCCTGCGCGCGCATCTGGGCGAGGCCGGGGTGGCGCTCGGGCTTCACGCGCAGCTGGGCCTGGAGGAAGGTGGCGCTCTTGCGCTTGTGCTTCGTCTTGAACTTGCCGCGGGGGTTTCGCCGGCTGCGCGTACGCTTCTGGAGCCACTCGGTGAGGGAGAGGCGCAGGTGGGTGCCATCACGCAGGCGGGCCTGGAGCGACATCCACGCATCCTCGAACTCGTTGGTCTCCCAGCCAGTGGCCGTCCTGCCCTGGCGGACGAACTTCGAGGAGTGGTCGATGGGCTGGAAGTCCAGCTCCAGTGTGACGCGCTCCTGGGGATCGATGTCCCGCAGCAGCGGGCGCAGCAGTCGGGCGGGGAGCTGGTAGCGGCGGTCCTCCAGGTCACACCCCGCGTAGCCGGAAGCCTTGAGGTGCAGGCCAACCGCGCCCACGAGCGACAGCCAGCCGAGCCACCACGCCCACCCGCCGAGCCAGGAGACCTCCGTGAAGCCGCGAAGGATGAAGGACAGGCCGACGAGGCCCGCGAAGCCCCTCAGGGCCCATCCGCGGCGACGACGCCAGAGGCGGGCCTGTTCGGCCATGTGCTCGTCGAGGTGCCCGAGCTGGTCCAGGTCCTCCATCAACACGGAGACGGGCGCGGTGTTGCGGTAGCGCTTCTCCACGCGGAAGCGGTCGATGTCGAAGGACACGGTGGGATGCTCCCCCTCGGAGCCACGGTACGGAGGCGCTGAGTGTATGGGTCGGCGGGGGGCGGGGCAAACGAGGAGGTTGGCCGGGGATGGCCAGGCGCGATAGCACGCATGACGTGGCCTCCGCGTCCGGCATCGTCTACGCATCGTTCGACCGTTTCCCGGCCCCCAAGGGGGCAGCCGTGCACATCCGGGCCTTCGTGGAGGCGCTGGGCACGGCGTTCGGAGGGGTGGACCTGCTCGCGCTCCGGGACGGCCCCACGGCCAGCGCGGAGCCGAGGCCCCTGGTCGAGGGTGTGACGTACCACCCCCTGGAGGCGAGGGGGCGGGACCTGGTGGCGCAGGCGCTGTCGTTCCGCACGCACCTTGCGGCGTGGTGGAGGAACCGGCCGAGGGCGCGGGTGGTCCACGTGCGCTCCATCTTCGAGGGCTATCCGGTGGCGACGCGGAAGGGCGCGCTGACGGACGCGCTGGTGTTCGAGGTGAATGGGCTGCCGTCCATCGAGCTGAAGTACCACCACCCGGACGTGGCGGACGACGCGGAGCTCATGCTGAAGCTCGTCGCGCAGGAGGACGCGTGCATCGCGAGCGCGGACCTGCTCGTGACGCCCAGCGAGGTGACGGCGGAGTACCTGGTGAAGCGCGGCGCGCGGGCGTCGAAGGTGCAGGTGATTCCGAATGGTGTCGAGCTGGAGGTGTTCCGCCACGCGCCGCCGAGGATTCGAGTACCGGGGCAGCCGGTGCGGCTGCTGTACAGCGGGACGATGACGTCGTGGCAGGGAGTGCATCACGCCATCGAGGCGCTGCGGCTCTTGCGCGAGCAGATGCCCGCGGTGCTGACGTTGGTGGGGCCGCTGCGCAAGCACCAGCGCAAGGTGATGATGGACCGGTGTGGGGACCTGCTCCTGGAGGGGGCGGTGGAGCTGCGGGAGCCCCTGCCCCAGGCGGAGCTGGCGGCGCTGCATCACGCCTGTGACGCGGTGCTGGTGCCGTTGCCGGTGAATGACCGCAACTGCGTGCAGGGGTGTTGTCCGCTGAAGTTGCTGGAGGCGATGGCCTCGGGGACCCCGGTCATCGCGTCGAACCTGCCGGTGGTGAGGACGCTGGCGGGGCCGGACGAGGTGCTGCTCGTGAGGCCGGGCTCGCCGAAGGCCATCGTGGAGGCGGTGAAGGACCTGTGCGCGAACGCGGAGCTGGGTCCGTCACTGAGCCACAGGGCGAGGGCCCGCGTGGAGCGCGACTTCAGCTGGGCGAAGGCCCGTGAGGCGCTGGTGAGCGCGTACGAGACAGGGCTCGGGATGACGCGCAAGGCCCCGGACGTCACCCCACGCGAGGAACAGCGCGAGTGAGGACCCGGCGCAGCACCTCCGCCTCGGCCTCGGACTGGAAGCGCTCGAGGATGCGACGGCGCGCGGCGGCACCGATGGCGGCGCGGTGCTCCGAGGACAGCGACAGCACGTCGAGACAAGCCTGCCCGAGGTGATTGAGCAGGGCCTTGGAGACGATGAAACCGTTGCGCTGATGGTCCACGGCCTCGGGGATGCCGCCCGCGTCACTGGCGATGACAGGCAGGCCGCAGGACATCGCCTCCAGCAGCGCGTTCGGCATTCCTTCCCACAGGGACGGCTGGAGATACACGTCGCACAGGCGAAGGTGCGCGGCGATGGACTCAGGCGTCTCGAGCGCGCCGGAGACGAGGATGCGAGCCCCGTCCTCGGGGTGCTCGGCGCGGAAGGCGACCAGGTGCTCGGCATCCCGAGGCCGCACCTCACCAATGACGAGCAGACACGCGGGCCGGGTGCGCCGCACCTCCGAGAGCGCGGCGAGCAGGAACGGCAGCCCCTTCTTGTGACGCAGCTCACCGGAGAAACCGAGCACCGCTTCATCCGGAGCGATGCCAAGCCGCGCGCGCAGCGAGACCTCCGCGGGGCCGGGTGAGAACATCTCGGTGTCGACGGCGTTGGGGATGACCTCCACGCGGCCGTCCTTGCCCAGCAGCATGCTCATCTTCCGGCCCAGGTCGGCGGAGGCCGCGGTGAGCACATCCGCGCGCTGGAGCGTCCACAGCAGGCGAGCGAAGTCCCCGGGCGGGAACATGTGCTGGTCCACGTCATTGCCGCGAGCGCTCACGGTGGAGGCGATGCCGACAGACGCGGCGAACACCACGGCGAGGAACCCTGGAGGGGACAGGTAGTGCCCCCAGACCAGGTCATAGCGTCGACGCGAGTGCAGATACCCGAGCACGTCCAGCGTGTGTTGCATGGACAGGTCGCTGCTGCCGAAGAGCCCCAGCCGATGCAACGTGACACCGCGAGCCAACGGCGTCACCTCGCCCGCATCGTCCAGTGTGCTCAACGCGCCGGGGGCCGCCGTGCGGGTCCAGGCGAGCACCTCCACCCGAGCCCCGAGTCGAGCCAGGGCTCCCGCGGTGCGGGCACCGCTGCGAGCAAGACCACCGATATCAGGCGGGAAGCGTTCAGCGAGGAGAAGGACACGAGGTGAGCCAGCCATGGGGATGAATCTACCCGGCTGGGGCTGCTTCACCCTCGTGGAATCTCACGAGCCCCGGTCGAGCCATCACTCACCACACAACAACCGGTCATCACGACGCACAAAGCCAGACGAATTGATTGGACACCCCTGGCGAATCACTCACACCATGACATCGCCCTCACTCCCCCCGGCTCGCGGTCCGTGACTCAATCCCAGCCGGGTTGGGACGCGCTCCCTCACCGCAACCGGGTGTCATCACCGCCCCACATCCTTCGACGGGAGTTCGTCCCCACTCCTCCGCGCACGAGAGGCCGGTCGCCGGAGAAAATCCTTGGAGCGCAGCTTGAGACACCCCTGTCAGCCGAGGTCATTCGTACCTCGCATCCACTCCGTGATTCCCCTCCTCCTGGCCCTGCTGTCCTGCGGCGAGCCGGAGCCCATGTCTGACAATGGGTCGGAGACGACCACGACCCAGAAGAAGCTGTCCGCCCAGGTGAAGGTGGACCGGGCCGTGGCGGCCGGTGCCTACCACTCCCTGTTCCTGCAGAAGAACGGCGAGGTCTTCGCCTGGGGACAGAACTCCGTCGGACAGCTGGGGACGGGCAACACCAGCACCACGCCGGTGGCGAGCCCCACGAAGCCCGTGGGTCTGCCTCCCAGCAAGGCCATCGCCGCGGGACAGACGCACTCGCTCGCGCTCGATGTGGATGGGAATGTCTGGGCCTGGGGCAAGAACGACTTCGGCCAGGTGGGCCTCGGCACCACGGGTGGATTGGTGAACGCCGCCACGCGCGTGAGTGGGCTGTCGGGTATCCAGGCCATCTCGGCGAACGGGAATTTCTCCCTCGCGCTGGGGCAGGACGGCCGCGTCTGGGCCTGGGGACAGAACGCCTCCGGGCAGGTGGGCAAGGGCGCGGTCAGCACCGCGGAGTCCACGCCCCGCCAGGTGAACAGCCTGCCCACCATCCGCGCCATCGCGGCGGGTCACAACCACGCGCTCGCGCTGGATGCGGACGGCAAGGTGTGGGCGTGGGGCAAGAACGACTTCGGGCAGCTCGGCACGGGGAGCACCTCGCCCGCCATGGTGCTCGTGCCCACGGTGGTGACGACGCTGCCTCGGGCCAAGGCCATCGCGGCGGGAGCAGCGCACTCGCTCGCCATCGATGAGCAGTTCGGCAACGTCTGGGCCTGGGGGCAGAACTCCTCCGGGCAGGTCGGCACCGGGACGACGAGCACCACACCGGTGCTCGCGCCCACGGCCGTCCCGGGCGTGTTCGCCGCGACGCACGTGCGCGCGGGTCTTGCCTTCTCGATGATCATCATGGGCAATGGCGTGGTGAAGGCGTGGGGTCTCAACGCCTCCGGCCAGCTCGGGCATGGCGCCCCGGGAGGTACGAGCGGAGCTCCCGTGGATGCCGTGGGACTCACGGACGTCACGGCCATCGCCGCGGGCTACCACCATGCGTTGGCGGTGCGCCCGGGCTGTCCGGTGTGGACGTGGGGCAACAACAGCCAGGGGCAGCTCGGCACGGGTGCGTACACGACCACGGCGACCTCCGCGCCCGTGACGACGCTCATCCTCAACACCTACTACTACGACAGCGACATGGACGGCTTCGGCGACGAGTATGTGTCCATGGAGGCCTGTGCCCCGGTGGATGGCTTCGTGGAGGACATCGACTGTGACGACTTCACGTCGACCACGTACCCAGGCGCGCCGGAGACGTGCAACAGCATCGACGACAACTGCGACAGTGAGGTCGACGAGGGCAACCCGAGTGGCGGCGAGGAGTGCGCCACGGGCCAGCTCGGTGTCTGCGCGAAGGGCACCACGGCCTGCACGCAGGGCCTCGTGGTGTGCGAGCAGAACCAGGCCGCATCGGATGAGCAGTGCGACGGCCTGGACAACGACTGTGACGGAGAGGTGGACGACGGCAACCCGGGCGGACTCGTCGCGTGCGAGACGGGCGGCGTCGGCGTGTGCGGCGAGGGCGTCAGGTACTGCACCCACGGCGCCCTGGAGTGCGTGCAGAAGTACGCCCCGTCCGCGGAGACCTGCGACAACCGCGACAACGACTGCAACGGCCAGACGGACGACGGGCTGACGTTCGCGACGTGGTACCTGGACCAGGACCACGACGACTACGGTGTCGCCTCGCAGTCGATGCAGGCCTGTGCGCGCCCGGTGAACCACGCGGCCCAGGCGGGTGACTGCGACGACACGCGGGCTGCTTTCAACCCCGGCGCGCCCGAGTCCTGCGACGGCGTGGACAACAACTGTGATGGCCAGGTGGACGAGGGCCTGACGCGACAGACGTGGTACCGCGATGCGGACGGTGACGGCTTCGGCGTCGCGAGCGACACGGTGAGCGACTGCCGGCAGCCCGCGGGCTATGCGGCCGTGGCGGGCGACTGCAACGACGGCAACGCCTCCATCAAGCCTGGAGCCGCGGAGGTCTGCGACGGCGCGGACAACGACTGCGACTCCCTGACGGATGAGGGAGTACTGGGGACGTTCTATCGGGACGCGGATGGCGATGGCTACGGCAGCGCGAGCCAGTCGACGCAGGCGTGCGCGGCGCCCACGGGCTACGTCACGAACGCCTCGGACTGCCTGGACACGGATGCGTCCATCCACCCGGGAGCCGCGGAAGTCTGCGACGGTGTCGACAACAACTGCGCGGGTGGCGTCGATGAGGGAGTCCCCACGCAGGAGTGGTTCCTGGACGGAGACGGGGATGGATATGGTCGGTCGACCCTGTCGACGCGGAGCTGCCGTCAGCCCACGGGCTACGTGGCGAGCGCTTCGGACTGCGATGACTCCAACCCGACGACGCACCCGGGCGCTACCGAGGTCTGCGACGGCGTGGACAACAACTGCGCGGGAGGAGTCGACGAGGGCCTCACGACCCAGACCTGGTATCGGGACGTGGACGGTGATGGGTACGGCGACGCGAACAACGCCACGCAGTACTGCCGACAGCCGTCGGGGTACGTGAGCAACGCCTCGGACTGCCACGACGCGAACCCCAACATCCGTCCCGGCGCCTCCGAGACGTGTGATGGCGTGGACAACAACTGCAATGGCTCCGTCGACGAGGGCGTCACCTCCACGTACTACAGCGACGCGGATGGCGACGGTTACGGCAACGCCTCGGCCAGCACCCAGGCCTGCACGAAACCCGCGGGCTATGTCTCCAACGCGGGGGATTGCAACGACGGCAGTGGTGCCATCCACCCCGGAGCCACCGAGGTCTGCGACGGCATCGACAACAACTGCGCGGGCGGCGCCGACGAGGGCCTCACCACCTCAACCTGGTACCGAGACGCGGATGGCGACAGCTATGGCAATGCGAGCGTCTCCACGCAGAACTGCCGCCAGCCGTCGGGGTACGTGAGCAACGCCTCGGACTGCCATGATGGCAACGCCAGCATCCGCCCGGGTGCTTCGGAGTCCTGCGACGGTGTGGACAACAACTGCAACGGCTCCGTCGACGAAGGGGTTCAGTCCACGTGGTACCGCGACGCGGACGGCGACGGCTACGGCCACGCATCGAGCACGACACAGGCCTGTTCGAAGCCCTCCGGCTACGTGTCGAACGCCACCGACTGCAACGACGGCAGCGCATCCATCCACCCAGGCGCGTCCGAGGTCTGCGACGGCGTGGACAACAACTGCGCGGGTGGCGCGGACGAGGGCCTCACGACGTACACCTGGTACCGCGACGCGGATGGCGACAGCTACGGCAATGCGAGCGTCTCCACGCAGAACTGCCGGCAGCCCTCCGGCTACGTGAGCAACACCTCGGACTGCAATGACGGCAGCTCCGGCATCCGCCCGGGCGCCTCGGAGTCCTGCGACGGTGTGGACAACAACTGCAACGGCTCCGTGGATGAGGGCGTGCTGCCCACCTGGTACCGGGACGCGGACGGCGACGGCTACGGCTACCCGACGAACACCACCCAGGCTTGCGCAAAGCCCGCCGGCTATGTGAGCAACGCCTCGGACTGCCACGATGGCAACGCGACGGTCTATTCCGGAGCGGCCGAAGCCTGCGACTCCCTGGACAACGACTGCGACGGCTCCGTCGACGAAGGGGTTCAGTCCACCTGGTACCGCGACGCGGACGGCGACGGCCACGGCAACGCGAGCATGTCCACGCAGAGCTGCGGCCGGCCTGCCGGCTATGTCTCGGACGCCATGGACTGCAACGACAGCAACGGCATGGTCAACCCAGGCGAGATGGAGACCTGCTGGGACGGAGTCGACAACAACTGCTCCGGGACCCAGAACGAAGGTTGTGGTCCGCGGAACCCCTGCCCCGACATCGAGCCGTTCGCGTCCTACGATGTCACGTCCATGAGGATCGACTGCTACCCGTCCCCAACACCTCAGCTCCCGCCCTACAGCTGGTGAGGACACGCCGTAGGTAGGTCAACCACATGACCCGGCGTCAGGGGAACGCACCCTCCTGACGCCGTTCCGTGAATAATTCCCGCGAGCCCCCGTCCAGGGGCACGGAGGATCCACCCCTACCCCAGGGCCGGACCCCTACAGGCTCCTCCGGAGGCATTCCACACATGCACGCGCGCCCGTGGTGGGCAATCGCGCTCGCGGGGACACTCGCGGGCTGCATCGTCGAGTCCGGGCTGGACGACCCGCCCGACTGGGACGACGACCCCAGCGAGCCCAGGCCCGACCCCAGCAACCCCAGGCCCCAGCCGAGCGCCCCCGACTTCCGGGTGGAGCTCGTCTCAGGCCCCTCCGCCCTGGGGACGGGTGAGCAGCGCGTCCAGGCCCGCCTGTGCAACGACGGCGCGGGCTCCGGCATGACGGACGCGGCCTTCTTCCTCACCGCCTCCTCCGCCCCTGGCGCCTCCGAGTTCCACCTGGGCGTAAGCCCCCGCTTCTCCCTGCGCGCCGGCGAATGTCGCGAGGTCTCCGCGTCCGTCAGCGCCCGCGCCATCCCGGAAGGCGACTACTTCCTCAGCGCCCGCGTGGACCCGGATGGCCTGGTCACCGAGGACAGCGAGGGCAACAACACGCGCCTCGGCAACGCGGTGTTCGTGGACCGCACGCCGCCGCCCACGCCCGCGCCCACCTGGGCCCAGGCGGGCTCCGGCAACTCGCGCGCCCTCACCCTCCACACCGAGGCCGGCGCCACCGTCCGCGTGTACCAGGGCCCCGGCTGCACCGGGACCGAGGTCGGCTCCACCGTGGCCAACGCGGGCAACTACTGCGAGGTCCCCATCTCCGTCCCCAACGGCCCGGGCGCCCGCTACTCCGCGCGCGCCTACGACGCCGTCGGCAACGGCTCCCAGTGCAGCCCCGCCGTCGACTACCCCTACGGCCCGGGCACGCCCCGGATGGCGCCGGTGCTGCTGAGCACCTCGCCCACGTCCCCGGGCGGGAGCCTGCAGCCCGTCTTCCACGGTCGCGCCGAGCCGCGCGTCACGGTGGAGGTCTTCCGCACCGCCAACTGTCAGGGCCCGGTGGAGAAGACGGTGACGACTGACGACATCGGCCTGTTCTACGCCCAGGTGAGCGTGGCGAAGAACGCGAAGGTGACGGTGTCCGCCCGGGCGACAGCCGCGGGTGGCTACGACTCCGCGTCCACCTGCTCCAACCCGCTCGAGTACCAGCATGACGGAGAGCCGCCCGAGCCGCCGCGCGTGACGGACGTGAAGTGGCAGTACCTGAACGATGGCCAGCAGCTCGTCATCACGGGCACCGCGGAGCCGCACGCCACGGTGGGCATCTTCGTCGACGTGGCCTGCACGGGCACGCCCACGCGCACGGTGCAGGCGGACGCGCAGGGGCGCTTCAGCACGGTGGCCCCGTTCGGTCCCGGTGGCAGCCACCGCGTGTTCCTGGCGGCGAAGGACGCGTGCGGCAACGTGTCCACGTGCGCCGAGGGTCCCGCGTACGAGCTGCGCTGCCCGCCCGGCACGGCGGACTGTGACGGCCGCTCGTCCAACGGCTGCGAGGTGGACCTCACGGCGAACCCCAATCACTGCGGCACGTGCGGCAACTCGTGCCAGGACGGTCCCTACGCGGACGGCGTCTGCGTGGCGGCGACGTGCGGACAGACCTGCGTGCCGGGCTACTACGACTGTGACGGCAAGGCGTCCAACGGCTGCGAGTCGCGCACGGTGTGCCAGCCCACCAACACGTGCACCATCGACAAGCCGAGCGAGCTGATGATCACCCACCTGTCCGTGGTGGAGGACCCGGTGCGCACGGCGCCGGGAGGCGCGTGGCACTTCGGCACGGTGATGCGCGAGCTGAACGGCGGACAGGACCCGTCCGAGCTCGTGCGCGCGTGGCTGAAGACGTGGCTGGAGAAGCAGCACGTGAACGGGCTGACGATTCCGCCGCGTCCGGAGATGCAGACGAAGGTGCTGGGGCCGTGGGAGACGCGCAGCGGCGGGCCGTCGAAGCCGCTGGACTTCAACTCGGCGCCGTTCCGGCTGCTGGCCATCGTCAACCGCATCGACCTGCGCGAGCAGGGGGTGACGGCGGGCGAGGGGCGCTTCATCTACGGCGTGGTGGCGCCCAACGGCGAGCCGCTCGAGTTCACCGTCATCCTGGAGTACGCGCTGCCGGGCACCACGCCCGAGGCCATCCAGCGCTGGGCCTCGGACTGGCATGCGCTGGGCGCGGTGAAGGTGGGCAACGCGGGCTACAACGCGAAGCTGCAGGCGCTCACGGACCGCTTCGTGAAGGCGGGGGTGATGACGGGTCGGCACCAGGGCAGCGCGCTGAACCAGATTCGCACCAACGAAATCGAGCTGGAGGAGCCGTGGGAGCTGCGCGAGTTCGTGCTGTCACCCCTGGGGCTGATGCCGACGACGATGAAGCTCACGCCGGCGAACCACTTCGAGAACACGCCGATGCTGGCCAGCTACCTGACGGAGAACTCGGCGGCGGTGCTGGAGGAGCGGCACACGGTGCCCGACAGCATGGGGGGCATCCCGTTCCTGGGGGCGCACTCGCTGGTGCCGCTGGACTTCTTCTGGCGCGCGCCGAACGTGTCGAACGAGGTGCGGCACAAGTTCTCGCTCAACACGTGCAGCGGGTGTCACGCGGGTGAGACGCAGACGGAGTTCGTCCACGTGTCCGCGCGGGCCTCGGGCAGGACGTCCACGCTGTCGCCCTATCTGCGAGGCACCACGGTGACGGACCCGGTGACGAAGTCGATTCGCACGTTCGACGACCTCACGCGCCGCGCCGAGGACCTGAAGGCGCTGGTGTGCACGCCCACGGCGGGCCTCAAGTCGGTGGGCCTGGCGCCCTCCAACCTGCCGCGCGCCCGCGTGCACTGAAGCACGAGGACCCGAGCCGTCCGGAGCGCGACTTCGTCTCCGGGCGGCTCATGTCGAGGTGGAGCCAGGCGTCGCCTCGGCACGCCATCGCTCCAACAAGCGACGCCGATGGGCGGGCGAGATCTCCGCGCCGTAGGTCCGGTCGAGGAGCCCGAGCTTCCACTCGGCAGAACCCATCGTCAGCCCCTGCTCCCGTAGCGAGGCTGAGACCAGTGCACGCGCGGCGGAGAACATGTCGGCCCCCATCACGAGACGCTCTTCCCCTGACTTGCGCAGGAGCAGCGAGCGAACGAGAGCCTCGGCACGAGGCAGGGTGTCCTTCATGGCTTCACCGTCTCCAACAAGGACTCGATTCCCAGGTCCCGAGCCCAGTGCATCAGATAGGCCCAGTCCATCGAGGACGTAGCATCCACGATGTTCCGCACATCTCCCATCTGCATCTCGGACAGACTGTCCCGCGCCCAGTAAAGCTTCGAGAGTACCAGGTCCTCAGGCGAGACAATCCAGATGCGCTGTCCCTGGAGCTCGACTGTTCGCCGCCTGCGAAACTCCTCCTGTCGATACGCCGACCTCTTACGGATGACACAGTCGACCTTCACGACCGTTTCGAAGTGGATGAGGTTGAAGAGCGACTGGTGTGACAGCGCCTCGCGAATCTCCTCTTCATCGATGGAGAAGTCGGCCTGGAACAGCGAGAGAAGGACTGGAACCTTCGGAGCCTCCAGTTCGACGACGATGTCCACATCGCGAGTCATGCGAGGACGCGCGTAGAAGTTCATGGCCGTGGAGCCACTCAGCATGTACGGGATGCCTGCCTGCTCCAGCCTGCTCCCCACCAGGAGGAGGACCTTGAGGTAATCGTCCACGCGCGGAAGATAGCGCGTTCAGTCGCCGTCGGCCCGTCTTGACCCGCCAGCCCGCAGGGCTGGCAGGCCCCACCTCCACTCCAAGCCTCACCGCCCGAAGCCACCCAGGGCCGTGCGGCTGAAGCTCGCGCCGCCCTGGCTCACCTTCACCGCGGACTGGCTGAACACCTGGAAGGCCGAGCGAATCTCCCGCTCGGACTGGCCCGGCGTGAGAATCCACGCGTCCTCGATGCCCATCTGCTGGAACACGCGCCGGAAGTTCGTGCTCCCGTCGTCGATGCCCATCGCCGCGACGATGTGGTTCTCCGCCCGCCGCAGGTCCTTCACCACCGCCGCCACGTCCTTCGCCTGCGCGCGGCTCGAGTGCATGTCCGCGCCGTCCGTAATCAACAGCGTCACCGTGCGCACCGGCACGCCGTTCGCGCTGAACTCCTGGGACTTCGCCAGCACCGTCCCCAGCAACACCACCGCCTGGTCATACAGCGGCGTCCCCTGGTCCGCGCGGTAGTTGCCCGAGTGCATCCGCACCACGTCCTCCAGCGGCCGGTAGGGATTGAGCACCTGGCCGTTCAGGTAGCGCGTGTGGAAGAGCACGCCGTCCTTCTGCTTGCTCGCCAGGAGCGAGTCGAGCACCAGGTTGTGCCCGTCACACACCGTCTTCGTGTGCCCCGACGTGGAGATGCTCCCCGAGTCGTCCGGCATCACCGTCACCAGCACCACCTCGCTGGCCTGCACGTCCTCCACCCGCACGCCCAGGCCCGCCTGGATTTGCGCGCCCAGGTCCACCACCGTCAGCGCCTGCAGTCCCGCGGGGCTCAGCACCCCTTCGGCGTGCGCATCCTCGAAGAGCTGCGTGGCCGTCCGGGGGCCTCCACTCGTCGTCCTGCTCATGTCCTGCTCTCTCTTTCTCCCTCATCGCGAGGGCATGGCTCCGCCGCCCCGCCCCACCTGAGACAGGCGCGGTCATCGAACTCACGACACCACCGCGGCTCAGCCGATGCGCAGGTCCGGCCAGCTCGCCAGCGGGTCCGTGGACCGCACCAGGTGCATGCCCGCGTCCGCGAAGCGCTTGAGCGCCGCATCCGCCTGCGGCGTGAAGTCCGCCGCGAAACCACCCTTCCCGTCCGGCACCGTCACCGCCGACATGCAGTCCGTCAGCAGGTACACCTTGCGAGCCAGCGCCGCGTCCTGCGCCACGATTTCGCCGAGCAGGTCGTCGATGGAGCTCTTCACGCAGTGGCTCGCGGCCTGTCCGCCAATCACCACCGCGTCCGCCGTCAGCAGCGTCTTGAGGAACTGGGTGTTGCGCTGCGCCAGCGGCTGTCCGTCATGCCGGCTCATCACCTCCGGACGCAGCACCGAGTAGTTCTCCGTCAGCGGATTGCCGCCCTTCACCTCCGCCCAGGACTGCATGCCGCGCACGTACGAGTGGAACAGCCGCGCCTCCTGCACCACCCCCGCCAGCGCGTGCCCGTCCCCACCGAGCAGGCAGTGCGGCGGCCACAGGTACAGCGTGTACTTGCCCGCGCGCTCCAGCTCCTCGCAGTAGTACTTCACCTGCTTGAGCAGCCACGGGTAGTTGCCACCGCACAGCCACTTCGCCATCGCCGGGTTCGGCTTCGCCTGTCCTCGCTCAATCTGCTCGCGAGTCACCTCGCGGTACGGCGTCAGCGGCTGGTCATCCTGGTCCACCCAGAAGGACGGGAAGAAGATCTGGTACGCGAAGTGGGTGTCGAGCGTCGCCGTCACGTTCGTGAGCGTGCCCAGGTTCTTGTAGATGAACTCGGCGATGCGGCGGCTGTCCTCCACGGCGCCGCGCCCGCTGCGCCCCGCGACGTAGAGCGAGCCCTCCGGGAAGCAGAAGTCCTTCTGCACGTCGATGAGCAGCAGGTGCAGGTTGAATCCATCCGACGCGGCCGCGGTGACACCGTTCGCGCTGCGCCAGGTGCCCGCCTCCATCTGCAGCTTCCCCGCGTCCGGCCCGTAGCTGTACTTCCCCGCGTGCTCCGCCCGATAGAACCCAGGTACCGGCAGCTCCTTCACTTGCTTCCTCATCGCACGACCCCCTGTCATGTAAAGACATCCACCCGGCTCAAGCCATCCGCAGCGCGGTGAGCTCCTGTCGCCCCACCACGACCAATCCCTGACGCGTCAGCAGGAGCCGGGCTCCCGCGTCCACGAAGGGCTCCGCGTCGGGAAAGTCCCGCACGGCCTCCAGGCGCCCCTGTCGCAGCTCCACACGGGTCAGCCCTGCGTCCGTGGCGCAGAACAGCGCCTCGCCCACCGCGCACCGTCCCGTCCCGAGCGCGCCGCCCAGCCACGAGCCGTCATTCGCCTCGGCCACCGCCTGCGCCCGCACCGCGCCATCCGAGCCGAGCACCACGCAGTGATGCACCGTTCGCCCCTGCGTCTGCTCGGCGAGGAACAACCACGCCAGCGACCCGTCGAAGAGACAGTCCGCGTCCACGAGCTGCCCCGACGGCCACGGCAGTGTCAGCCCGTCGCGCAGTCCCAGACGCTCGGCGTCGAAGACGAACGCGCCTCGGAGTCCACCCGCGCGATGGAATCCCAGCCCGAAGCGAGGTCCCACGAACAACCGCGTCTGCCCTTCCAGCACATCGCCGATGCGCTCCGGCCCGTGCACGCCGTCCCGCCACAGTCCGCCCCCCACCGCCCAGTAGCGATGTCTCGCGTTGGCCGCGAAGGCCGGGCGTCCCTCGGGAGCGTCCACCCCCAACCGCTCCCGCTCGCCCAGCGGCCCCAGCACCGCCACCACGCCGTCCCGCCCCACCAGCGTCACGTCCCCCTGGAGCGCCCAGTGCAACGAGGGGTCCAGCGGTCCTCGCATCACCACACGGCCGTCCCCTCGGCGATAGGCGCCATCCGCGTGGTAGAGCCAGCGCGGGACACCGTCCTCCACGCTCGCGTGCACCAGGACCCCGCGCGTGGCGAACAGGCGCGTGGCCGTCACCTGACCTCGCGCCGAGGTGACAGGCGTGGTCTGCGCCACCGCGTTCGGCTGACACGTGGGACAGGCGCGCCGGGCGTGCTCGACACCACACGACGGGCACTGCGTGAAGCGCAGCCCCTCCAAGAGCGGCAGCGGGAAGGCGCCGCGCAGGTCCTCCACGAAGACGCGGTGGAGGTGGTGGAGCACGTCATCGGGGAGCGTCCGCATCGGGAGCGCGGGCTTCGGGTACTGCACCTCCGGATGGAAGACGGTGATGCGCTGGAGCAGCCGCCCCGCGGTCGTCGTGCGCGCGGACGGGGACTTCGGTCGGTGCACGCCGCCATGCGGCCCCACGCACAAGAGTGACTGCATCGCCGCCACGGTGAAGCCGTACCAATCACTCTCACTCGACGCCGGGCGCGTGGGCACCAGGCTCTTCCCGTTCAACCGCACCGGGTCCACGAAGCGCTCGGTGAACAGCGCGCACAGGAACCCTCCGAACTGGAAGCTGTCCGCGTCGATGAGGTGCGCGTCCGCCGCGCCCGTGACGAGCACGTTGAGGTCGTTGAAGTCACCCACCACCACGCCCGCCGCGTGGACTCCAGCGAGCGTGTGGTGCAGCGAGCGCAGCACCTCCACCGCGCGCGCCGAGGTGGCGCCGGCACGACGGAACGAGGGCTCACCGAAGCGCCGCAGCGACTCCACGCCGTCCAGCTTGCGCATGGCGTACCCCAGCACCGTGCGCTCCTTCTTGTCCGTGGCCAGCGCCTGCGGCGTCACCACGCGCCCGGGCAGCCCCGTGGGGAACACGCGCAGCTTGCGCTGGTGCTCGTCGATGCGGGCCCGCGCGGCCTCCTGCTCCACGGCGAGCCCCGTGTAGTCCGGGTGCTCGGGCGGCTTGAAGACCTTGAGCGCGCGGCCGTCCCCCAGGTCGAACACGTCCGCCTCGCCGCCCTTGCCGAGCGCCTTCGCAGGGTCCAACCGCACCTTCTTCCCCTCGAGCCAGACGTCCATGGCCTCACGCCCTCCCCATGCGACGGCGCAGCACCACCAGCGTCGTGTCATCCGGGAGCAATCCCGGCGTGCGCACGAGCCGTCGCGCATCGAAGTCGGCGCGGACCGACTCGCGGTTGAGCATCGCGAGCCTGCGCCGGAGCGCATCCGGGTTCTCGAAGTAGCGCGCCTCCGTCCACAGGCGCGACAGCGGCCCCACCCGCTCATCCCCCGACGGCATCACCACGTCCGCGAGCTTCGCCAGGTCCGCCACGCCGTCCGTGCCGAGCAGGAGCGCGTGCACGTCCTCCGTGGGCACCAGCGCCTGACGCACGAGCGGAGTGTCCTCCTCGCCGCGCGACAAGGCATACGCCAGATACGGCGGCGCGTTGTTCGGGAAGGGCCCCAGCGCATGCACCTCGCCGTTGAGGGCCCACACCCCATCCCCCGCGGAGAAGACGAGCGTGTGAGAGGGCGTCATCACCGCGCCCACCACCGTGAAGAGGAAGTCCCCCAGTGTGTCGCGACCGAGCTCCCCCCGAAGCTCGCTGAGCAGACACAACACGTCCTCTCGCAGGCCGGGCAGGAACCCGGCTTCATCCACACGCTCGTCCTCCGCCAACCGCGTCAGCGCCGCCTGTGCCACCCGGCGCACCCCCAGCTGCGCCCCCAGCTCGCTGCACGGCTGACTGCCACACCCGTCCGCCACCACCGCCACCAGCCCGTGCTCGCTCGTCCGCACACACCACGCATCCTGGTTGTTGCGGCCCGCCCGAGCATGCTCCCGGCCGAGCACCGAGCCCGCGGCGACTTCGAAGGGCAACGAGGACATGGCTCTCCCCTGGCCCGCGACGCGGGCAATGGCAGACACGGACGTGGTCTCGCGGAGCCTCATGGCCCCTGTTCGTGTACTTACGACACCAACATAGTGTCGAAGCTACACGATGTCAACGCGAGCGCGTCTCGCCCTCCGGGGAGGGGCCTTCCAGGGGGCTCAGAGCTCGAAGTTGAAGCCGGCCTTCTCCAACTGCCGGTACTTCTTGTGGTCGAACCGGTAGAGGCGAGCGGCGCGGTGGGAGACGTCCTGCTCCACCTCGTCCAGCTCCTCGAGCAGGTCCATGGCGAGGATCTTCTTGCGGAAGTTGCGCTTGTCGAGCTCGCGCTCGAGGACGATTTCGTACAGGCGCTGGAGCTGGGTGAGGGTGAACTTGGGCGGCAACAGCTCGAAGCCGATGGGCTGGTAGCGCACCTTGCCCTTGAGGCGCTGGAGCGCGGTGTTGAGGATGTCCGCGTGGTCGAACGCCAGCTTGGGCGTGTCCCAGACGGAGAACCACGCCGCCTCGCGCGCATCCGTGGCCGCGCGCAGGGTGTGCGCGCTGAGCTTCACCAGGGCGAAGTACGCCACCGTGACGACGCGACCCCGAGGGTCTCTCTCCGGCGCGCCGAACGTGAAGAGCTGCTCCAGGTGTCCGGGGCGGATGCCGGACTCCTCCTCGAGCTCGCGCCGGGCCGCCTCGTCCAGCGACTCGTCCATGCGCACGAAGCCGCCGGGCAGGGCCCACCGCCCCTGGAAGGGCTCCACGCCGCGCTGGATGAGCAGCACCTTCAGGTCGTCGTCATCCAGGCCGAAGACGACACAGTCCACCGTCAACGCCGGTCTCGGGTACTCGTAGGTGTGGCTCACGGACACCGGGCATAGTGTCCGGAGCACACCCGAGTCAACGCGCCGCCGGCGGGAGGCTCAGGCCTTCACCATGCGCGACAGCTTGTGCCAGTCGACCAGCTGCACGCTCTCCTCGGCCAGGTCGAACTCCACCGAGCGCCGCAGACCGATGACGTCGCCGCCCATCTGGAAGGGCACCTCGCGGTCGAAGTCCATGCGCAGCTTCTGCACGAACCAGTCGTTCATGTGCGGCAGCGGGTGCTCGCCGCGCCATAGCTTGAACATGTTGCGCGTGGCCTCCAGCACGCCCGCGCCGTACACGCGCACGGAGAGCCGGTGCGGGACCTTCTGGGCGAAGGGGAAGGCCTTGAAGCCGAAGCCCCACTCGGGCGTCGTGGCGGCGCCGGCCACGCCCGCCGGGCCCTCGTACAGGAGCGCGCCCTTCTCGCTGTTGGGCACGGGGACCACGTGGCCCTTCGCGTCCACGGTGAGCGCCGCGTCGCCCAGGTTGTAGACGGACACGCGGGGGTTGCCGCCGCCGAACATGTGCCGGGGCACCGTCCGGGTGAACATCGCGGTGAGGTAGCCGCGCAGACCCGCCTGCTGGCTGCGCAGGGGGCCGGAGGCCGCGAGCTGATCCTTGAAGTCCTGAATCATCTCCGCGTCCCAGCCGGTGCCCGCGAACGGAGCCACCTTGCCGTCCACGCGGACCAGCGAGAAGGGCCGCAAGGGCGGCAGGTCGTTCTTCATCGCGGCGATCTGCTTGAGCGCCACGGAGGGCTTCGGGGCGCCGGTGACCCGGGCCCAGGCGTTGCCGGTGCCCATGGGCAGCACGCCGATGGCGGGCAGCGCCACGCCCGCCGCGCGCAGCTCGTTGAGCAGCCCGGTGATGGTGCCATCGCCGCCGCCGGCCAGGAGGAGCGAGGGCGGGTTGGGCCGGAGCTGGTCGGAAATCCAGTGACGGGCCTCGTCGAGCGAGCGGGTGAGCGCCACGCGGGCACGGGGCAGGAAGCGCTGCACCAGGCCGCCGACTCCCTCGGAGCCACGGCGTGCGCGCAAGTTGACGAGGACGGCGATGTCGGTCATGGCGGCCGGACTTTCCCCGGGCCGTGTCATGGCCCGGTCACGGGACGCGAGGGACTCGCCCCGTGACGACAATGTGTGTCTCACACGCCCAGTGCGTGGGCGACACGTGCGCCGAGCCGCCCTCGGGCTTCCCTCCTCCCCAGCCAGGCGGCTGTTGCGACCACGCCCCCGGCGAAGAGGAGGCGGCGCAGGGCTTGCTTGCCCTTCGAGTGGTAGCCGCCGGACGCCGCGGTGCCCTCGGGCATGGGGCGGAAGAGGCTGCCGGCGGTGGCGCCCTGGCGCTCGTCCTCGAAGTGATGCGCCTCGGTGGCGCCGTTCATGGTGCGCTCGAAGGTGCGAGGCATCAGGCCGTGCATGGCGGCGAAGGCGCGGGCGGCGGGGCCGACGAGGACCTCGGCGCGAGGCTTTCGCAAGACGAGGAGGATGCTCCGGGCGACGCGCTCGGGGGTGTAGACGGGCTCGACGGGGCGCACGCGCCAGCCGGTGTAGTTGGCGGTGTGGTGCCACAGGGGCGTGTCGATGGCGGCGGGCATGACGGTGCAGACGTGGATGCCGGTGTCGAGCAGCTCCTGGCGGACGGAGGCGGTGAAGCCGCGCACGGCGTGCTTGGAGGCGACGTAGGCGCTGACGTAGGGGGCGGTGACGGCGCCGAAGGACGAGGAGACGTTGACGAGGGTGCCGTAGCCCTGGCGGCGGAACTGGGTGACGGCGGCGCGGGTGCCGCTGACGGTACCGAAGAAGTTGGTCTCCATGAGCTGGCGGAAGGCGTCGTCGGGGGTCTCCTCCAGGCTGCCCATGAGGTAGACGCCGGCGTTGTTGATCCACGCGTCGAAGCGGCCGAAGGCTCGCACGGCCTCCTGGGCGAGGGCCTGGACGGAGGTGGCGTCGGAGACGTCGGTGGGGACGGAGACGGCGCGGACGCCCCGGGCTTCGCACTCATGGGCGAGGTCCTCGAGCGGGTCTTCGCGGCGGGCGGCGAGGACCAGGTGGGCGCCCTTCTTGGCGAGGGCGAGGGCGGTGGCGCGGCCGATGCCACTGGACGCTCCGGTGATGACGACGACGCGGTTCTTCCAGGCACGCTTCATGGGTGCGAAGTCTCCCGTGGGTGAGTGGTCGCGGCCGTGGCGACGGACCCCTTGGACCAAGATGGGGATGGAGGCGGGCGGCGCCCCGTGCCCCGTGGGGCTCCCCAGGAGGGCGGGCGGCGGAGCGGTTTCCTCGTCCGGACCGGGGGTCCCGGCGCGGGACGGGTCCGTGTGGATTCCACCCGGGGCACAGGTGGAGGGAGTCGAGGGTAAGCAGTTGAAAGCAGGGGGTTTGAAGGGGGTGAGGCAGGGCTGCTATGTGCGGAGGACTGTCCTGTGGGCAACGGAATGGGGCCTGCACCGACGTCTCGTGATGCGCACTCCAAGACCTGTCCTGCTGCCCTGGGTGGCTGCTGTCCTCCTGTCCTCGCCGGCCTGTATCGAGGTGCCGGGCATTACCGATGTCCGGGGCGAGGTGCGTCTGAGAACACCCGAGGCGACCGCCTATACGAAGGGTGTCCTGGACATCAGCCTCGATGTGACGGGGCATCCGCCAGACCGCGTGGAGCTGCTCTGGGATGGAGAGGTACTCGCGGTGCTGGAGTCCCCGTACACCTACGCGTTGGACACGACGGGGGTAGCGGAAGGAGAGCACCGGCTGGGAGCCCAATTGGTGTTCGGTGAGACGGTGCTCGCGGCGGAGGAGCGGCGGGTCGTGGTGGATCGCACGGCGCCCCGGGTGGTGTCCCAGAGCCCTGAACCGGGGGCCGGGAACGTCTGGGTGAAGAGCGCAATCCAGGCCGTGTTCTCCGAGCCCATGAAGGAAAGCTCCGTGACGAGCACCTCCATGCGACTCATGGTCGAGAACGCGGAGGCGGCTCGGACGGTATCGCTGTCAGCGGATGGCAAGACGATGACGGTGACGCCGGCAACGCCCATCTCTGCCCCCGCCTCGGCGGCCATCACACTCACCTCGGCTCTGACAGACCTGGCGGGGAACGCCCTGGAAGTTCCCACGAGCGCATGGAGTTGGGAACACCCCAAGGTCCGGTTCGAGGTTTCGAGTCCCATCTTCGACAAGGATTCGGGAAGCATCCACGCCCACCGCTATGCATTCGGCTCGGATAGGCGGGGGCATGCATTCATCATCCAAGCCGAGAATTTCCTGACGCATGTCCAGTTGCGTGTCTACACCAACGCAGGTAGCGCCTGGGCGGAGCTGGGAAGAGGCCTAGAGGCGAGGCCCACCGGTTTCGAGCCCTATCAACCCACGCTCCGGTTCGACCCCGGGGATGGTTCCCCCGTCGTCGCATGGCATGAAGGAAATGGCAGCAACGAGGACGAGCGCATCTATGTCGCCCGCTGGACGGGCTCTCAATGGAGTTATCTGGGAGGGCCGACGGGTATCGTTCCGGAGCACCCCTCCGGCCTCCATCCCGTCATGAACCTGGATTCGGTGGGGAACCCGCTGGTCGCATTCCTCTCCGACGCGGAGAAGACGACCTACGTCTACCGCTGGATGGGAACGACGTGGGAGCCCGTCGGAGGAAGCCTCAACGCACCGCTTGAGTGGGATTCGAGTCAACCCATTGGTGTCGTGGCCAGCCCTTCCTCCAACACCGTGTTCGTGGCCCTCCTGGGGACACAACACGACGTGCCTAAGCTCGCTGTCGCCCAATGGGATGGCACCACGTGGAAGACTCTTCGTGGAACCCAACCTCCGGTCGATCTCCCCCTAGGGGTCCCACCTGCTCGCGACTTCGGCCTCTTCATCACCCCGGACGGGAGACCGCTCCTGACCTGGCTCGAGCAAGGAAATCCTGGCTCCGCCACCGCGCGCTCCTACGTCTGGATGAACGGTGAATGGTCGCACTACTGCCCGCCACTCAATCCTTCACCGGAGCGGCACTCCCAGCTATCGCGCCTGGAAGTCGACCCCACCGGGTCGATGTGGATGCTCTGGGCAAAGGATGGCACCCCTGGCTTCCATATCGAGCAATGTACCGGTGAGAACTGGTCACATTTCGCCAGCAGCTCGACTGCTCCACATCCGATTCCGACCGCGGTACTCACGACCTCCAGTCCCGCGCCACACACCCACGGTCTTCAAGTGCTGACCACCCTCTCGAGCGGTGGTGTTCAGGCTGTTCACGTCCATCCCAATCGCTGACGCCGACCATGCTCTCACAACGTCGAGCCATTCTCCTCTCATCCCGGGAACAGACCATGCGGTCCGCGTTGCTCATCCTGAGCTTGATTCTTCCCCTCACCGCCTTCTCCGCACCGCGGCGAATGGTCGTCGCGGGAGGCGACTGCAAGGACGCGGAGCTGGGCAGTCAGGCCAACGCGTTCCTCGGCGCCCTGGTGTCCCGCCCCGAGCAGGACGTCCTGAGCGCGGAGGGGTTCAGCGAGCGGCTCTTCCCTCAGCCCAGCAAGAGCTACGAGGACCTCCAGCGCCAGCTCGACTCGGCCCAGGACCACTTCTACGAGAACCGCAACGCCAAGGCGGTGCAGCTCGTCGACGAGGCTCTCCAGCAGATCAACCGGCTCCCCGTTGGTGAGGCGCGCCGGAAGCTCTTCGTGAGCGCCCAACTCCTGCATGGAATCAACTACCGGGCCATGTCGCGACAGAAGGAGAGCGACACCGCGTTCCGCAACGTGCTGCGGCTTCAGCCCACGTACGCGCTCGACCCCGACTACTTCGCCCCCTCGGTGAGGCAGGGCTTCGAGAAGCTGCGGCGGGAGATGAATCAGGCTCGCAAGGTGAAGCTCTCGATACGCTCCACACTGCCGACCTCGGACGTCTATCTGGATGGTCTCAAGGTAGGCCAGTCGCCGATGACGCTCGATGTTCCGGCAGGCACCTATGACCTGACCGTGGTGAAGGGCGACGCCATCAGCTTCCCCCGGCAGATCCAGGCGCAAGGCGTGGACACGCCGCTGCTCGTCGACCTCGCCTACGAGGGCTCCATCATCGCCACACCGTTCCCCTGTCTCACCACGACCGATGGGAGTGATGAGCGGACCCTGAGCCACGCGGTCCGTCTGGGAGGCACGCTCGGCGTCGAGGAGGTCATCGTCGTGCGCCTGGAGCGCCCCAGCAGCGGCCCCAAGTGGTTCGCGGCCACCGTGCTCAATGTCGAAGGCGGCCAGAAGCTGCGTGAAGGCGGCTTCAAGACCCAGGGCCTCGACGCTCCCGCCGAAGCGCTCTCCGCGCTCGTCGACTTCGTGACCACGGGGCGCTCCCCTTCCAACCTCGTGGTGATGAACTCCAATGGCCGCGCGCCCTGGGAACAGCCCAGCACCACCGACAAGAACGGACCTCCACCGGGAAGCGGCCTGGATGTCAGCGCGCCGGACCGCCTGACGGAGGGCGTCACGGGCACTGCATCCCAGTCCACTCCAGGCCTGCGGGTGGCGTCCTACGTCCTGCTCGGTACGGGCGTGGCTGCGCTGGGTGGCGCGGGCGTGGTGCGACTGCTGGCCCAGAAGGACGTGAACGATTTGGAGAAGCGGCTCGAGAACGGACGCATCCGCTCCACGGACCAGGAGTCCCTGCGCCTGCGTGATTCCCTCGTGCAGAAGAACAACCTCCTCACGGGGCTGCTCGTCGGAGGCGGTGCCGCGGCCGCAACGGGCGCAGTGCTCTTCCTTCTCTCGCCCTCACCCGAGGCGCCTCCGCCTGTCTCCGTGGGCGTCGCCACGGACGGCGATGGTTTCTCCGCGAGCCTCTCCGGAACCTTCTGACTTTCGCGCCTTCATGACCTGGCGGCGGCCCACTCCCACGAGGAGTGGGCCCGCCGTGCCTCGCTGCGTCAGACAGGCCGCGCTTTCGCGCACGTGGCGCGCCAGCCTCGCATCCGCGGCGTAGAGTGCCGCGCATGACGCGAGCCCTACTTGCCCTCCTGCTGCTGGTCACGAGCGCTTCCGCCGCGGCCCCTCGCACCCTCCGAGTGGACTACTTCCACACCGGCAACGCCACCGAGGAGCGCTTCAGCCTCGACAAGGTCGTCATCGAGCCGCTGCCCTGGCCGGGACATCCCCAGCGCACCATCGATAACACCAACCTCGGCAAGTATCTGTACGAGGTGAGAGATCGCGAAACGAACCAACTCCTCTTCTCCCGCGGCTTCGCCTCCATCTATGGCGAGTGGGAGCTGACCACCGACGCGAAGAGCGAGAACCGCACCTTCCACGAGTCCCTGCGCTTCCCCACGCCCGAGCGGCCCGTGCAGGTCCTTGTGAAGAAGCGCGATGCACAGAACGCCTTCCGCGAGGTGTGGTCGCTCGTCGTCGACCCCAAGGGCATGTTCGTGGACCCGTCCTCGCCTCCCGCGCCGGGCCCGCTCCTGAAGCTCCTGGAGAACGGCCCGCCGGAGCAGAAGGTGGACCTGCTCATCCTCGGTGACGGCTACACCCAGGCCGAGCGCGGCAAGTTCGAGAAGGACGCCAAGCGGATGGTGGACATCCTCTTCACCTTCTCGCCCTTCAAGGAGCGCAAGGCGGACTTCAACGTCTGGGGGCTCGCCCCCGCCGCCACGCAGTCCGGCATCTCCCGGCCTTCCACCGGCGTCCACAAACGCTCGCCCGTGGGCACCACGTATGACGCGTTCGGCAGCGAGCGCTACGTGCTCACCTTCGACAACAAGGCGTTCCGGGAGCTGTCCGCCTTCGCGCCCTACGAGTTCGTGGAAATCCTCTCCAACGGCAACACCTACGGAGGCGGAGGCATCTTCGGCCTCTACGGCACGGTGGCGTCCGACAGCCTGTGGGCGCCCTACGTCTTCGTCCACGAGTTCGGTCACCACTTCGCGGGGCTCGCGGACGAGTACTACACCTCCGAGTCCGTCTACGTCCCCAGCGAGGACCGCCTGGAGCCGTGGGAGAAGAACGTCACCGCGCTCAAGGACCCCGAGCAGCTCAAGTGGAAGCACCTGGTGACGACTGGGACACCCTTGCCCACCCCGTGGGGCAAGGAGGCCTACGAGAACCACTCCAACGACATCCAGAAGCGCCGCCGCCAGGTCCGCGCCCAGCGCAAGCCGGAGTCGGAGATGGACTCGCTGTTCATCGCCCAGCGCGACTGGGAGGAGAAGTTCCTCTCCTCCCAGAAGTACTCGGGCAAGGTGGGCGCCTTCGAGGGCGCGAACTATGAAGCGCGTGGGTATTACCGACCCCAGCTCGACTGCGTCATGTTCACGCGGGACCGGGTGCCCTTCTGCGCGGTGTGTCAGAGCGCGATTTCACAGGTCATCGACTTGTACGCGGGTCAACGCGGTCAGACACCCCGCAAGACTCCGTGAAAGCCTGACTTTTCAAGGGAATCCCGCGTGACATGGCGGTGTCACGCGGGCCCCGCAATGGACCCTCTCCGGGTTCGGGTGTAAGGGGGCGGGGCTACTACCTGCCGCATCCCAATGGAGGGGACCGCATGCTGAAGCGAAATTGGCTTCCAGCTCTCATGACCGCCGTGTTCGTCACGCTGGGCACGGGCTGTGGAGATGAGTGCGTCGACCAGTTTGACTGTCGCGCCGACAATGGCCAGCCGAGCCAGGGCAATGAGTGGGTCTGTGACGACGGCACCTGCAAGCAGGAGCCCGTCACCCAGCCGCCGGACCCGGATGCGGGCACGCCCGACTCGGGCACGCCGGATTCCGGTACGCCGGACTCGGGCACGCCGGATTCCGGCACGCCGGACTCGGGTACGCCGGACGCGGGCGTGACGTGCAGCCCGGCTTGCGCCACGGGTGAGATTTGCGATGTGAGCTCCGGCACGGGCGTGTGCAAGACCTGCCGTGACACGGCGACGGCCTCGGGCACCGACGAGGGCTGCTCCGCCACGACGCCCATCTGCGACCCGACGGGCGCGAGCGGCAAGGGCGTGTGCACGGCGTGCCGTGACACGGCCACGGGCAGCGGCCAGGACAACGGCTGCTCCGCCGAGACGCCGGTTTGCGACCCCGCCGGCAACAACGGCGTGGGCGTCTGCAAGGCGTGCACGGACTCCGCGACGGGCAACGGCCAGGACAACGGCTGCTCGGCCACGGCACCCATCTGCGACGCGGCGGCCAACAATGGCGCGGGCGCGTGCAAGGTCTGCATGGACTCGGCGACGAGCCCCGACCTGGGCTGCTCCTCGCCTACCAACATCTGCGACACGGCGGCCAACAACGGCGCGGGCGAGTGCAAGGTGTGCAACGCCACCGAGGGTTGCCAGGGTGAGCAGACGTGCAACGCCACGGGCACCGCCTGCGAGGGCTGCGCGGACAACGCCTCGTGCGACCCGTCGACCCCGGTCTGCCGCACGGACACCACGCCGACGGCGTGCGTCGAGTGCACCGCGGACCAGACCGCGCACTGCGATGCGACCAAGCCGGCCTGCAACGCGAACTACCTGTGCGGCTGCACGACGAACGAGCAGTGCGCCGGCGTGCCGGACAGCGCCCGTGACTTCTGCGACACGACGGGCAACAACGGCCGCGGCCAGTGCGAGGTCTGCGTCACCGATGCGCAGTGCGCGGGTGTGGACCCGACGAAGCCCGTCTGCAACAACCGCACGGCGTGCGTGCAGTGCCTGACGAACGCGAGCTGCTCGGCGGGACAGGTCTGCAACACGACGACCAACGCGTGCGAGACGGCTCCGGGCCCGACGGCGGCGGAGACCAGCGATCAGATTGATGATTTCCTGGGCGCGGCGGCTGGTGCTCTCAACCAGCCCATCAATGGTGCGTACGTCACGTTCATCAAGCCCGCCGTGCCGGGGCAGGCGACCTCGGAGCAGGTGGGCTTCTTCCTCCAGGCGGAGCCCAATGGCCCTGCGATGCTGGTCACCGATGCTGCGGCCCTGAGCCAAGTTTCGGTGGGCGACCGCGTCAGCCTGACTGTGACGGAGAAGTTGGTCAACAACGCGATCAAGGAGGCCAAGACCGTCACGAACTTCACCCGTCTCAGCCAGGGCCACAGCGTGGCCTCGCTCGCCGTTGACCGCTCTGGTGCGGCCGACCTCGTCAGTGGGCTCGACACGTACGAGTACGAGCTCATCTCCCTCACCGGCACCATCTCGGATGCTGGCACGGCCCAGGGAGCGGGCTTCATTGGCTTCACGTTCACCACGACAGGTCAGACTTCGGCGGTGAATGCCCTGAGGGCACGCCTGCCGACGGGCCTCGCCCAGTCGCTCGACGTCACTGTCGGCTGCCAGTTCCGCCTCGTGGGCCCCGTGTGGCGGTTCACCACCAACGCCCAGCCTTCGGCGTTCAGCGCGTCTGACTTCACCATCACCAATTGCCCGGCTCCGAAGCTGACCGCCGCCGCGGGCACTGCGGCCACGACGGTCACGCTGACGTTCGACCGCAACATCGCCCAGGACAGCATCACCGACGCCGCCAGCCAGTTCACCTTCTCCAACGGCCTCATGGCCACGAGTGCGCAGGTGACGGGTCGCCAGGTCGCGGTGACCACGACCGACCAGACCGCGGGCGCCGCGTACACGGTCACCGTCGCCAACACCGTGACGGACTCGCGTGGCGTGGGTGTCGCTGCCGCGAACAACACGGCGTCCTTCACGGGCTATCGCGTCGTCGCGGTGCTGCGCATCACCGAGGTTCAGCCGAATGGACCGAGCAACAGGGACCTGGTCGAGTTGCAGGTCATCCAGGGCGGAACCACGGACGGGCTGGTGCTCCAGCAGGACATCAACTCCCCCACGACGCTCCTGACGTTCCCGAATGTCACCGTGGCCCAGGATGACATCATCGTCGTCCACATGAGCGAGGCTGCGGCGTACGTGGGCGAGACCACCGCCAAGAACCAGTTCCCCAAGAGCACGACGCCGGCGAACTACGACACCGCCTGGGACTTCAAGGGCAACTCGGCGAACATCACGTTCTCGAACCGCCTCGTGCTGGTCAAGGACGCCTCCGGAACGATTCAGGACGCTGCTTCGTTCGTGCGCGCGAGCGGATTCACCACGCCTCCTGGGGCGTTCCCCGCGAACCTGCAGGCACTCCAGGCCACGGGGCAGTGGCTGCCCGCGAACTGCGGTGGCGCGAACTGCACCTACGACTCGACTCCCTCGGCGGTGGCGGTCTCGGCGGACTGGGCCGATATCCCGACGTCGCAGGTGACGCCGGATACGGTCACCATCCGCCGCGTCAGCGCGACGGATACCAACATGGCAGCGGACTGGGCCGTGGGGCCGTCTTCGTGGGGCGTCGCGAACCCGTAGTCTGATTCCGTCTCCCTGAGACACCTGGCCGCGGTCCCTTCGGGGGCCGCGGCCTTTTTATTGGCCGCAGCCTGGGCGGCCTTGAATCCATGTCATTCCCGGTGACTACAGTGTTGACTGCACCACGGAGCACAACCTCCTGCTCCGACGGACCGGAGTCCCCATGCGGTCAAGCCGCGCCCTTTCGCTGCTGCTCATTGTCTCTCTCGCAGCCTGCTCCAGCTCCCCGCCACCGAAGCTGCCCGACACGCCCGACTCGGGCCCAGGCCCTTCCGATGGCGGCGGCAATCCGCTCTCCATCCAGTCCACCGCGCTCCCCGACGCATACCTCGGTGAGTCGTACGCCTCGCCCCTCGTCGCCTCCGGCGGCACCGCCCCCTTCGTCTGGAGCCTCGCCAGCGGTGAGCTGCCCTCGGGCCTGAGCCTCTCCAACCAGGGCCTCGTGTCCGGCACCCCCACCGCCGTCGGCTCCTTCTCCGCCACCCTCCAGGTCGAGGACAGCGCCGGCACCCGCGTCTCCAAGCAGTTCGAGCTCACCGTCCTCACCCCGCCGACACTCGCCAACACCAACCTGTCTCTCGGCGTCGTCGGCGCGCCCTACACGTTCAACTTCACGGCCTCGGGCGGCCGCCCTCCCCTCTCCCTCCATCTCGCCTCGGGCACGCTGCCCGCGGGGCTCCGCCTCGACGCCCTGTCCCTCGTCGGTACCCCCACCACCTCGGGCACGTCGACCTTCACCCTCGAGGTCCGGGATGCCAACAACCGCTCGGCCTCCGCCGCCTTCCAGCTCACCGTCCGCGACGGCCTCACCATCACCGCCACCCACCTCCCCGATGCCTATACGGACAGGACCTACGCCCAGGCCCTCACCGCGCTCGGCGGCACGGCGCCGTACACGTGGGCGCTCGTCAGCGGGACGCTGCCTCCCGGACTGAGCCTCCGCGACTCGGGCCACCTCGAAGGGACGCCCACCACGTCGGGCGACTTCACCCTCGTCCTCCGCGTCACGGACTCCGCCGGCGCCACGGACTCGCGTGAGGTCTCTGTCTCGACCTATCTGCCTCCCGCGTTCGCCGCCGTTCCCGCGCTGAGCTTCTACGTCCGCGACAACGTCACCCGCCCCCTCGAGGCCTCCCAGGGCAAGCCCCCGTACCTGTTCACCACGACGGGGCCCCTCCCTCCCGGAATCACCCTCGCTCGCGAGGGGCTCCTCCACGGCCAGCCCACCCAGAGCGGCGACTTCACCTTCAATGTCGTCGCCAGTGACGCCAACAGCCGCACCGTCTCGCGCTCCGTCTCCGTCTCCGTCTCCACGCTGCCCACCATCACCACGCAGAGCCTCCCCGAGGCGACTCGCGGCATCGCCTACCAACACACCCTCGGCGCCACGGGTGGCCAGGGCACCCTTTCCTGGACGCTCGCCTCCGGTGCACTCCCCCCGGGCATCTCCCTGTCGACCCAAGGCGCGCTGAGCGGCACGCCCTCGACCACGGGCTCCCACGCGGTCACCCTGCGCGTCTCCGACGCGAATGGCCGCACCGACAGCCGCGCACTCGCGCTCATCGTCGAGGCTCCGCTCTCCCTGAGCGGCACCCTCGCGGATGGCTACGCGGGCACCTCGTACTCCAGCTCCATCACCGCGGCGGGCGGGCGCGCGCCCTTCACCTGGAGCATCGCCTCGGGCACGCTGCCCTCGGGCCTCAGCCTCTCACCGGACAACGGGCTCGTGTCCGGTACCCTCGGCCCCACCGCCGCCTCCTCCACCGTCACCCTTCGCGTCACCGACGTCGCCAGCCGCGCCGCCACGCTTCAGGTCACGGTCTCCGTCTACGCGCTCCCCAGCGTCACCACGGACCTGCTGCCGCCCGCCACGCTCGGACAGCCGTACTCGACCCAGCTCGCCGCCTCCGGTGGCAAGGCGCCCATCACCTGGAGCATCGCCTCGGGCACGCTGCCCTCGGGACTGAGCCTCTCCACGTCCGGCCTCATCAGCGGCACCACGAACGCGAGCGCCACCACCTTCACCGCGCGCGCCACCGACGCCAACGGCCGCTTCGCGGACAAGAGCCTCTCGTTCACCATCATCGAGCCACCTCCCGCGGTGACGACCACGACCCTCCCCGACGCCACCGTGGGCCAGCCCTACTCCGTCACCCTCACCGCGTCCGGTGGCAGGGCGCCCCTGAGGTGGAGCACCTCGAGCACGCTGCCCGCGGGGCTCTCGCTCTCCACGACGGGGACGCTCTCCGGCACCCCCACCACGGCGGGCACCCCGCGCATCACGTTCGTGGTGACCGACGACCGGAACTCCTTCGCCTCACGCGAGCTGCCGCTCAACATCCTCCCAGCGGGCGTCGAAATCACCGTGGGCCACTGGAACCTCGAGTGGTTCGGCTCGGACACCCTGGGCCCTCCGAACTCCACCTCTCCCGGTGGCGCACCCGATGACCTGCAGATCGCCCACACCCGCGACATCCTCCGCGACACCGGCGCCAACATCTGGGGGCTCGTCGAGGTCGTGGACAATCAGGACTTCGAGACCGTGCTCGCGCAGCTCCCCAACCACCAGGGCTTCGTCGCCAATGACTGGAGCCGCGTCCCCAACACCGGCGGCTACTACTCCACGAACGAGCAGAAGCCGGCCATCCTCTACGACGACAGCGTCACGTTCCAGAGCGCCGAGCTCATCCTCGTGGAGAGCGAATCCCTCTTCGCCGGACGCCCTCCCCTGCGTGTCGACTTCACCCTGCGAGGGACGACCACGCCCCTCACCGTCATCGTCCTGCACATGAAGGCGTTCGCCGATGAGTACTCATACGGGCGGCGACGGGAAGCGAGCCTCGGGCTCAAGTCCTATCTCGACAACCAGGCGCTCCAGAACGTGTTCGTCATCGGAGACTGGAATGACGACGTGGACGTGTCCATCACCACCGTCGCCGGGGTCCCGCTGGCCACGCCCTTCGAGAACTTCACCAGCGACTCGAACTACACCTTCATCACCGGGGCCCTGTCGAGTCGCCCGGAGAGCACCACCACCAGCCACTCCGACACCATCGACCACACGCTCGTCAACGCGAGCGTCGCCGGGACCTTCGTCCCGGGCTCGCTGACGGTCATCCGACCCACGGGGATTCCCAACTACGGCAGCGTCGTCAGCGACCATTACCCGGTCATCAGCCGTTATGCCTTTGGCGGAGCACCGCCAACTGCGCCGAGGGTCATCATCAACGAGGTCCTCGCCAACGAGCCCTCCACCCCGAACGGCGACGGCACCTCCACGCCGGACCCCGATTACGAGTTCATCGAGCTGGTCAACCTGGGAACGGCCCCCGCCGACGTGTCCGGGTGGACCTTGTCGGACTCCGTCAGCGTCCGTCATGTCTTCGCCAACGGGACCATCGTCCCCGCGGGCAAGGCGTACGTCGTGTTCGGTGGGAATCGTGGCTACTCGCCCGGTACACCGAACACCGTGTCCGCCTCGTCCGGGGCGCTCGGGCTCAACAACAGCAGCGACTCCGTGTTCCTGCGGGCGCTGGACTCCGCCCTCGTGGATGACTTGAGCTACACGGCCACCGAGGACGACACCTCCATCAATCGCTCGCCCGACGCCCAGGCCGGCGCGCCCTTCGTCCGCCATCCCCAGCTCAACCCCACGCTCCGCGCGTCCCCCGGACGGCGCGCGAGTGGTTCGGCGTTCTGAGCGGACGTTGTGGCCCCTGGGTGAGCGTCTTCAGCGAGACGGCGTGGAGGAGCCGCCTCCACGCTGCTCGCCCGATGCTCGTCCTCGGCGGCCCTCGCGCTCGGTGGAGATGTCCCGAGGTGGGCTCACCTCCACGTCCACCTCGCGCGCGACCCAGCCGCCAGGGCCGTCGTCGTAGGTCACCTTGACGGTGTCGCCTTCACGCATCGACGCCAGGCCCACGGCGTTCCCGTTCAGCCTCAACCGTGTATCGGGGACGACCTCGATGTCCTGCTCCACGCCCGCGCCGTCGCGCACGAGCAGCTCGTTGTCCCCCACCCACGTCACCCGGCCGTGCAGGATGCCCGAGGGCTCGGCGCGCCCCGAGCCTCCCACGCCCTGCTCATCCGGGCCCTTCAGGGCCTCGGGGTCCGGCGCCTTCTCACGCGAGGCCATGAGGTCCCGCCAGAACGCCGAGCGCAGCTCACGGTTCTTCGCGGAGGGGAGGCCCTCGCCGCCGCCTCCTCCCGTGTCCTCATGAGGCTCGCAGCTCACGCCCCAGACGCCCAGCAGGAGCCCCAGCGCCCACCCCCTGACCCGGCGTTTGCGGTTCATCGTCCCGGCCTCCCCATGCGTGTCGTTCCAGAGCCGGAACCACACACCCGACGCATCCGCTGCTTCCGCGTCAACATGTGAACGCTCCAGGCAGCCGAGAACCCCGAGTCCCCACGCCCCGGCCTCACAGGTCCAGGGGCAGGCAGGCGTCCCCCCGCGCGAATGCCTCCCCCGCGGGGACTTCGCGCCTCAGAACTTCCACTCCGTATCCTTGCCGAGCGCCACGCGCGTCGCCGCCACCTCCCGCAGCGCCTTGAAAGGCGAGGCGTCGGCCAGCTTCACGACCGACTCCAGGACCGCGGCCGCCATCCCCACGTTGTCGCTGGCGATGGCGCCGTCCAGACGCTCGAAGAGCTGGCGGAAGTTCTCCCGTCGCTCGTCGAAGCTGCGGTCCAGGTAGTCCATGAGCACGTCGCGCATCGCGTGGATGTGCTCGACATCCACCCGGGATTGCTCACGCAGCCGGGTCTGCTCCGTGCGCTCCTTCTGGATGTCGCGCACGCAGTCGGCCACCACCTGGATGCCCGTCAGCACGTCCTTCAGGGACAGCTCTGTCTTCAGCGTCATGACGTCTCCCTTTGGAGCAGGCCACGCGACTGCTCCAGCAAGGTCTCCAGTTGGGTGTTCAGGTCTCCGCCGGCGGCGAAGAGGGGCATCCGCATCAGCTCGCTCTGGGCCTTCACCAGCTGCATCGCGGTGGCGAACCGGGCCAGATGGACATCATCCTCCGCGTCGAACCGGCCTCCCAGCGCCCACAGCGCGTCGAGGGCTCGACCCGCGCGTTCATCGAGCGCGCCGAGCACCCCGCTCAGCTCCTCCACGCGCGTGCACGCCCGTGCCAGCAGCGCGATGGCCGCGTCGATGGACGCGACCTGGGCGTCGAGCTGCTGTTGCAGCACCTCGCGAGCACCGTCCAACCGCTGAACCGCGTCCCGATGTCGCGCCTCGGCCTCTTCGCCAAGGTCCTTGGCGTCCTTCATGCTGTCGATTCCGTCGTACGCCTTCTTGGCGCCGTAACCCATGAGACCCGCGAGGAGGAACGCGGCGGGAATGAGCGGCAGTGGCATCACACACCTCGGCAATGAAACCCAACCATGAGCGAGGCGTCGCAATCCGCGACACGCTTCAGACCCACGCTGGGTCATGACCGCCCCGAGGGAAATACCACTCCGGGGTGAGACTCCGGGGAGCCCTTTCCCTCACGCTCGCGACTGTATCCCGTTACCATTCACTTCACGGGTAGAGACAGACGTGAGCGGTCGCCTTCCTTTGGCGCCGGGCGGGGAGCAACTCAATGGCGGTATGGATTCGGGCGCTGCCGACCCTCGTGGTCGCTGCTCAGTCAGATGGAGCCAGTGGCGCCCTGTGCTGCGTGGTCGTCCTCGGGCTGGGTGCATGGGGTGGCATCGTCTGGCTCAACAAGGTCAATGCGCGGATGAAGGCCGCGCAGCAGGCGCGGGCTGGCGTCGGACTCGCGGCTGTCACGTCCCCGACCTCGCACGACTCGTCCACCATCGCCCTGCGCTTCGAGAACGTGAGCGCGCCCCGGCTCTCACAAGGGCTCAGGGTCCGTATCGCGGATGAGCCACGGGCCATTGCGAAGAGCGCCGCCGAGCCGCTCGCACAGGCCGCCTCCACGCCGACCGCTTCACGTGTCGAGCCCGCGCAATCGGCGCGCGCCGTCATCGCTCCGCCGACCCCGAGCGAGAAGCCCGTCGAGCCCGCACCGCGCACGCCTTCCTCTCCCACTCCGACCCCGAAGCCTGTCGAGCCCACGCCGCTCGAACTCAGCGTGCTGTCGACTCCCGCGCCACCCCCGAAGCCCGTCGAGACCGTGCAGCGCGTCGCACCTGCACAACCCCTCGAACCCGCGTCCGCGCCACTCGCCGAGGCCGTGCAGCGCATCGCACCCGCGCGGTCCGTTGAGCCTGCGTCCGCGCCTGATTCCGAGCCGTCGACTCCCGCTTCGCAGAAGACGGCCTGGATTGCTCCGGGTCAGTCCATCGAGGTCGCCGGTTACACGCTCAAGGATGGAATGGTCTACGTGGGCTCGCGGCTGCGCGCGGTGAAGACCCCCAATACCGAGCCGGCCCTCATCAACCCCAGGCTCGAGGTCGCCGCTCGCCCCAATCGCGGTGGACAGGGCTTGCGATACTGGCCCTCGTACTCGGACCTCTCACCCGCCTCCCGTGCGGGCTATCTCGCGTGGCTCGCGGGTGGACGGCGTCAGCCTGGAATCGATATCGGCTTCGTCTTCCTGTTCTTCTACGGGCTGGAACGGCGCGTGCTCCACGACCTGGGCACCGAGCCCGCCGCGCTCGCCGAGGCCCGTCTCATCGAAGACGAAGTCCAAGGCCTCCTCGACGTCCACGGCGAGAACAGCTCCTTCGCCAGCTACGCCTCGGCCTTCCTCGACGTCCTGCGCGTGCACCGCGCTGGCGAGGATGGACTGTTGAAGGAGTCCCCCGAGTTCTGGCTGCGCAGCGCCGGCTCCGCCTCGTTCGACGTGCGCATGGCCGCGGGCACCGCCGCCACTCGCGCGCTTCCGCTCCCCGCGGACTGGGCCCTCGTCTGGGCCGTGGAGACCCATGTCACCCGGCTTCGAACTCCCGCCACGCGCTGTCCCGAGGAGTTCCAGGCCCTCTTTCGTGCACGCTATCTGCGAGACCACGGCGCGGGCATCATCCCTCGCGCGCTGAAGGCGAAGGTCGAGGCCCGCTACAACCCCGCGAGCGCATCCTTCGGCGGCTCGGTGCGGCTGTCTTCAGCCTCCATCAACGAGGCCTCCGAGACCTCCCTCAAGCCCGTGCGCGCGCTCATCGAGGAGTGCTGCGAGTCGCTCGAGTCCTACAGCCGCTGGGTGGGCAAGAACCCCGACGCGCGCAACAGCATGAGCGCCCTGGCCCTGCTTCCTCCCGAGCTCGCGGCGTCCATCGACGGAGGCTCGGACGTGCAGGCTCTCCGCGCCCTCTTGCGCCAATTCCTCGGGGACAACCCCTCCGCTCCCGTGCCCGCGACAGAACTGCTGAAGCACTGGCCCACGTCGACCCTCGGCAAGCTCACCAAGGCCGAAGCCGTGGGCCTGGCCCAGGCGCTGGAGAAGCTGGGCCACGGCATGGAGCCCGACCCTCGCATGGGCGGCGCCGTGCTCTCCCCCGACGAGTCCGCGTGGCTCTTCCCCCTGCCCCCCGATTCACCCAGCGCCCCTTCCGCGAGCTACCTGTCCGCGCTCGCGATGCTGCACCTCGCCGCCGCGGTGGCCACCGCCGATGGCACCGTCTCCACGGATGAAGTCCACCGCATGGAGGCCCTCGTCGAAGCCGCGCAGGGACTGCTCGCCTCGGAGAAGGTCCGGCTCCGCGCCCACGTGTCCTGGCTGCTCGCGCGCCCCGCCTCCAGCGCGGGCCACAAGAAGCGTGTGGAGGCGCTGACGCCCGAGGCCCGCACGTCGCTCGGCAACCTCCTGGTCGAGGTCGCCGTCGCCGACGGCGACGTGTCACCCCAGGAGCTCAAGACGCTGTCGAAGCTCTACGCCATGCTGGGGCTCGACGAAGACACCGTCTACTCGCGCGTCCACGCCGCCACCGCGTCACGACCCGCGACCGAGCCCGTCTCCATGCGACTGGCCGGCGCCCCCGAGCAGGGCTTCGCCATCCCCGCGCCACCTCCAGGGAAGGGCGAGCGGGTGGCGCTCGACATGCGCAGCGTCCAGGCGAAGCTCGCGGAGACCGCCGCGGTCTCCAGCCTCCTGGGGAGCATCTTCGCCGACGAAGAACCCGTCGCTCCCGCGCCCCAGCCAGCGCAGCCAGGGGTCGCGGGGCTGGATGCGCTTCACACGTCGCTGCTGCGCGCGCTCGTCGCGAAGCCCGAGTGGCCTCGCGCGGAGGTGGAGAAGCTGGCCAGCGGACTCGGCCTGCTCCCGGACGGCGCGCTGGATGTCATCAACGACGCGGCCTTCGAGGTGTGCGGCGAGCCCATCCTCGAGGGCGACGAAACCCTTCAGCTCAATGAACAAGCGGTCAAGGAGATGATGTCATGACGGACGCGACGCCCCAGGGACGCATCAGGCCGAAGGACCGGGACACCATCGTCCAGTCGCTGCGCGCGGGCGTCGTGCCTCGCGTGGGACAGCAGCACATCCAGGTGGGTCGGGCCGAGGAGGTCCGCGCCCTGGTCCGCGACGTGGAGCGCATCGCCGAGGGCGGCAGCGCCATCCGCTTCGTCATCGGCGAGTACGGCTCCGGCAAGACGTTCTTCCTCAACCTCATCCGCTCCATCGCGCTGGAGAAGCGGCTGGTCACCCTGCACGCGGACCTCAACCCCGACCGGCGCCTGCACGCGACGGACGGCAAGGCCCGCAGCCTCTACGCGGAGCTGATGCGCAACCTGTCCACCCGGGCCCGTCCCGAGGGCGGCGCGCTCGCCAGCGTCGTGGAGCGCTTCGTCTCCAGCGCCCTCACCGACGCCAAGAGCCGTGAGCTGAACCCCGAGGTGGTCATCCGCGAGAAGCTCGCCGCGCTGTCGGAGCTGGTGGGAGGCTACGACTTCGCGGAGGTCATCGCCGCCTACTGGCGCGGCCATGACACGGGCAACGAGGTGCTCAAGGCCGATGCCGTGAAGTGGCTGCGCGGCGAGTTCTCCACGCGCACCGATGCCCGCAAGGCGCTCGGCGTGCGCACCATCATCGACGACGCGGAGGTCTACGACCAGTTGAAGCTCCTCGCCCGCTTCGTCCGCCTGTCCGGCTACGACGGGTTGATGGTGTGTCTGGATGAGCTGGTCAACCTCTACAAGATGGCCAACACCAAGGCCCGCGCGTCCAACTACGAGCAGATCCTCCGCATCCTCAATGACTGTCTCCAGGGCAGCGCCGAGGGCCTGGGCTTCATCCTGGGAGGAACGCCCGAGTTCCTCATGGACACCCGGCGCGGTCTCTACAGCTACGAGGCCCTCCAGTCGCGCCTCGCCCAGAACACCTTCGCCGTGGGCCACCTGGTCGACTACAGCTCCCCGGTCCTCCGGCTGGCGAACCTCACCCCCGAGGACCTCTACGTCCTGCTCACCAAGCTGCGGCACGTCTACTCCGCGGGAGATGCGTCCGCGCAGCGCCTGCCCGATGAGGGGCTCCACGGCTTCATGACCCACTGCTCGGAGCGCATCGGAGAGGCGTACTTCCGCACGCCCCGCAGCACCGTGACGGCGTTCATCAACCTGCTGGCCGTGCTCGAACAGAACCCGGGCGCGGATTGGAAGGAGCTGCTCGGCGGCGTGGAGCTCGCCGCGGACGTCAATCCCGACCTCGCGCCCCTGGGCGAGACGGAGGCGGGAGCCCCCGCGGCCGGAGCGGATGATGAGCTCGCATCCTTCAAGCTCTGACCCGGGCGGCGCCGCGTCGAGCGCCTTCCTCCGGCTGCACCCCCAGGTGCGGCGCTGGGTGTGGACCCAGGGGTGGAAGGAGCTGCGCGGCATCCAGGAGGCCGCCATCGTCCCCATCCTCGAGGGGACCCAGGACGTCATCCTCTCCGCGTCGACGGCCAGCGGGAAGACGGAGGCCGCCTTCCTGCCCATCTGCAGCCGACTGGCGGAGGACGCCGGCGGCAGCGTGCGCGCCATCTACGTGGGCCCGCTCAAGGCGCTCATCAACGACCAGTTCGAGCGGCTCGACGGGCTCTGCGACGGACTCCACATCCCCGTGCACCGGTGGCACGGCGATGTGTCCCAGGGCCACAAGGCCCGGCTGCTCCAGTCCCCCGCGGGCATCCTCCTCATCACCCCGGAGTCACTCGAGGCGCTCTTCATCCGGCAGGGCTCCGCGCTCGCCGGGCTGTTCTCCGGGCTGGAGCACATCGTCATCGACGAGCTGCATGCCTTCATCGGCACCGAGCGGGGCTGCCAGCTCCAGTCGCTCCTGCACCGTGTCGAGCTGAGCCTGCGTCGCACCGTGCCCCGCGTGGGCCTCAGCGCCACCCTGGGCGACATGTCGCTGGCCGCGGAGTTCCTCCGTCCCGGCGCGGGCGCGAAGGTGCGGCTGTGCAACTCCGACTCGGGCGGCGGCGAGCTGCTCCTCCAGCTCCGGGGCTATCGCAAGCGCGCGCCCGATGCGCGCACTCCGGAAGAAGACGAGGAGCCCACGGACGGCCCGCCCGAGGACGAGCACGACGTGGGAGCGCACCTCTTCAAGACGCTGCGCGGGACGCACAACCTGGTGTTCGCCAACAGCCGCGCGAACGTCGAGCTGTACGCGGACCTCCTGCGTCGCAGGTGTGAAGACGCGCGGCTGCCCAACGAGTTCTTCCCGCACCACGGCAACCTGTCCAAGGAGCTGCGCGAGGAGGCGGAGGCCGCGCTCAAGGCGAAGCAGCGGCCCGTGAGCCTGGTGTGCACGACGACACTGGAGATGGGCATCGACGTGGGCTCCGTGCAGAGCATCGCGCAGGTGGGCGTGCCTCCCTCGGTGTCCAGCCTCCGTCAGCGATTGGGACGCAGCGGGCGCAAGGGCGGCCCCTCCGTGCTCCGGCTGTATCTTCAAGAAGCGGAGCTGACGAGCACCAGTCCCCTGCCGGACCAGCTCCGGGTGCGGCTGGTCCAGTCGGTGGCGATGCTGGAGCTGCTGCTGACGAACTGGTTCGAGCCCCCCGCCTCGGGCGCCTTCCACTTCTCCACGCTGGTGCAGCAGTTGCTCTCGCTCATCGCGCAGCACGGCGGCGTCAAGGCGGGCGAGGCCTTCCTGGCGCTGTGCCACGAAGGTCCCTTCGCGCGGGTGTCACGCGAGGACTTCGTGCGCTTCCTGCGCGGGCTGGGGCAGCGCGAGCTGCTCTCACAGTCCTCGGATGGGACGCTGCTGTTGGGCCGCGTGGGTGAGCGGCTCGTCAACCACTACAGCTTCTATGCGGCCTTCGCCTCGGTGGAGGAGTTCCGGCTGGTGGCCGGGGGTCGCACGCTGGGCACGATGCCCTTCGACCAGCCGCTCTTCGTCGGCGCGTACCTCATCTTCGGTGGACGGCGGTGGCGCGTGCTCGCCGTGCAGGGCGACGAGAAGGTCGTGGAGCTGGAGCCCGCGCCCGCCGGACGCGTGCCCGTGTTCGAGCCCACCGGTGTCGGCCGCGTGCATGACCGCGTCCGGGAGCAGATGCGCGCCATCTATGCCGGTGAGGGGCTGCCTCGCTACCTGGATGCGCGGGCGCTGGAGCTGCTCGCGGAGGCTCGGGCGACGTTCCAGCGATGGCGGCTCGGCGAGCGCTCCATCGTGGCCTCGGGGATGGAGGTCCATGTCTTCCCGTGGGCTGGTGACGCGGTGGTGCACACGCTGGCGCTCACGCTCCAGGCCCGTGGGTTGTCGGTGCAGACGCTGGGTCCCGTGTTGAGCGTGGCGGGACCGCAGGCCGACGTGGAGGGCGCCCTGCGCGCGCTCGTGGCGGAGGGGCCACCTCGGGCCGAGTCCCTCACGCGCCACGTGGAGAACATGGCGCTCGAGAAACATGACGGCTTCGTGCCGGAGGACCTGCTCGCTCGCGACTACGCCGCCCGGTACCTGGACGTCGAGGGTGCGTGGCGTGTCGCCCGGCAGGTGTTGCAGTGATGCGTCTTCTGACGAGGCCTTGTCTCCCATGAGCCTTCCATCCCAGGAACCCCAGGCTGTCGACCCGATGCCTCCCGCGGACGCGGAGGCCCTCCAGAAGGCCGCCGTCCAGGCCTTCGTCGAGTGGACCCGGCGACTGCCCGTGCCGCCTCCGAATCCGCAAGAGTTCATCCGCTCCGTGGAGCCGAAGGCGCGCGGAGCCGCACGTATCTACTCCACCATCACGGAGCGGAGTGTCGTGTGGAAGGAAGGCCCGACTCACGGCTCTCCCCCCGTTACAGGATTGAGGCGACAAGCCAGCAGCGTCGACCTCTGGGCGGAAACGTCCGAGAGCCTTCGTAACAGCAGCCTCTCCGTTCTCGCCTGTTCCCCATGCGGAGGCGTGGGCTCGACCCCCTGCCCCAAGTGCAAGGGGAGAGGGAACGTCCAATGCTGGAACTGTCGAGGCACGCGAAAGGCCTACGGCTACGCCAAGAATAACTCTCGACGACTCATGAACTGCCGGCAGTGCGATGCGAGTGGGAGGGTCTCCTGTAGTGGCTGCAACTCAGGGAGCGTGTCCTGTGCACCCTGTCTGGGACACGGTCGCGAACAGCGCTGGCTCGAATTGGTCGACTCAGTCCGCACCGACGTCCTCGTGATGTCCGAGGACGAGCACCTGCGCCGACTGGTGTGGACGAATGAGGACATGGAGCAGGACGCAAAGCTCGTGGGGGAGATCAGCGCGAATGGAGTGCTCCCCCAGGAGAAGGTCGCGCAGCACCTCCCAGGAGACTGGGTCAAGGAGCATTGGGGAAAGACCCGCGTCCCCGTGAAGGTGAACGAGCGCATCACCCGCCAGCGCTTCCAGGTGTTCGAGGTGCCCGCCGCGCACGTGTCCTACGGCATCATGAACGCGCCCTCAACCACGGTTCAATTCGAGGGAAGGCGAATGCTCGCGCCACCGGTCGAGGAGGACCGGCAGCTCACCGCTCGGGGGCGAAAGGTCCTTGCGGTACGGTTGCCCCTCATCGCCGTGGCCTTGGGAATCCCACTTCTTTACATCCTCCGCGGCTCCTTCTTCTGGAACGGCTGGTTGGCGGCACTGCTGTTCTCCCTCGGTGGTTTCGCGGTCGTCACTGACCGCCTGGTCCAGGACTGGACCCTGGGCAGGAGACAGAAGATTCGCCAGTGGCGATTTGGCATGTCTGTGTATGCGCTCATCGCCATTGTCGTTGCGCTATTCGCCGAACCCTGGCTGTTCGAAGCACGGCGAGACATTTCGGAGGGCCGCCTCGATGACGCACAGACGGAGCTGCAGGCACTGGGTGAGCCCGAATCACCCGAGCTTCAGCAGGCCTGGGCGGACCTCCACCTGGCCCATGCGCTCCGTGAGCAGAACGTGGACGAGGTCGTCAAGGATGCCCTCGCGATGGCGTCCAAAGCACCCGAGCGGGCGAAGGTCGAACAACACCTCCTGTCCCTCACACGTCAGCAGGTCCTCGCGTCGCTCGAGCGCAAGAATGTGTCCTCCGCCTCGGAGGTACTCGCCTCCGCCCAGCCCGTGCTCGCCCAGGCGTTCCCGAAGGACCTCAACGAGCTGACCGCGCGCCTCTACGAGGCGGAGCACGCGGCCTGCACAACGGCCTCCTGCCGCTGGAAGACGCTCTCCCTCGCGCTTCGCGCCGAGCTCACACCGAGCCGGGAGCAGCGACTCGGACAGGCCCGCGCGATGCTCGTGGAGCAACTGACGCCCAGGCCGCGTCCCAAGGCCGTCACCCTGGACTGGGTCCTCCACCTCCACAAGACGACCGCGCTCGCCGCCGAACTGGCGGATACGCCGCACGACCCACCGGTGTCGGTCCTCGCGAAACAGGCCGCCACGTGGGCCCGGGAGGAACGGGAGCGGATTCCGCTCATCGGCGCGGAGCGCGAGGTGGCCATCTCCCTGCTCCAACTGAAGGCCACCAGCCACCCGAACATCCTGTCGAAGACCACGGAGTCAGTCGCCCTCTCGTGCGAGCTGCGGGACGGCCGCTGCGTGGGCGCGTACCTGGCCGGCGCGGACAAGGAGTCCCGCGTGCTCAACAATCTGAAGCGCACGCCCGTGACGAAGGAGCTGCTCTCCCGTGTCCTCGGACATCCGGTCGAGCTGCCCGCGCCGCCCCAGCCTCGCGGAGGCAAGCCCCCCACGCAGACGACCTGGAAGGATGGCCGCGTGACGCTCGTGGCGAGATGGAACGGCATCTACCTGATGGAGCTGCGCATCGGTGAGGTGAAGCCATGAACCCGAAACCTCCCCGGCTGCTCTCCGTCAGCGCGGCGCTCATGGGACTGCTCGGAGGCGCGGCCCCATCAGGGCTGCTCGTGCCCGGCATCGAGCTCCAGGTCGCCCAACCCACGTGGCGGCGACGCAACGAAGAGGACTCGCGCGACGAGCTGCTTCTCGTCGTCCCTCCCACCAACGGACAGATACTGCTCGCGGGTCATCGCTCGCACCGCTCCCACTCCTCGCACCGCAGCCACTACTCCGGCAGCAGGAGCCGCAGCTACGGCGGCGGCTACTCCGCTCCCGACGAAGCGCCCGAGCCGCCCCCCAAGCCCGCGACGGTGTCCTTCGTCGCCTTCCCCGGCGGACGCATCTTCGTCGACGACAAGCCCGCGGGTCAGGACGTGACGGCCCTCATGCGGCTGGCGGCGGGCAAGCACACCGTCCGCATCGAGAACCGCTTCCTCGGCACCACCACCGTCGAGGTGGACCTGGTCGCCGGCCAGACGGGCGACGTCACCATCGAGTGGTGAGGAGCAGACACGTGACCATGGACACCGACCCCACCTTCCGCGACGGCGCCGTGCAGGCCGTCCTCGACCTGCGCGTCTATCGACTCGCGGCGATACAGAAGTCCGCGTACCGCTTCGCCGACCGGTGCACCGCGGTGCTCGGCTCGCCCGACGCGGACCGGCTTCCCATCCGCTTCCTCTTCGCCCCCACCGTCACCGAGCGCGACGCGCTGGAGACGGTGCGCCTGTTCTTCCAGGAGCTGTTGGACCAGGAGCTGCGAGAGCAGGTGGGCGACGAGACCCGGGCCCTGCGCGCATTGATTGTCGCGCAGGCCTTCTCACGCACCGGCCTGATTCGCCAGGACTGAGGTCGACGCACACCATGTTCCATGACCGCGCCAGGTACCAGTCCACGAAGGGCTACCAGCTCGCGCCCCTGCGCTTCAGCCGGCTGGACGACGCCCGCTACGTCGTGACGAACGACGTGGGCGAATACGTCGTGCTCCCCCGACACGAGCTGGTCGACTTCGTCCGTCACGCGCTGCCCCCGCACCGCGAGGCCTACAAGACGCTCAAGTCGAAGCACTTCCTGTTCGACGAGCACTCCCGCGTGGCGCTGGAGCTGCTCGCGCTGAAGTACCGCACCCGCGCCGAGCAGCTCGCGAACTTCACCGGGCTGCACATCTTCGTGGTCACCCTGCGCTGCGACCACTCCTGCGCGTACTGTCAGGTGTCCCGTCAGGCAGAGGGTGCCCGCGAGTTCGACATGTCACAGGAGCACGCGGACCGGGCGCTCGACTTCATGTTCCGCAGTCCCTCGCCCACGCTCAAGGTCGAGTTCCAGGGCGGAGAGCCGCTGCTCCACTTCGAGCGCATCCGGTACATCGTCGAGCGCGCCAAGGCCCTCAACCAGGTGCACCGCCGCGACCTCCAGTTCGTCATCGCGAGCAACCTCTCCCGCCTCACCGACGAGGTGCTCGACTTCTGCCGCGAACACGGCGTGCTGCTCTCGACCTCCCTGGACGGCCCCGAGGACCTGCACAACACCCAGCGCCCCGTGCGCGGCGGGGACAGCCACCGACGCACGCTCCAGGCGATTCACCGGGCGCGACAGGCGCTCGGACCGGACTCCGTCTCCGCGTTGATGACGACGACGCAGGCGAGCCTCACGCGCGTCGAGGACATCATCGACGAGTACGTGCGCCAGGGCTTCCACGGCATCTTCCTCAGGAACATCAGCCCCTACGGGTTCGCCGTCCGCCAGCGCGCCTCTCGCCAGTACGACGTCGGGGCGTGGGTGGAGTTCTACCGGCGCGGGCTCGCGCACATCCTCCGCATCAACAAGCAGGGCTATCCGCTCCAGGAGGAGTACACCGCCATCCTGTTGCAGAAGCTCTTCTCGCCCCGGGGCTCGACGTACGTCGACCTCCAGTCGCCCGCGGGCATCGGCATCGGCGCGCTCGTCTACAACTACGACGGCGCGGTGTACGCCTCCGACGAGGGGCGGATGCTCGCGGAGATGGGTGACTTCTCCTTCCGGCTCGGGCACCTCTCCCACGACTCCTACGAGTCCATCATGACGTCCGACACGCTCCTCGCCCACCTGAGCGACACCATGCCGGAGGGCGTGCCCATGTGCGGCGACTGCGCCTTCCTCCCCTACTGTGGCGCCGACCCCGTCTTCCACCAGGCGACGATGAAGGACGCCGTCGGACACAAGGCGTTCAGCGCCTTCTGCCAGAAGCAGATGCGCGTGCTGCGCCACCTCATCGGCCTGCTCGCGGATGACGCCCGCGCGCGTGACATCCTCATGGGGTGGCGCTGAGCCATGCCCGCCCTGGACCTCTCCTCGGCCGGCCTGAAGGCGCTCTCCACGCGCTCCATTGAGCCGTTCATCGCCCGCCTCCGCGAGCACCTGGACGACGCGCCCCTCGCCCATGAGCGGGAGGTGCTCCTCGTCCGGCGTCCCACGCATTCACTGCCCCCGGGCTTCCGGGGGTACCTCCTGTGGGACGAGGGCCTCGTGAGCAGCAGCCCGGCCCCAGGGGACACCTACGTCCTGCCTCCGAACCTGCGCTACCTCGCGGACGGGGACGTGGTGCGCATCCACCCCGAGCGCGACGCCCTGTCGACGCTGTACCGCCGCGCCTCGCCGTCGAACACGTTCCTGGTGACGGAGCGCTGCGACAACCACTGCCTGATGTGCTCCCAGCCACCCCGCAAGCAGGATGACTCCTGGCTCGTGGACGAGCTGATGCAGGCGCTCCCGCTCATCTCCCCGGAGACGCGCGAGCTCGGCATCACCGGCGGCGAGCCGAGCCTGCTCAAGGGCCGCCTCATCGCGCTGCTCGCGCAGATGAAGCACCACCTGCCAACAACCGCCGTCCACCTCCTGACCAACGGGCGCGGCTTCGCGAACCCCGAGCTGGCGCGCGCGGTGGCGGACGTCCAGCACCCCGACCTGATGCTGGGCATCCCGCTCTACTCGGACCTGCCCGAGGAGCATGACTACGTCGTCCAGGCCCTGGGCGCCTTCGATGAAACCGTCCGAGGCATCCTCCACCTCAAGCGCGCCCGGGTGCGCGTGGAGCTGCGCTGCGTGGTCCACGCGCAGACGTACGCGCGCCTGCCCCAGCTGGCGGAGTTCATCGCGCGCAACCTGGCCTTCGTCGACCACGTCGCGCTGATGGGGCTGGAGCTGATGGGGTTCGCCAAGGCGAACCTCGGCCTGCTCTGGATGGACCCGCTCGACTACCGGCCCCAGCTCACCGCCGCGGTCCGCACGCTGAGCCGCGCGGGGCTGGAGACGTCCCTCTACAACCACCCGCTCTGCACCCTGCCCGGCGAGCTGCACCCCTTCGCGCGCAAGAGCATCTCCGACTGGAAGAACCTCTACGCCGAGGACTGCGAGCGCTGCACCCGCCGGGAGGACTGCGGCGGGCTCTTCGCCTCCGGCCTCGCGAAGCGCAGCCGGGGCATCCAGCCCTTCCTGGACTGAGCAGGGCGGCTACGCGACGGACGCCGTCCGCCCGGTGAACGGACACACCGCGCCCTCGGCCGCCAGCGGGGCGCCCACCGGCGTCAGCTTCGTCCCCTCCGGCGAGTTGTCGATGTCCACGCCGAACTCGTCCCGGAACACGTCCAGCAGGTACGGCAGCACGCCGACGGTGCCCGCGCGCATGCGGTGGTGGAGCGACAGGTCCTTGTTGGTGAACCGCCGCTCCGGATGAGGCCGCCGCAGGAGCGCGTTGGTCTCCCGCTGCACGTTCTCCAGGGCCAGGAGCGCCGAGCGCTCCAGCGTCAGGTACTCCGCCACCGCGTCCGCGATGGCGTCCGCCTGCGTCCCGAACGCGTCGCCCACCTTCGCGCGCACCACCATGCGCAGCCGCTTGCGCGTCGCCTCGAACACCGCGTCGTGCACGGGCGTGAAGATGTCCTTGAGGTGGACCAGCGACTCCTCCTTGAAGGTGCTCATGCCCCGCTGCGCGCGGTCGAACATCTCGATGTAGCGCGCCTCCGCCCAGTCGCGCTGGGTGGCCGTGTGCAGGCGCGTGGGCCGCATCATCTCGAAGTCCTTCTTCAGCCGCGCCCGCAGGCCGCTCCAGAAGTCGCCCTCCGTCGGCGTGACGGACTCGGCCACCGCGCGGACCTGCTCGTACGCGCGGCACATGTAGCTCCACAGGTTGAACTGGAGCGAGTAGAGCTGCAGCCCCAGCTGCCCGTAGTCCACGCCCGGGACGATGTCCTTCTCCCATGCGAAGGACATGGGCTCCTCGTTCGCCACCGGCCGCCCGTCCATCAGCGTCTGGAAGTACTCGTCCACCAGGTTCGGCGGCCCCGCGCACACGCCTCGGTTGGACAGGTAGTGGTTGTCGCGGTCCGTCACGTACAACAGCTCCGCGGACGAGATGGGCGAGTCGTAGGTGAGCGGCTCCTCCGGCAGGAAGAGCATGTACGCGGCCACCATCCGCACGCCGTCCGTCACGCGGTAGATGTTGGAGAGCACCGGGTCCAGCTGCCCGTTGGGCACCGGGTCGTTGGCGCGCATCAGCATGTACGAGGGCACCGCGAGCACCGCGCACGCCGCCGCGTGCAGGTCCCCCATCCGCCAGCGCCCGTCCGGGAGCACCGTGTCGGGGCGCAGGAACGCCTGCCGCACCGCGCGCACCGCGTGCATCATCGGCTTCCAGTGCCGCATCATCGACTTGAGCGCCGTCACGTTCATGGGCGCGTTGTTCCGATAGCGGCTGCCGGCGAAGTGGCAGGCCTTGAACTCGGTGTCCATCTTCATGCGCATCTGCTCGGGGAAGGTGTTGCTCTCCCCGATGTGCCGCCCCTCGGTGTCGAGCGCGGGGTGCGCGATGCGGTACACCGGCAGCACCGCCTCCAGGAACCCCAGCTCCAGGGGCCGGCCCGTCAGCCTGCGCATCACCTCCGGGGCGTCCGGGTTCCACCACAGGGGCTCGGTGGGCGCGACGCGCCTGGCCTCCATCGCCAGGTACTTGCGGTGGGACTCGCTCTCGAAGGCGAGCGTCGGGGCCTCGCGCGTGACGACGCCCTCCTCCAGCAGCGCCTCCAGCAGCTCCTTCACCCGCTCCCAGGGATACGGCTCACCGGTCGTCCACTTCGTGGCGTTGCCCGCCATGAAGGAGTCCTCCAGGCACAGCTGCTCTCCGAAGGAGTGCAGGTCCTGCTCCTCGATGGAGATCTCCCGGGTGCCGTAATAGATGTGCAGCTCGCGCACGCCCTCGGGCGAGGTCAGGTACTCCTTGATGAAGCGACGCCTCAGCGGCACGTACAGCGTCTCGTGGGGGTCCACCGACACCGGCACCGAGTCCTGGCTCACGCGAATGCTCCTGACGGGTCCTGGAAGAAAAACAGCCGCCAGCGACCCGTGCACGGGCCACCAGCGACTGGCTCAGCTCAACGCCACCACCTCAGAACGTGTCGAGGGGCGCGGCGATGATGACGCCACCACCACAGCCACGACCACCGGACTGCGGCCCAGCACGAACGCGCGTCTTGATCTTCATGGACTGCTCCTCGTGTGAGTGAGACGTGATTTCCGCTTCACGCGAAGCACAAACCTCGCGGACCCGGAGTCGCAATCAGAACCAATCCGAATCTTGAGGTCAAGTTGCACCAGCCATCCAGGCACCGGTTGCGGACACGCGTGACGCGATGCCCCGCAATCACTGTCCTGCGTGCTGGAATTCCAGCCACAAAGACATCAATACTTGAATATCAAGAATTAACAGACACCCCGAAATCACCTCGGGACCTGGGTGTCCGAGACGGGCCGTGCCCTGGGGGCCGGAAAGACAACGACCGCCGACGGACCGTGCACGGTCCGCCGACGGCCGAGTCGCTACGACGGGAAGCCGCTCAGATGTCGAGGGGCGTGGCGATGATGATGCCGCCGCCACAGCCGCGACCTCCGCCGCCGCCGATACCGTCATCAGCCGACATGGGGCCCGCACGAACGCGCGTCTTGATCTTCATGGGTTGCTCCTGTGTGAGTGATACGGACAACCGGTTCACGCCACGAGAAGAACTGGCGGACCCGGAGTAATCATTGAAACGAGATAAAGTCTGTCAGTCAAGCCGCAACCTCATGACGCCATGCATCGTCAGCCGACGAACACACAGGCCCAATCCCAACCTGGTTGGATGGGATTCCATCCCCCTGGTCGTGGAATGCATCGGATTGAGCCCGTGGCGACCGGTGGCTTCAGCCTGGGCCAGGCGGCCGGGCGGGCCGGGCCTTTCGAGCGCGCGCACGGGTGCGCTCGGGCGCTGGGATGAAGAGTGAGGGGACCTTGGCCTCGGGGTGAAGCCCTCGACGGACCCGCCGGGTCCTGCCTAACTTGGGTGGACAAGCGCCCCCGCGCACCACCGACGTCCCCCGCCCTTGAACAAGCCCCCGGGTCTTCCTCCAGCCTCGAAGGAGCGCTCTTCGCGCACGGCGCCATCCGCCCGCGTGTGGCTGGTCGAGGACAGTCCGCTCCAGCGCGCGCGGGCCCGGGAGCTGCTGGCCAGGCACCACGCGGTGGAGACGTTCGAGGACGCCGAGCAGGCGCTCGAGCGGCTCTCCTCGGGGCCACCTCCCGACGTGCTCCTCTTGGACTGGCGGTTGCCGGGCGTGTCGGGGCTGGACGCGTGCCGCTACGTCCGCGAGCGCTACGATGAAGTCACCCTCCCCATCCTGATGCTCTCCGCGCGGGGAGCCCACGAGGACTTCACGGAGGGCCTGCAGGCGGGCGCCAACGACTACGTCGCCAAGCCCTTCGACGACGCGGAGATGCTCGCCCGGGTGGCCAGCCTCCTGCGCGTGCGGGCCCAGGGGGAGCGGCTGAGGGAGCGCGAGGCCCACCTGTCCACGACGCTCGCCTCCATCAGCGACGCGGTCATCACCACGGACCCGGTCGGACGCGTCCTCTTCCTCAACCCGGTGGCCGAGCGGCTCACCGGCTGGAGCACGTCCGAGGCGTGGCAGCTTCCGGTCGCGGAGGTCTTCCGCGTCGTCGACGCCGTCACCCGGGAGCCGTTGGAGAACCCCGTCGAGCGGGCGCTCGGCTCCGAGTCGGTCCAGCGCCTCACGGGGCCCGCGCTGCTGCTGCGCAAGGATGGGACGCACGTCCCCATCGAGGACAGCGCCGCGCCGATTCGCACGGGACCGAGCGCTCCCTCCGGGGCCGTGCTCATCTTCCGCGACGTCACCGAGAAGATGCAGGTGAGCCAGCGCAACGAGGCGCTCACGGAGCAGCTGCGCGCGAGCGAGGCGGAGCAGTCCCTGCTGCTCGACGCGATTCCCGTCCTGGTCTCGTACGTCAACGCGGACGAGCGCTACGGCCGCGTCAACAAGGCGTACGAGGAGTGGTTCGGGATTTCGCGCGACCAGATGCGCAACCGCAAGGTCCGGGAGGTCATCGGGGAGGCGGCCTACGCGGTGCTGGGCCCGTACGTGCGGCGGGGCCTGGCGGGCGAGAGCTTCTCCTTCGAGCAGCATGACGTGCCCTACCGGTTGGGGGGCAAGCGGGACGTGCGGGTGTCCTTCATCGCGCACCACTCGCCGGGCGGCTCCGTGGACGGCTATGTCGCGCTCCTGCAGGACATCACGGCGCAGCGCAAGCTGGAGCAGGAGCGGGAGCAGCACGCGCGACAGCTCCAGCAGCAGGCGGAGTTCGAGCAGCTGCTCATCGGCATCGTGAGCCATGACTTGCGCAATCCCCTGGGCGCCATCCTCATGGGGGCCGAGCGGCTCAAGCGCCTGGAGTCCCTGCCACCGGAGGCCCACAGGCCGGTGGAGCGCATCCAGGCGTCGGCCACCCGCGCGGTGAAGCTGGTGAAGGAGCTGCTCGACTTCACCCAGGCCCGGCTGGGCGGCGGCATCCGGCTGGAGCGCGCCCCCGCGGACCTCCACCAGGTCTGTCAGGCGGCCGTGGAGGAGGTGGAGGCGGCCCACCCCGCCGCGGACGTGCGGGTGGCGGCGAGCGGCGACGGGCACGGCGCGTGGGACGAGGAGCGGCTGGCGCAGGTCGTCCAGAACCTGCTGATGAACGCGCTGAAGCACGGGCGCCCCGGAGCCCCCGTCCAGGTGGAGACGCGAGGAGAGGGCGCCTGGGTGACGCTGCGGGTCCACAACGAGGGCCCGCCCATCCCCGCCTCGCGCCTCCCGAACCTCTTCCAGCCCCTCCAGCGCGGCACCGACGCGGTGGACCTGGCGAGCCGCAGCGTGGGGCTGGGGCTCTTCATCGTGAAGGCCATCGTCGACGCGCACCAGGGGCACGTCGAGGTGGAGTCCACGGCGGAGCATGGCACCACCTTCACCGTGAGCCTGCCGCGCTAGCGGGCGCGGAAGGCCCGATGACGTGGATGAGCGTCACCTTGGCCAAGTCACCAGGAGACGCCTTTCTGGAGGGGCACAGGTCGACTCGCGGGGTTACCCGCTCCGTTCAGGCATCGTCGTCAGGAAGAGGTGTCACTCCAGAACGGACGATGTTCAGCCCATCGAGACGACGACCTTGCCCTTGGCGTGGCCCTTCTCGAGATGGTCGAACGCATCGGCGATGTTGGAGAAGGCAAAGACCTGGTCGATGACGACTTCGAGCTTCTTCGCGTCGATGAGGGCAGCGAGCGCTTCAAGGTCCTTTCCGCTCGGATGCATGAACAGGTAGCGGTAGGTGACGCCCGAGCGCCAGGCGCGAAATCGAACCCCAGCGCTCGCGAGCCAGAAGAGCATCGCGAGTCCAGGGCCGCGGCCGAGGTCCTGGGTCGCGGTCAGGGGCTCGGGAATGCCCGCGATGCTGACGACCTTGGCGCCACGGCGAACGGTCGAGAAGGTCTGCGTGAGGGTGTCGCCGCCGACGAGGTCCAGCGCGGCATCGTACTCGCGCAGCTCGGTGGTGATGTCCTGGGTGGTGTAATCGACGACGACATCCGCACCGAGGCGCTCGACGAGTCTCCTGCCCCGCGCGGACGCCGTCGTCGCGACGGTCGCGCCAAGGTGCTTGGCGAGCTGGATGGCAAAAGTCCCAACACCCCCTGCGCCACCTGGAATGAAGACGCGCATGCCCGGCGCGACGGCGAGCTCGTCGCGCAGCGCTTGAAGCGCGGTGAGCGCCGCGAGCGGCACCGCGGCGGCCTGAACGAAATCGAGTGACGCCGGCTTCTTCGCGACGAGCTCTTCGCCCACGCACGCTGTCTCAGCGAAGGCGCCGAGCCGATGCCTGGCCACGCGAGCGAAGACCTCGTCACCTGGGCGGAACCGCGTCACGCCTTCACCGACCGACGTGACAACGCCGGACAATTCGCAGCCGAACACGACCGGAAGCGCGTAGGAGTCGATGACCCGGAGTTTGCCTTCGCGTGTCTTGAAGTCGACGGGATTCAGGCCTGCCGCCTTCACGTCGATGCGCACCTCGCCAGGCCCCGGCTCGGGCGGTGGCATGTCGCGAAGCTCGGCGGCCTGGGGGCCGCCATACCGGGTGAGGACGAATGCACGCATGAGGTCTCTTGCCTTCACTGAGGACCAGGGCACGATCCGGGGCTCGGGCGACGGGGTGCTCTGCCTCAAGGCCTTGTCGCGAGCCGGACCGAAGTTTACGGTGCATACATAGGCGAGGGTGTTAACGGTGTCAACATCAGGAAAGGACAGCTACCATCACGGAGATCTCCGCGCGGCGCTGCTGAAGGCCGCGCTGGAGCTGCTCGAGACAGGTAGCGAGCTTTCCCTGCGAGAGGTCGCCCGGCGTGCCGGAGTGTCGTCCGCCGCGCCCTATCGTCACTTCGCCGACAAGCGTGCGCTGGAGTCCGCGCTGGCCGCGGAGGGCTTCCGCGAGTTGGGACGCGAGCTCTCCCAGGCGGGCGTCACCCCGCGGACGGTGTCCGATATCGCCGAGCTGGGCGTCAGGTACGTGGAGTTCGCGCTGAAGCGGCCCGCCCTCTTCTGTCTCATGTTCGGCAACGCGTGTGACGACTCGAACGATGAGCGGGTTCGAGCAGCGACTGAGGTCCGAGGCCTCGTGTCCACGGCCTTGGCGAGCGTCTTCCCGGGAGCCGACGCGAGCGCGCTGTCGACGGCGGGCTGGTCCCTTGTCCACGGGCTTGCCTTCCTTCACCTCGACGGGAAGCTCGGCACGGGGACAAGGCAGGAGGTGGCCACTCGCGTGCGCTCCTCGATTGAGGCGATTTTTTCCGGTGGGAGCACCGCTGTCGGTCGAGGGGAACCCAAGAGCACGCGCACCCGGTGATTCAGGACACCGCGTCGCCTGCCGGCCCCTGGAGCCCGTCCAGCGAGCGCGCCCAGCCCTCTTGAGAGAGCAACTCCGCGACGCGCGTCCGCACCTCCTCGCGAATCTCACGCACACGCTCCATGGGCTGGCCCTTGGGGTCCTCCAAGGGCCAGTCCATCCGCTTCAAGCCAGGCACGAAGGGGCACGCCTCCCCGCAGCCCATGGTGATGAGCCACTGGGCGCCTTGGGCGAGCTCGTCCGTGAGGTGCTGGGGCCTGGCTCCCGACAGGTCGACCCCGACTTCGGCCATCACGGCCTGGACCTCGGGATGGACATGGGTGCCCGGCTGCGTGCCAGCGGACACGGCCCGCGCCCGCGCTGGGTCAGCCAAGGCATTGAAGAACGCAGCCGCCATCTGGGAGCGGCCCGCGTTGTGCACACAGGCGAAGATGACCTTCTTCATCGGGGGGACTCCTCGAACGGGCTCTCACTGAAACGGCGAGGAAGGACCGCGCTCGTCGCCCTGGGGAACAGCCGACGTCGCAGCCACAACGAGAGGTAGACCAGGGCGATGAGGGCGGGCACCTCGATGAGCGGCCCCACCACTCCGGCCAGCGCTTCTCCAGAAGACACGCCGAAGACCCCCACGGCGACGGCGATGGCCAATTCGAAGTTGTTGCCCGCCGCCGTGAAGGAAAGTGACGCGGTCTCCTCGTAGTCGAAGCCCAGCTTGCGCGAGAGGAAGAAGGCACTGGCGAACATGACGACGAAGTAGACCAGCAGCGGAATGCTGATGCGCACCACATCCAACGGCAGGCGGGTGATCTTCTCGCCCTGCATCGCGAACATGAGCACGATGGTGTAGAGCAGCCCCAGCAGCGCGGTAGGCCCCAGCCGCGGCAAGAAGCGCTGCTCGTACCAGGCCTCTCCCTTGAGGCGGGTCAGCCCCACGCGTGTCAGCGCGCCCGCCACCAGCGGCACGCCCAGGAAGATGAGCACGCTCCGGGCGATGCTCCACATCGACACGTCGAACGCCGCGACCTCCGCTCCGAGCCACCCCGGAACGACGGTGAGCAAGAGCCAGCCGAGCACCGAATAGAAGAAGATCTGGAAGAGGGAGTTGAGGGCCACGAGCACGGCGGCGACCTCGGTGCTGCCACACGCCAGCATGTTCCAGATGAGGACCATGGCGATGCAGCGGGCAAGGCCGATGAGCACCAGGCCATTGCGGTAGTGCGGCAGGTCCGGAAGGAAGAGCCACGCCAGCGCGAACATGAGCAGCGGCCCCACCACCCAGTTGAGAAACAGGGACGTGGTGAAGAGCTTCCCTCGCGTGCGCAGGCGCCCCAGCTCGCCGTAACGCACCTTCGCGAGCACCGGATACATCATCCACAAGAGGCCCAACGCGATGGGCAGCGAGACCGTGTCCAGCTTCACCGTGTCCAACCGGCTCCCGAGGTCCGGGAAGGCGCGCCCCAGGCCGATGCCCAGGCCCATGGCGGCGAAGATCCACACCGGCAGGAAACGGTCGATGAGGGAGAGCTTCTTGACGATGTTTTCGGAGGCACGCGGCGAGGACATGGACGGAAGCAACCCAGGAAAGAGGAAGGCGCTACTTGCAGGCCTCAGGGCCGCAGGACTTCAGGACGCGCGCCACTTCGCGTTGGAGCGTCGCGCGCGTCGCGAAGGCAGAGACAAGGGCCTGCACCTGGGAAGCGCACAGCGCATCCGTCTGCGGCGCCAGCCGGTAGTAGACCCAGCTGCCCTCCCGACGTGCCTCCACGAGCCCAGCCGCCTTGAGGACGGACAGGTGCCGGGAGGTGTTGGACTGCGGAATGGAGAGGGCGCTCTCCAGATGGCAGACGCACAACTCCGAGTGCGAAAGCAGGGACACGATGCGCAGGCGCGTCTCGTCGCCCAGGGCCTTGAGCACCCGGGTCAGCGGGCGCACGTCGAGAGAGGGGCCAGAAGACATATCGACATGAATATATCCACATGTCCGCATCCCGACAATCCCCGTCGCGAGGCTCGCTCCGGGGGCAAGGGGTCGATTCGGCAAGAACCCGGTGACCGGGGGTAGGCCTCCGCGAGGGGCACACTGGGGTCACCTGCCTGAATCACACCGACATGGCGCACCCCAGCAAGCCCTTGCCGCCGCTGAACGGCTGACTACTTCGCGGACTCGATGACGTAGATGAGCGTCACCGTCGCCACGGCACCAGAAAAACCCAAGCAGGACGCGCTGTTCCCCGCTGGTGCCTCGGTTTTCGCTCGGAGACGTCATCTCGTCCCGTCCCAGGCTGTTCCCCCGTGTGCACGCTCGCTCCACCCTGGAGGGGCACACTGGGGGCACATGGGGGAATCCGGCTGGAGCTCCTGGGGCCACCAGCTCCGTTCAGGCTTCGTTGTCGGGAAGGAGGGTCCGGAGAAGCTCGTCGTCAGGACCGAGAGGACGCCAGCCAGCGGGGGGCGGATTGGCGAGGAGCGACGTCCTCAATTCGCGTGCGCGCCCCTTGTGCGTATCCGGGGCATAGGCAATCCAGGGGCCAAGTGCCTTTGCGACGGCGAATCGACTCGTGTCGTCGAGCACTGTCGGCCACCCATTGGGGAGGTTCTCCCATAGCTCGCGCACGAGTTGTCCACGAACCAAGCGGGTCACCTGCTTGCTTCGCACCGCCTCGACTACCAGCCCATCGTACACCTGGACTCCCGCAACATCGTCGGGTCCAAGCTCCTCGGCCAGTGCCTCCAACGATGCGGTGGGACGGGACTCGGCAAAGGCTGTGAGTGAGTCGTAGCCGCGTTCGCGAACGCGCTCATACAAGCGGGCCTTCCAGTTGCCCTGCCACGAGCGTCCATCGGTCATCGGCTGCTCCCTTTGGAGAACTTCATCGGGATGTCGTAGCTCCGCATGCGCCCCGCGACGATGTCCAGGACCTGATTCCGCGTCAACATCCGACCTGCCGTGGTCTCGGCTTCGTGCAGGGCCTCCATGACCAGCCGATTCCACTCTCCGGGCCACAGGCGCCCCAGCTTCCAGTTCCCCCCGCCGTGAATCGCCTCGTGGTGGGACCGCTCCAGCCGGACACAGAACTGGTCGATGTCCATGTCACCCTTGAAGCCGCGCTGCTCGAACCACTCGCGGTGCTCTTTCGGCATGACGTGATGTTTCGGGGCCTCGGACATGCCCGCTCCGGCTCTGCCCGTCACCCTCATACCCCGCACCTCGGGACTGTCCCCCAGCGCTTCTCGCACGCCCTCGGGCAAGTCCTGGTGCGCTTGCGCCATCATCACCTGTCCGCCGTGGATGCGAACGGCCGCGCTGACGGCGGGGAGGGAGATGACGCCTGCCTGCACCAGCCTTCGCATCATCTCCACCCACTCAGCGGAGACGACGAGCCGCGAGCCCGCCATGACGCCCCCCGACCCCATCGCGAGGCTCATGCCAAGTGTCACCGGTGCGGCCGGAGGCAGTCGAGGCAGAGACATCTTCAGCGTGGAAATCATGGACAGCATCTCCAACACCTGCGCCGCTGTCAGAACCTTCTCACCAATTCTCATGCTCTCACGGGTATGCGCGTGGATTGCGGCAAACTCCCGGGTCAGCTTCCCCATCAACTCGGGCATCGCGGTTGCCGCCGCTTCGACTCGCTCCGGGTCGAGCGATTCGAGGTCCATCAACGTGGGCGCCATCAAGCCCTGCACCCGGTGCAGGTCCACGAACAGCTTCTCGTCGCTGCATACGAAGCAATGTCGGAGGACAGCGTCAGAGAGCTGGAGGAAGTCCACCCAGGCGGCCAGCAGCAAGGACCCGAACATCGCGGCCTGGAGCTTGGGCCCCGTCATGCGAAGTACCCCCAGCTCCATGTCCGAGTCGCCCACTTCCGAGGCCACCTCCGTCAGCCCGGTTGCACTCCCGAGCGCGCCACGGAGCCACGTCACTTGAGCGGAGCCGTGCTCGACATAGCGCCTGAACACTCCCCCATCGAGACGCCGGTCACCGAGTGCAGCAGGCCGGTCCGCCAGCTTCGAGAATGCCCCCTCAACCCCGTCCAGTGAGACCTTCACTTCGTCGATGGCATCGAGGATAGCCTGTCGCTGCGAGGTGCCGGACCGCGCTCCACCCCCGACGGCTCCGGATGCAGCCCTCGTTGCAACGCTTCGTGGCCCCACATGGCGCACAAATCGCTGCTGCCTCCCGGAGCTCGCGATGGAGGACGGGAGAGGAACGAAGGCATCGGGGTTCTCGTCGCTCGGCACATCCGCCCTCTCGGGAGGTGTCACCGCGCGCGGCGTGTAGTGCAGCGTGCGGCCACGTCCGGGAGCATGAGGCACCGAAACGCATCCCGAGGTGAACAGCACCAGCGCGAGCCACAGGATGTTAGCGCGCATGGTCCACCCCCAGGCCCACCGACGCGAAGGCGCCAGGTCGCAATGTCCCTTCCGCCGTGGGAAACAACAGCGTGCCGCCCGTCCCCATCGCGTAGAGCGCGCCCCCCAGGAACCTCCACCGGACTTCCGCCGCTCCGAGGTAGCGCGCTCCGGGCTTCCCAGCTCCAACCGCGAGTCCCTTCAACGCTACTTCCAAGCTGCGCTCGAAGAGCTGCACCGCCACACGCCCATCAACATCAGCGCGGCCCCATGAGAAGACTTCCGCGCCCACCGAGAGGTTCAGGTGCCTGTTGGGGCCCCCGTAGCTGACGGCATCCCACTCCGCGATGGCCTCTGCGAATGCGGAGTAGCCGTCCGGAAAGCGAGCATCCGCGAGCGGCACGCCGTCAGGGCCCGCCGCCTGGAAGCGCGCCAGTTCGTAGTCCGCGCCGAAGAAGCCTTGTCGGAAGCCGCCATGCTGGCGCCTCGCCTCCAGTCGCATGCGCAGGTTGAACCTGTCGGTGAGGTAGTCCACCCCGCCCCCTACGACAGCTCCCCACGCGCCGCCCTCGCCAGGACGACCTCCCCACCCGGCAATCAAGTGGGCCTCGATGTCGGAGCGCGCCACCACCACCGCCATCGCATCCAGGTGCGCAAGCGTCATCGAAGGCGCGTCACCTCCAGCTCGCCCCCCATCGTGGACAGCGGACAGAGCTAGCGTGTACCGCCCCCCCTTTTCGGGCTGGCCGAAGAAGATGTGCTCTACGTCCAGGGAGAACTCCGCACCCACCAACCGCGCTCCCAGCACGTCCGATGCGAAGGCTTCGGTGTAGAGCGGCCCCAGCGTGCCGGTGAAGATGCCCCCGGCCGGGTGGTAGTCGGGATTGGTCCGGTTGGAGTAGCGACGGACCAGATGACCCGAGAGGAGCCTGTGTTCCTCCAGCGGGCCGAACCAGACTCCCATGGGCGCGTCGTCCGACCCCAACAAGAGGCCGCGAACGAGCTGCCCCCAGTCCGAGAGCGTGTCCCAGTCCTCGCGACGCACGAGGGACCCGCCATCCTCCCCGCCCCAAAGACGGAAGCGCACGGGCGCCCCCAGGTTGACGCCGAACTCGGGGCCACCGTCGAGGATGAACGTGGGCTCCACCTGCATGAAGCCCTCGTCTTCCCCCGCGCCAGCACGAGGAAGGAACGCCAGCGTCGTGGCTTCCACGCGCGTCAGGTAGTGCCACTTGCGCGCGGGTAGTGCATCCGGGGTGGTGGATGATTCTGCCTCCGGGGCAGGGGGCTCCGAGGCACCTCCCGTCGTCGGTAACAGCAACAGCAGCAGCGCGGCCAGACAGCTTCGCTTCCTGTGCATACACGCCTCCTGTGCGTGCCCCGGAATGAGGCACGAAGAACACACGTCTCCCGGTCGGCTGGAGCGACTCGCGCCGCGCCGGTGGTGAATCCGCGGTGGTGAGGGGAAAGCCCTCTCTGCCAAGGTGAGTGAGACAGTCCGTACCCAGCAGTTTAGTGTGCAGGGCGACCCAGGCAGGGACGATGAATCCGGTGGTGGAAGAGGCTCGGGTCCGGGAGACCGAGGTGGTGGAGAAAGCCAGGCGGCGAGGCTTCACGACGGAGTACAAGCTGCGAGTGCTGGCGGAAGCGGACCGCTGCACGAAGCCCGGTGAAGTGGGAGCGCTGCTGCGTCGGGAGGGGCTGTACTCGTCGCTGCTGAGCGCGTGGCGACGCCAGCGCGATGCGGGAGAGCTGTCCGCCAGCAGTCCAAAGAAGCGCGGCCCGCCGGCGAAGCTGCCCGACGCGAGCGCCCGGCGCGTCGCCGAACTGGAGAAGGAGCTGGCTCGGGCCCAGGCGCGGCTCAAGCGCGCGGAGGCCCTGCTGGACCTCCAAAAAAAGTTTCGGAAATCCTGGGAGTGGGACTGCCCAAGCCCGACGAGGAGCCTTGATGCGCGTGGCACTGGAGGCCGTTGGTGAGCTGGGCGTGGCGCCGGTGTGCCAGGCGCTGGGTCTGCCCAGAGCCACCTTCTACCGGCGAGCCCGGCCGAATCAGGAGCCGGTGCGCCGAGGCAGCCCACCGCGAGCCCTGCTACCCGAGCAGCGGGCCGAGGTGCTCACGGTGCTGCATGAGCCAAGATTCCAGGATGCCGCGCCCGCGGAAGTCTACGCGCAGCTGCTCGATGAGGGCCGCTACCTCTGCTCGGAGCGCACCATGTACCGGGTGCTCGCCGAGAACCACGAGGTGCGCGAGCGCCGCAATCAACTGCGCCACCCCAGCCACCCAGTGCCCCAGGTGCACGCGACGAAGCCCAATGCGCTCTGGAGCTGGGATATAACGAAGCTGCACGGCCCGGCGAAGTGGACGTACTTCTACCTCTACGTCGTCTTAGACGTCTTCAGCCGGTACGTCGTCGGCTGGATGGTGGCGCACCGCGAGTCGGCCGTCCTGGCTCAGAGGCTGCTGGCTCAGACCTGCGAACGTCAGGGCATTGAGCCTGGCCAGCTGACCATTCACGCCGACCGCGGCACCTCGATGACCTCCAAGCCGGTGGCATTGCTGATGGCGGACCTGGGCGTGACGAAGACGCATTCCAGACCCCACGTCTCCAACGACAACCCCTTCAGCGAGGCGCACTTCAAGACGCTGAAGTACCGGCCGGACTTCCCCCAGCACTTCGGTTGTCTCCAGGACGCCCGGGGCTTCTGCGGCGACTTCTTCGGCTGGTACAACGAGGAGCATCATCACTCCGGCCTTGGCCTGCTCACGCCCCACGACGTGCACCACGGCCTGGCTGCCCAGCGCCTCGCGGCCCGAGCCGCCGTGCTCGCCGCCGCCTACGCCACCCACCCCGAGCGCTTCCCGCGCGGCGCACCCAAGCCGCAGGCCCTCCCGACTGCCGTCTGGATCAACGACCCCGCACGGCTCGCTCACTCACAGGAGGCTGCGCAGTAATCTCTCGAACTCGCTGTCTCACTCGCGTTGACAGGTTCCGCAGGCTCAGATCGAGAACTTCAAGACGGCCATGCGCAAGAAGCGCTCGGGTGCACGCGCACGAAAGGAGGCCCCTTCACCTGCGGCCCTCCGCATGCGCAAGGGCTCGGGCCCGCCGCCCATGAGCCTCCGGTACATCAACAACGCGTTGAGCGTACTGCGCAAGGTGTTCGCGCTCGCGCAGGAGCAGGGCGTCATCGCCCACATCCCGCGCGTGAAGCTCTTCAAGCTGGGGAAGACCGCTTACGACTTCCTCACCTTCGAGGAGGCCGAGCGGCTGGTCTTCCTGGCCGAGCCCGAGTGGAGAACGATTCTCCTCGTGGCCCTCAAGACAGGGCTTCGACAGGGAGAGTTGATGGGGCTCCAGTGGAGCGACCTGGACTTGCACCATGGCAAGCTTCAAGTCCGAAGGACGGCCCAAGGGCGGACGCGAGCGGACGGTGGACATCCCACTGTCGGCCCTCGACGCGCTCAAGAGACACCGTCACCTGCGCGGGCCCTACGTGTTCTGCCAGGAGGACGGCCAGCCCCTCACCTCGAGACTGATGCGGCGCCCGCTGGAGCGCTGCTTGAGGCTGGCGAACATCCAGCGCGAACAGGGACGCATCGGCTGGCATGACCTGCGCCACACCTACGGCAGTCACCTCACCATGCGCGGAGTCCCCTTGAAGGTCCTCCAGGAGCTGATGGGCCATGCCACCATCGAGATGACGATGCGCTACGCCCACCTCCCCCCGGAGACCCGCGAGAACGCGGTCCAACAGCTCGACCGTCCCAGCCCCTCGAGACAAGCCGCTTCGGGTCACCTCACCGAAGGGGCACACTGGGGGCACCTGCCTGAATCACCGGCATGGCACACCCCAGCAGGCCCTGGATATCGCTGGACGACGGACTAGCGCGCGGACTCGATGACGTAGATGAGCGTCACCTTGGCCTGCACCGTCTGCTCCTCCGGCTGGATGGGCGTGGCGATGCGGGCGTCGGACGCCATCTCCGCCATGGCGAAGCGGGCCGGGTAGAGCTGCGGCGGCTCCGTGACGGTGCTCACGTCCACCACCGCGCCCAGCTTCACGTTGAGGGCGGCGGCCAGCACCTCGGCCGACTTGCGGGCCCGCGCCACCGCCTGCCGCAGCGCCTCACCCTGCACCGCGTCCTGGCGCGCCAGGCCGAAGCGCACCTGGTCCACCCGGTTGGCGCCCGCCGCCAGCGCCTGGTCCAGCACGCTGCCCACGCGCGACAGCTCCGTCAGGTGCACGCTCACCACGTTGCTGACGCGGTAGCCGCGCAGCTTGGGCTCCGTCTCGTTGGGCGCCGGCGGCCCGTAGTCCGGGTACACCGAGTAGTTGCGCGTCTGGATTTCCTTGCGGGGGATGCCCGCGGACGTCAGCGCGGCGATGACCTTCTCCATCTTCTTCGCGTTCTGCTCGCCCGCGGCCTTCGCCGTCTTCTCCAGCGTCTCCACGGCCAGGTCGATGAAGGCCTCGTCGGGCTGCGCCTTCACCTCGCCGGTGCCCTCGACGCGCAGGGTGCGCGTGGAAGGGTCCACCGCGGGGCGGGCCTGGGACACGGGCTGGGGCTGGGCGGAAGCGCCCATCGTGGCGAGCAGGACAGCGGTGAGCAGCCAGGAACGAACGGGACGGGCGTGAAGCATGGCGCCTCCTTGGGGCGGATGGGCGGTACGGCGGGGTCGTGTTGCCGCTGCCTTACTCCCTGGGACGGCCCCTCCACGAGGACATTCACGCCCACGAGAAAGGGCCCGGCCCACCATACGGAGAGCCGGGCCCGCTCACTCGGGGAGCACGCGCTCACGGACTGGCGGACTCGCCGGCCTCGTACTCGGGGGCAGAGGGAGCGCGCGACTTCGGGCCGCGCCCCGTCACCTCGCGCACCTTGGTCGTGGCCTTGCGACGCGCGGCCCGGAGCGCGTCCCGGCCGATGTCCATCACCGCCGACACGGCGCCCGCGACCAGGTTGCCCGGCGGCGTGTCCGGCGCCATCGGATGCGGGCGCGTGGGGGCCGCCTGCTTCGCCGCCTCCAGCACCTGGCCCAGCTCCCGCAGCTCGTTCGGACGGAACGCCTTCTTCACCTCGGGGAAGAGCGTGGTCTCCTCCTCGAGCACGTGCGCGCGCACGTTCTCCATCAGCACGGAGACCTTCGCGTCGAAGCGCTCGGCCTCCGAGGGTAGCCCGTCCAGCTCCGACAACACCCACTTCACCACGTGGTGCTCCTCCAGCGAGCGGAGCACCTCGTCGCGCAAGGACGCCGAGCGCTGGCGCACCGCCGGGTAGAAGACCTGCTCCTCGATGGAGGAGTGCACGGACAGCTCGAGCACCATCTGCTCCACCAGCTTGCGCTTGAGCTTGTGGGCATTGGGGCCCGCCTTCTCGAACCGGCGGAACAGCTGCTCCACCGTCTTGTGGTCCGCCTTCAGCAACGCGATGGCATCCATGTCGTTTGCCTCCCTGGGGCTCCGGGGGCCGCGCATCCCCTCCGTGGCGTGCACGGTCCATGACGCGGCATGTCCTGGATGGTGGGGATGACCTGCGCGCGATGCCGGAGCGACGCGCGGATGGCCTGCTCTCCCGTGTGCTCGGCGACCGGGCGACACGCTTGCCATGTCGGGCGCTCCCAGGCCTCAAGCGCGGCACCCCCGCGCTCATCCACGTGGAGCGGGCACCCCGGGAGGGAAGCGTCGTTCCCATGTCGGGCAACGCGGGCGCCGGGGTGTCCACCCGTCGTCACGAAGAGCGTGGAGGAGGCGACGCGCCGACCGCCCCCGGGGGCAATCCCACGCTGGACCACCTCTGCTCAATGTCGTGTCCGTCGGAACGGAGGGTTGGGCCCGCGTCGTCCGCGGGAAGGGAGAGGGGAAGTTGGTGAACACCGTGATGAATGAAGCGCTGCGCGTGCGCGTCGCCCGCATCGCCCGCGAAGCCGAGGACATCCTGTCGTACGAGCTGGTCGCGGAAGACGGCGGCACGCTCGCGGCCTTCGAGGCCGGAGCCCACCTGGACGTGCGCATCCCCGGCAAGGAGTCCACGCTGCGCTCGTACTCGCTCTGCAACGACCCGGAGGAGACGCACCGCTACGTCATCGCCGTGCAGCGGGACGCGAGGGGCCGCGGCGGCTCGCGCGCCATGCACGAGCGCGTGCACGAGGGGGACGTGCTGGTGGTGAGCCCTCCGCGCAACGACTTCCCGCTGCTGTTCGCGCGCGGCTATGTGCTGGTGGCCGGCGGCATCGGCGTCACGCCGCTGCTGTCCATGGCGCGGCAGCTCCAGCGGACCGGGCTGCCCTACACGATGTACTACTGCGCGCGCGCCCCGGAGCGCGCGGCGTTCCGTGAGCTGCTGTCCATGCCACCCTTCGCGGACCACGTTCGCTTCCACTTCGATGGGGGTGACCCGGACAAGGGCCTGGATGTGTCCGGGCTGTTGTCCACGCGCGCGCCAGGCACGCGGCTGTACTGCTGTGGCCCCGCGGGGCTGATGAAGGCGGTGCGCGACGCGTCCGCGAGGCACCGCTGGCCGTGGGAGAAGGTCCACTTCGAGTCGTTCGGCGCCGACGGCGTGGGCGCGCTCGCCACCCGGGAGGACACCGACTTCGAGGTGACCATCCGCAGCACGGGGCAGGTGCTCAGCGTGCCCAAGGGCCAGTCGGTGCTCAACGTGCTGCGCCGCAACGGGCTGCGCGTGACGAGCGACTGCGAGGCGGGCTCCTGCGGGACGTGCGTCACCCGCGTCTGCGAGGGAGAGCCCGAGCACCGCGACACCTTCTTCCAGCAGGAGCCCGCGGGCAATCAGCGCATGCTCATCTGCGTGTCGCGGGCCCGCTCGAAGCGACTGGTGCTGGACCTGTAGACGGCCGGCTCAGGCGGCCCGGCCCGCGGCCTCGCGTCGCGCCCGGGCCACCTCCGAGCGGACCAGCGCGCGCAGGGACTCCGGGTCGAACGGCTTCTCCACGCGCGGGTTCTCCACCCGCTCCAGGAAGGTGCGCGCGGTGGGCGTGAAGGCGCCGCCGGTGATGAACACCATCCGCTCCGCGACGGCCGGCGCCGCGCGCCCCAGCGCCTCGTGGAGGTCCATCCCCGTCATCTCCGGCATCATCAGGTCACACAGCACCACGTCGTAGTGGCGGGGCTCCGGTCCGCTGAGCCGCTCCAGCGCCTGCCGGGCACTCACCACCACGTCCACGTCGTTCTCGCGCGAGAGCGTGCGCCGGATGGCGCCGCTCACCAGCGCGTCGTCGTCCACGACCAGCACACGGCCTCGGGCCTGGGGTACGACGGGCTCGGACTCGGCGGGACGCGCGCCCGGAGGGGCGTCCTGGGTGGGGCCTGGAGGCGGGCTCGACATGGACACCTCGGTGCCGCCTGGGGCGGGGCGTGAAGAGGAGGAGTCCATGGCGCTGGCGGAGGCCACCGTCGCGGGGAGGGCAGACGCGGGGCCCGCCGCGCTGGTGGCCAGCGTGGAGGACGGGCTCACGACAGGTGACGCGGGCTCGGCCGACGTGCGCACCGGAGACGGGCTCGCCTCCACGAGCGGGCCCGCCCCCGAGGAGGGCTTCGCGGACGACGCGGGCTCCACCGACGCGCGGGTTGGGGACGAGCTCGCCTCCGCGAGCGGACTCGAGCCCGAGACGGACCTCGAGGGTGACGCGGGCTCCGACGCGGACCGCATGCCCGAGGAGGGCTCGACGGCCGGGGGGTGTCCCGTCACGAACGTGCGTCCCGTCGTCGCGCCCGCGACCTCCGAGGCACGGTGCGCGATGGCGCTGACGTCCGACGGCGCGAGGGAGCGCTCCGTCGATGGCCGGGGGCCTGGCGCCGAGGACGGAGCGAGGCCCGACACGGCGACACGGTCCTCCGTGGAGGATTCGCGAACCGGCGCCGGCGCGTGCCCCGTGCTGGCCCTGTCGCCCGGGGACGACTCGGAGAACCTCGGCGCGGGCGTGTGCCCCGTGCTGGCCCTGTCGCCCGGGGACGACTCGGAGAACCTGGGCGCGGGCGTGTGCCCCGTGCTGGCCCTGTCGCCCGGGGACGACTCGGAGAACCTCGGCGCGGACGCACGCTCGGAGACGGCCCTCGCGTCCACGAAGGTGTGATTGGACATGCTGGCCGGCGGGTCCCCCGCGGGCTTCGACACCTCGTGCGCCACCGTCGAGGCCGTGGGCTCCGTCGTGGACCGCCGCGGGTCGGGCACCGTCGGATAGCCCGTGGGCGATGACGCGCGCTCACCCGGCCCACGCGCGGACCAGCCGCCGCCCCGCCGCGCATCCACGGCCACGCCCGCGCCCGGGGCCCTCGCGCGCCGCAGGGACACGCGGAACACCGAGCCCTTGCCCAGCTCGCTCTCCACGGAGATGGTGCCGCCCATCGCCGTCACGTACGCGTGGCACAACGACAGCCCCAGCCCCGTGCCCACGCCCACCGGCTTCGTCGTGTAGAACGGGTCGAAGATGCGCCCGAGCGACTCCGGCGAAATCCCGCTCCCCGTGTCGCGCACCTCCGCCACCACCCAGCCGTCCGCGCCCCCGCGCGTCACCAGGCGCACCTCGTTCTGCTCCGCGCGGCCCTCCGGCAGCGCCTGCGCCGCGTTGATGAGCAGGTTGAGGAACACCTGCGCCAGGCGCGCCTCGTTCCCCTCCACCCACGTGACGTCCCCGTAGTCGCGCACCAGCTTCGCGCGCGGCCGCAGCTCGCCCATGGCGATCTTCACCGCCGAGTCGAGCACCGCCCCCAGCTCCACCGGCCCCTGCTTCTCGTCATCCGGCCGGGAGAAGGTCTTCAAGTCACGCACGATGCGCCGCACCCGGTCCGCGCCGTGCAGGGCCTCGCGCAGGGCCTGCCCCACCTCGCGCAGCCGCGTCCCCGCCGCGCGCGTCTCGCCGAGCTCGCGGGCGAGCATGTCCGACTCCTCGCTCGCGTGCTCCAGGTTGGACACGATGTACGCCAGCGGGTTGTTGATTTCGTGCCCCACGCCCGCCGCGAGCTGGCCCACCGCCGCCATCCTCCCCGCCTGGACCAGCTGCGCCTGCGTCTGCCGCAGCGTGCGCACGTTGGCCTCCAGCTCCTCGTTCGCGCGCGCCAGCTCCCGCGTGCGCTCCTGCACGCGCGCCTCCAGCCACCGCTCGCGCGCCTTCAGCTGCCCCACGCGCAGCAGATACACGCTGACGCCCAGCATCCCCATGCCCAGCACGAACAGCGCCCAGAACTCCGTGCGCTGCCACAGGCTCGGCTCCAGCACCACGTCCAGCGACACGGGCTCCGTCCACCCGCCGTCGCGCAGCTCCGCCTGCACCTGGAACAGGTAGCGCCCGGGGCGCAGGCCCGTGTACGTGGCCCGGCGAATCTCCGCGCGCACCCAGCCGTCGTCATGGCCCACCAGCCGGTAGCGGAAGGGCACGCGCACCGCGTCCCCCGGCGTGAAGGCCGTGAAGCGGATGTCCAGCCGCGAGTCGTCCGGCCGCAGCTCCACCGGGCCTGGCGCCGACACCAGCTTCCCGTTGACCCGCACCTCCTCGATGCGCACCTCGGGAGGCTGCCGCGTCGCGCGCACGCGCACCGGGTCCACCACGATGGCGCCCTGGATGGTGGTGAACCACAGCCGCCCGTCCCGGCCCCGCCACCCCGACGGCTGCGTGTTCCCGTTGCACTCCGCGGTGCGCATGCCGTCCGTCTGGTCGAACCCCATCACCGCCAGCCGCGTGCGCTTGCCCTCCGCCACATCCTCCAGCTCGCGCCGCGACACCCGGGACACGCCCTTGTTGCTGCTCATCCACAGGTGCTCGTCCCCATCCGAGACGATGCTGAACACCGCGTCGTCGTAGAGGCCGTGCTGCGACACCGTGTAGCGGAACCACGTGCCGTCCCTCCACCGGCCCAGTCCCGTCTCCGTCCCCACCCACACCGTGCCGTCGGGGTCCGCCAGGAGCGCCAGCACCACCTCGCCCGGCGCGCCGTCCTTCGCCGTGAAGCGCCGCAGGCCCTTGCCCTCCTCGTAGCGCCACAGCCCGCTGTCCGCGCCCAGCCACAGCGCCCCGGACGCGTCCTCGGCCATGACGATGATGGGCGAGGAGAGCCCCTGCTTCGGACCGAACACCGTCACGTCGCCGCCGCGCACCCGCGCCAGGCCCTTGCGCGTGCCGAACCACTGCGTGCCCCGCGAGTCCACCAGGATGGACGTCACCACGTCGTCCGGCAGCCCCTGCACCCGCGAGGACTTCGCGAAGCGGTGCCCGTCGTACCGGAACGCGCCCGCCTTCGAGCCCGCCCACAGCGTCCCGTCCGGCGCCTCGTGCAGCGCGGTGATGACCGGGTCCGTGCCGCCCTCGAAGTCGTCCATGCGGTGGATGCGCCCGTCGCGCAGGAAGAACAGGCCGCCGCCCACCGTGCCCAGCCACACCGTGCCGTGCTTGTCCTCCAGCACCGTGCTCACCGTCTCGTTGCTCAGGCCCTCCGGCGCGCCGAACGTCGCGAACGGGCCGTCGCGCAGGCGGAACAGGCCCGAATAGGTGCCCACCCACAGCGAGCCGTCCCGGTCCTCGAGCAGCGACAGCACCTCCGCGTCCACCAGCCCCGCGCCATGCAGCGGCGCGCTGAAGCCCGCGGCCTCGCGCCGCAGCAGTCCGCCCCGCCGCGTGCCCACCCAGAGGTTGCCCTGGCTGTCCGCGAGCAGCGCGGTGACGACGGCCGGCAGCCCGTCCGACGTGCTGAAGCGCCGGGCCAGCGTGCCGTTCCACGACACCAGCCCCGCCTCGGTGCCCATCCACAGCGTGCCGGTGACGTCCTGGAAGAGCGACGTCACCTCCGAGCGCACGTCCCCGCCGGGTATCGGGAAGGGCAGGCCCCGCACCTGGCCGCCCTCCAGCAGCGCCAGGCCCGTCTTGGTGCCCACCCACAGCCGGTTGTCCCCGCCGCCCCGCGCCAGCGCGGTGATGGACATGCCCGGCATGCCATCGGCTTCCGTGTACTGCCGCGCCACGCCCTCGCCCAGCGGCACCTGCCACAGCCCGCCCGAGGTGCCCGCCCACAGGGAGCCCTCGCCCACGATGAGGTGCTCCACGCGGAAGCCCTCCAGCGGGGCCGAGGCGCCCGGGGCCCGCTCGAAGCGGCCGTCCACGTATGAGACGAGGCCCTGGTCCGTGCCCACCCACAGCACGCCGGACGCGTCCTCCGCGAGCGCCTTGATGGTGTGGTTGCGCAGCTCCGGCGTGTTGCGCTTGTCGAAGACGACGAAGCGCGAGCCGTCGAAGCGCACCAGGCCTTCCCACGTGCCCAGCCACACGTAGCCGTCACGCGTCTGCGCCATCGACAGCAGGCTGTTCTGCGGCAGCCCGTCGTCGCTGCGCCACGAGTCCTGGCTGTACTGGGAGACCCAGCGCTGCGGGTCCAAGGCAAGGCCCGGCCACGCCAGGACGAGCCCAGCCAGCAAGACGAACCCCCCGAGCCCGCGCGACGCCGCGCGGAGCCGATGCCCTGGAATGCCCATGACGGGCCACAGTGTCCGGCAGAATCGCCCCCGAGGCCAAACCTCGGGCGTTCACCCGGAGTGGAACGTTGGCCGCCAACGGCCTCGGCGACAGCGGCGGGGGACCACCTGCCCCCCCACGACTCCCAAACTTCCCCCCGCCGCTGTCGCCTCGTACGCCACCACCTGTCGGCACCTGAGGAGCCACGCGCCCCGGAGGACCGGGGACGTGGCGTCCGCGCCGCGCATCGAGGCCCCGGTGGTGGCGGGGGCCTCGCCGCATCGCGCTGAACCCAAGATGGGAGCCAGGGGCCCGGGGCGCCACTGCGGGAAACAGACAGGAGTCACGTCCCCCGGTCGCCCCAGGGCGGCCCGTGGGCGCCCGCTCTCCCGCCCGGCGTCACGCACGCGGACGACTGTTTCCGGACGGGGACCCGCGCGAGGAAGGCAGGCGCGTCAGTCCCCCGCGGGGCCGGGCGAAGGTCTATGCTCGGCGCCCCGAGGAGCGTGGGCGGATGAGCGACGGGGCGTTGTTCTCGACGGACAAGGTGACCACCGAGGCGCGGTACCAGTGGCACCTGTGGGTGGCGGACGTGCTGGACCTGGCGACGGCGGCCCTGGTGGGCTGGGCCGCGCTGCGGGCGCTGGAGCACGAGCGGACCCCGGTGGCGATGCTCGTCGCCATCCTGCTGGCCTGGCTGGCGGTGTCGGCGGTGGGCGGAATCTGGGGCAGGACGCTGTGGCGGCAGCTGCTCGGGGTGCGGCTGGTGCACATGGGCCGCGCGCCCGGGGTGCCGCGCGCCCTGGCCCGGGCGCTCACCACGCCGGTGGACCTGCTCATCACCCCGGTGCTGCAACGCCGTCCCCTGGACACCTGGCTCGGCGTGCACGCGGAGCCGGTGACGGCGGGCGCCTCGGCGCGGCTCAAGGGGCTGGGCGCGCAGCTGCCCTGGCTGGGGCTCATCGCGGGCGCGGTGTGGCTGCTCGTCACCCCCACGCGGGCGGAGATGCTCAAGTACCTGGGGCGGACGCTGACGGGCTGGCACTGCTGCCACGGCACGCGGGACGTGACGTGGGAGTGCAAGACGTCGCTGAGCCGGGCCGTGCGCGAGGCGCGCGGAGGGCGCGAGGACGTGCGCGAGGTGGTGGCGGACTGTCCGGTGGCCGCGGAGCGCTCGGGCGGGCCGTAGCGCCCGGAAGGCGTCACTTCACCGTCGAGAAGAGCGTCCCCTCCTTGCAGTACACGCCCGCCTTGCCCGCGGGGGGCACCTGCTGCGTCTGGGGCTTGCTGAAGCGCTTCACCTCTCGCTTCGAGTAGGCGGGCACCTCTCCCAGGGTCGCGCGCTGGCGCGTCTCGATGACGAGGACGCAGTCGGTCCACTCGAACTCGTCGGCGTTGTTCACCGTGTAGGAGGTGGCGCCAATCAGGGGGTCGCGCTTCGAGATGTGTCCCGTCAACGCGCCGGACTTCGGGGGCGGGGCGGTGGCGGACGCGGGCTCCACGCCCCGCTCGGTGGGTTCTCCGAAGTAGGGGTCCTCCGCGGGGACGGCGGCGTAGAGCTTCGGGGCGGACTTGACGTCCTTGGCCAGCTTCAGGCGCGCCTGCCGCCTGTCGGTGGCGACGACCCGGGCGGTGCCGAGCACGGGACGCTGTCCGTCGGACGTCGCGTCGCCCACCACCTTCACGTCCATGCCCGTCTGGAAGGCCCTGGCGCGGGCCCCCTTCACCAGGAAGGTACCGTCATCGGCGGTCAGCGGCAGCACCTGCGCGAAGTAGCCGAAGGCGGGGGTGTTGGCGGCCACGACGGGCTCCACCGGCGGCGCCTTGTCCGGCTCCGGAACCGGCTTGGGCGCAGGGGTGGGGCGCTTGGGCGGCGCCGTGACGACCTTGTCCGGCTTGGGCGTCGGCTTCTTGGGGACGGGCGTCGGCTCGGGCTGGGCCGGCGCCTGGGCGGTGGCGGGCGGTGGCGTCTGCTCGATGACCGGGGCCGTGGTGGGCGGCGGCTCCCGGGGAGGGGGCTGCCCCGGCGGCGGGGGCCTTGCGTCCCTCCCGGCCAGCCCCCCCGGAGGAGGCGGCGGCGGGGCGTCCACGGGCGGCGGGCCCTGGGGCCGCATGAAGTGCGCCGTGGTCACCGCGGTGCCCACCATCAGCAGCACGACCAGGCCGGCGACCAACGCGAACAGGCCCTTGCGACCACGCCCTTCGTCGCTGCGCGCGGGCACGGGCGCGTGCTCCCGTGACGAAGACACCGGGCGCGCCGGGGCCTGCTCCCGCGGAGCCGCGGCGCGGGGCCCCGAGCCCGAGGCACTCTCGGCCTGGGGCGGGAGCACCGAGGTGTTGCCCGAGAAGCGGGGGCCGGAGCCGGACGCCTTCTCGGCCCGGGGACCAGAGGCCGACGCCTCGGCGCCGGCAGGGCGCGGCGTGCTCCCCGTCGCCCCGTCGAAGACGGCCGTCCTCGCCGTGGCGGCGCCGGGGTCCGAGCCGGAGCGCAGGGTGGTGGCGTCGGTGGCCATCGACTCGCCGTGACCGGGCACGTCCGGGCGGGCCATGCCGGCCACCTGCTTCTCCCCCGACGGCGCGTCCTGCTTGCGCATCAGGGTCGGCTCGAAGCCCGCGGGCTCCACCTCCTGAGGCCCCGTGCCGTACGCGCCCGTGCCGCCGGCGACCAGGGGGATGGGCGCGGGGGTTCGGCGGTGGCTGGAGGACGAGGTCACCTTGGAGATGAGCTGCCGCTGCGCCGCGAAGGCCTCCGGGCACAGCGCGCGGACGAAGTGGCCCACCTCCTCCGCGCCCACCGCCGCGCCGGAGCGCACCAGCTCGCCGTTGAGCGCGCGCGCCAGCTCGTCCGAGCGCGAGTAGCGCTCATCCGGCTTCGTCGCCAGCGCGCGGCGCACCACCGCGTCCAGCGCCTCGTCCACGTCCCCGCGCAGCCCCGTCAGCGGCGGCACCGTGGGATGGGACATGGCCGCCATCATCTCCCCCACCGTCCCGTGGGGGATGAGCGAGCGGCCGGCGAGCATCTCCCAGAGCACCACGCCGCAGGAGTAGATGTCGCTGCGGTGGTCCAGCGCCTCGGCGCGCACCTGCTCCGGCGACATGTAGCCCAGCTTGCCCATCACCGTGGCGGGCAGCGTGTACTTGCTGCGCGCGGCGGACTTGGCCAGGCCGAAGTCGATGACCTTGACCTCGCCCTCGTACGACACCATGACGTTGTGGGGCGACACGTCGCGGTGGACGATGCCCAGCGGCACCCCGTCCGGCCCCACCTTGCGGTGCGCGTAGCCCAGGCCCTCCGCCATGCGCTGCCCCAGGAACAGCGCCACCGGCACGGGCACCTGCGCGCCCTGCACCCGCGCCTGCTCCAGGAGGTACGCCAGGTCCACGCCGGCCACGTACTCCAGCGCCATGTAGTACGTCCCGTCCGTCTCCCCCATGTCGTAGACCTGGGCGATGGACGAGTGCACCAGGTGCACCAGCACCTTGGCCTCATGGTGGAAGCGGTCCAGGAACTGCCGGTCCTTCAGCAGCGCCGGGAGGATGGTCTTCACGATGCACGGCTTCTCGAAGCCCGCCGCGCCGCTGATCTTCGCCAGGAACACCTCGCCCATGCCGCCCTGGCCCAGGGGGTGGACGAGCTCGTAGCGCCCGAGGAAACGGGAGGACTCTGTAGGTTCGGTGCTCATGGCTTCACGTGGCAGCGAAGCACCCGGACACACACGGAAGCAAGCTCCGGGGGCTCCCTCGCCTCTGTCGGACACCGCACGGGCCCGAAACAGAAAGCCGGCCGCTCCCCCTCCCGGTGTCAGACCGGTGGGGCAGAAAGGAGCGTGACGGCGCCCTCTGCCCCCGCCCCGGGGCTTGCGTCCGCCCGGCGCCACGGGGGTCCTCCCCTCCGCGTGGAGGTGGGCAAGGAGGGCGGGTTTCGGGACAGCCGCTCCCAGGGGCGGTCGGGGTCGGACGCCAGTTTGAGACACGCGGCGCGGTCCGGATGTGAACCCACGCACCTCCCGTCGGCGGCGGGCTTCGAGCGCCGTTGCCGCCCGGGGGAGGGATGCACTCCCTGGGGGCTGGTGGGGTCGTCCGGCTGGAAGCCCTCCGGCCGGGCCCCGCGAGGTCGCCTGGGATGGCGACGGAAGGAAGTGGCTCATGAAGCGCTGGGGATTCATCGGGCTGATGGTGCTGGCGGGGTGCATGCCGGACGACTCGGAGCAGCGGGACGCCCTGCGCAATGTCTGCCCCGGCATCAATGCCGGAGCGCTGCCCCAGGAGCCCCGGACGACCCAGAAGGTCGCCTCGGAGGACGACGGGCGGGAGCCGGTCATCATCCGCTACCGCCAGGCCCGGAGCGTGACGGCGGCGCGGGTGCACCAGTTGGGAGGCCGGGTGACGGCGAGCTTCCGCCACGCGCCCGCGCTGGCCGCGCGCGTGACGCCCGAGGAGCGGCTGGCGCTGGCTTTGGACCCGTCGGTGGAGAGCATCGAGCCGGACGCGGAGCTGCGCGCGACGGGGCTCGGCGCGCTGCCGCTGGGGGCGTTGACGCGCGTCGGGCTCGGCGCGAGCGGCACCGGCGACTACACCGGGAAGCTGCAGCGGGTGCAGGCGCTCGAGGTGTGGGACCGGGACGGGGACGGGGTACCGGACCCGGGCGCGGTGACGGGCGCGGGCGTGCGCGTGTGCGTCATCGACAGCGGCATGGACATGAACCACCCGGAGCTGCGCGACGCGGTGGTGGCGGCGCGGGACTTCCTGGACGGTGACGACGACGCGACGGACGGCGAGGAGGCCCGCTGGGGCACCGGCCACGGCACGCACGTGGCGGGCATCATCGCGGCCCGGGCGGGCATGGGGGGCCAGGGTGGACCGGTGCTCACCGAGAGCGGGCTGATGGGCGTGGCGCCGGGGGCCCAGCTGCTCGTGGCGCGGGTGCTGGACCTGAACGGCCGCACGAACATGAGCGTGGTGCTCGAGGCCGTCGAGTGGTGCATGAGCCAGGGCGCCCGGGTCGCCTCGCTGTCGCTGGCCGGAGGCCTGGCCACCTTCACGTCCGAGGACATCTTCAAGGCCGCGCTCGACGGCGGGATGCTGGTGGTGGCGGCGGCGGGCAACGAGGGCCAGTTCCTGGTGTCCTATCCGGCGTCGGACCCGTCCGTGCTCGCGGTGGGCGCGGTGGATGACCTGGACCGGCGCGTGTACTTCTCCTCCCATGGCGAGCGGCTGGCGCTGATGGCGCCGGGCGTGGACGTGCTGTCCACCTTCCCCCGGGGCCTGGGCTCGTTCGCGCAGCTGGAGCTGGGACGGGCCCGGCCCGCGTCGCGCTCCCTCTTGTACGCACCCACCGGGAACACCTGGGGCGCGCTGGTGGACTGCGGGCACGGCGGGACGCTGGACTCGTGCGGCGAGGACAGCAGCTGTGACGGCTTCATCGCCTATTTGCACCCGCACCCCTACGTGAGGCCGGAGCGGGCCATGGTCAACGTGATGAAGCAGGGCGCGCGCGCGGTCATCTTCGCCAGCGAGCTGGCGGAGGGCGGGGCGGAGATACTCTCCGTCCCGCAGCACGGCGCGTGGGTGCCCGCCGTCACCATCACCCAGGCGGCGAGCACGGTGATGGGCCGGCAGCTGGGCGCCACCACGCGGCTGACGCTGCGCCCGGTGGACTACGCGTACATGTCCGGCACCTCCATGGCCACGCCGTACGTCAGCGGCATCGCCGCGCTGCTGTTCAGCGCCCGCCCCGGCGCGACGCCCGCCCAGGTGCGCGCCGCGCTCCAGTCCAGCGCGAAGGACCTGGGCGCGCCGGGGTATGACACGGAGCACGGCCACGGCCTGGTGCAGGCGCGCGGCGCGATGGAGGCGCTCATCGGCGCCATGCCCTGAGGCGACGAGCCCGCCCGCCCCGCCCGCCCGGGTGGGACGCGGGGACGGCCGACGCGCCCGCCCTCCGCCCGCGCCTCCCCACGGGACCATGCCGGGGAGGAATGAGGACGTCACGTTGCCTTCCGGACGCTTGGAAAGGAGTCCGACATGAAGACCTTCGTGCGTATCGCGGGATGTGTGGGGGCGCTGTGGGGATGCGCCGTGGCGGCCCAGGAGGACTTCCGCCCCAGCGCGGAGCGGGCCCAGGGCTATGTGGAGCCTTCGCGGGAGGACGAGCCGCGCCGGCAGAAGGAGTCCCGGCGCGCCGACACCGGGCTGTACGCGCAGCTGGGCGGCGGCGCGGAGGGCTACACCGGGCAGCTGGCGCCCCGCATGGAGGCGGGGTTCGCCTACGGGGCCGCGGTGGGCTACCGGCCCATTCCCTTCATGGCGGTGGAGCTCGGCTACAACGGCAGCGTCAATGACGTGGACATCGACGGCAACGGCCGCGGCGGCAGCCTGGGCAGCGGCCCGGACGTGGTGCGCAGCGGAGGCCAGGCGCTCGTCGTCGGCAACTTCACCGAAACCCGGCTGCAGCCCTACGCGGTGACGGGCCTGGGCATCGACGACTACAACATCCGCCACGACGCGCAGGGCCGCCTCTTCGGCTTCGAGGACGACACCAGCGGCTACGTGCCCGCGGGCCTGGGCCTGCGCTACCAGGTCAACAAGCTCATCACCGCCGACGCGCGCGTCAGCTACAACTTCCTCTTCGACCAGGGCTTCGCCCCCACCTCCGCGACGCCCAACGCCCTGGACGGCCGCTACATGGGGACGCTGCAGATTGGCGGCACCTATTAGGGGACGCGCGCGAGGCGTCCGGGCCGCGAGGGTCCGGACGCCTCGGGGGAGCGCGAGCCCCGCCCCGTCAGCCCTCGCTCACGAGGGCCGGTCGATGCCCAGCTTCGCCGCGGCCCACGTGCCCTGGAGCCACCGGGGGAGCTGGCCCTCGACCTTGCCCGCCTCCTGCTCGGTGAGCTGGGCCCGCAGCGCCGCGAAGACGCCGTGCAGCACCAGCCTCACGTTCTCCGGCTCGGCGTTCAGGTGGTTGGCCACCTGCAGGTAGAAGTCATCCCGGTCCACCTTGCCGCCCTCCCGCGCATGACGCGGGCACGCATCCAGCATTCCCCGCACGTCCTCCGGGAGCTGCTCGCGCAGCTGCCGCATCAGCCCGTCGGACAAGAGCTCCGACAGGCCACAGAACACCGCCTCCGCCGCGCGCTCGGCCTCGAAGTCCGGCAGCTGCGCGGACACCGCCGCCAGGAAGGACTTCCGGTCCGTCCCCACGCCCAGCCCCGACCACGACTGCGTCGTCTCCTGCTTCTGCATCGACATGCGCGTCTCCTCTCTCGCGCCTTCACCGTGGGGGCGCGAGCGCTGTCCGGCAGCAGACAAAGGGACTGCGTCCCGGCCGCACGCTCCGCGCGGGGCACGAGCGTTCGTGCATTCCCAAACATGGGAATCCTGTCCGCTCCTGGGACGTCCAACCATCCCAGGGACGGGCACCATGTCTGTCTTTGATTCGAGCGATGAAGAAGACTCATCGAACCGCACGCCCGGTCGCACCGCCCGTCGACGCCGCGTCCAGAACCGCACGGACTTCCGCGCGATTTGGAGAAAACCCGGCACCTCGCGTGCGAGCGAAATGGATGGAATGAAATGTCGTCGCAATTGTAATGGGCGCGCGACGTAGGTCGTCTGTGCGGCGACCGAGCCGCCTTCTCCTTCCCCCATGAATTGAGGAAAAAATGTATCGCATCGCCGTTGCCGCCTTGATGCTCGCCGCCACTGGTTGTGCCACCACGGGAGGCGGCGGGAGCCGCGAGGGCAACGCCAACGTCGCCGGGGTCATCAAGCTGCCGGAGACCGGGCTGGCCCAGGCGGGCAACCCGTGTGACCAGCTGCGCGTGGTGGTCGCTCACGCGAGCACGCCCACCGACGGCCTGGGTCACGGCATGGTGAAGTCCAGCCGCGGAAACCGCTGCTCCTTCACGGTGTCCGGCATCCCCAGCAACACCGAGCTGCAGATCAGCGCGGTGGCCGAGTCGGGCCTGAAGTGCGACAACGGCTCCGCGCCCAGCATCTCCCCGGAGCCGTCCGGGCTGAAGCTGAGCAACTACGCCACCGGCACGCGCGACTTCACCGTGAGCTGCGGCTCCTGAGCTCACCGTCGTTCGCCGTCCCCTGCCCTCTCCGCCCCGGTGTCGGGAGCGGAGCGGGCAGGTAGGCTCCAGGTCGTCCAGGAATTCCGGATTGATTCGCGCACCGAGGGGCGCGAAGCTTCCGGCAGACCGCCCGTGGAGCGGCGCGAGGTACCGGACCAGGCCGGGCCGCGACGGATGGTGAAGAAGGACGACCCGGTGATGATTTCGAGAAGCTGGCGCACCGCCCTGCTCGCCCTGAGCCTGGGTGGGATGGGGCTGGCGTGTGAGTCCGAGGAACCCTTCCCCACGCTGGACGAGCTGGACCAGCTGCGCAGCCTGCACTCGCTGTCGAGCCACCCGCGCCTGGACGCCACCAACCGCGTGGACGGGCTGGAGGCGGCGCGCACGCTGGGCAACGAGCTGTTCCGGGACCCGGGGCTGTCGCGCTGCGGCTCGGTGTCGTGCGAGAGCTGTCACACCGGCGAGGGCCGCACGGTGGAGACGCCGACGGCGGAGGGCTGCGGCGGCCAGCGCACGGAGAGAAACCCGCCCACCGTGCTGAACGTGCGGCACAACCGCTGGTTCATGTGGGACGGCCGGGCGGACTCGCTCTGGTCGCAGGCGATTCTCCCACTGACGAACCCGGTGGAGATGGACTCGGACGCGGAGGTGGTGCGCGCCCGGCTGCAGGCCCAGGACTCGTACCGCTCGCGCTACGTGGAGCTGTTCGGCGCGGACCCGGGCGCGGAGCCCGGCCCGGAGCTGATGGCCAACGTGGGCAAGGTGCTGGCGGCGTACGAGCGGGACCTGATGCGGGTGGAGGCGCCCTTCGACGTGGACGTGCGGCGCTTCCTGGCGGCGGTGGATGCGGGCACCGCGGAGAGCGACCCGGCGTACCTGGGCCTGAAGACCTTCGTGCGCAAGGGCCAGTGCATCGTGTGCCACAAGGGCCCGTCGCTGACGGACGAGCTGTTCCACAACGTGGGCCTTCAGGACAAGGGGCCGGGCGCGGGGGGACAGTGGGCGGTGCTGCAGTCGCTGCTGGACTGGGAGTTCAACGCGGCGGGGCGCTACAGCGATGACCGCAGCGGCGCGGACGCGCGGCGGCTCGCCACGCTGCGCACGCAGGCGAAGCAGGAGGAGCTGGAGGGCGCGTTCCGCACGCCGTCGCTGCGCAACGTGGCGTTGACGGCGCCGTACATGCACACCGGCGCGCAGGCCACGCTGGAGGAGGTCGTCGACTTCTACAACGAGGGCGGCGACCCGGACGGCACCTTCACGGGCAAGCGCACGGTGTCCATCGTCGCGCTGGACCTGACGGACGCGGAGAAGCGCGCGCTGGTGGAGCTGCTCAAGTCGCTGACCGGCACGCCGCGCTGACGAAGCCAGGGCCCTCGCGCGCGCGGTTCGCACGAGAGCCCGCCCCGGTGACGCGGGCCTTCAGCGCACCAGGTGGAAGTCCGTCTGACGCTTCCAGGCCCAGTGCACGCGGCCCTCGGCGTCGATGGTGATGTCCTCTTCCTGGGCGGAGCGCACGCGCTGGCCGTTCCACTCGGGGACGGCGCTCGTGGCCTGCAGCTCGATGGAGTACCACATGTTCGGCATGACCTTGTGGTCACCGTTGCCGGGCACGCCCTCCTGACGGTCCCACAGGCCCACCATGGCGCCGGCGCCGTGGCCGTGCAGGCCGATGGGGTGCGAGTAGATGGTGCCGTCGATGCCCTCGCTCGTCATGCGCTGACGGGCGCGCTGGAGGACCTCGTTGCCGGTGCGGCCAGGGACCAGCTCCTCGAAGACGATGTCCTGCAGGCGGTTGGACGTCTTGAGCGCGGCCTTGAGGCCCTGGGGCACGTCCGTCTCGCCCTCGCGCAGCACGTAGCCCATGTGCTGGGTGTCGGTGTTGAGGCGCAGGGCGGTGACGCCGTAGTCACAGTGGAGCACGTCGCCGCGCTGGATGACGGGGTCGTCGCCGAGCTGCTCGTCGGTGACGCCCTGGCGCTGCACGTCCACGGAGGGCTGGAACCAGGTCTCCAGGCCCAGGTCGGCCAGGCGCTGGCGCATCCACCACTCCACGTCCTTCACGCGGGTGGTGCCGGGGGTGATGACCTGGTTGGAGAAGGCGGTCTCGATGATGTTCCAGGCGAGCTTCGTCTGGTCCTCGTAGAAGCGCGCCTCGTCGGGGATGCGCCAGGCGAGCAGGTCCACGGGCAGGCCGCCGGCGGGCTTGAAGCGCTGGACCCAGTCGGGGCCGAGCGCCTCGGCCATGCCCTCGTACTCGCCATGGGAGAGGCCGTCCGCGAAGGCGAAGGTGCGCGAGATGTCGAGCGCGATGCTCTTGGGTTGCCGCTCCTCGAGCACCTGCTTGAGGACGAGCCACTGGTCGGGGCCCCACAGCTCCGCCTGGCGCAGGCCCTGGCCGCCGTGGCTGACCTGCTGCTGCGCGCGGCGCGGCACGTAGACACCGCCCTGGGGTCCACCGCCGAGCGCCAGGCGCTCCACGCCCTTCTCGGGGCCGCGGTCATGGAACACGTAGATGGTGCGGCGGCGGGCGGCGAACGTCGTGGGGGACACGAGCGCCTTGAAGACGGGGTCCTCGTTGTACTCGCGCATGGGGACGACCCACATCTCGACGCCGTACTTGCGCATGAGCTGGGGCAGGGCCGTGTCCATGCGCTCGCGCAGCCAGGCCTGTTGCCGCTCGGCCTGCTCGCGCAGCGTGCCGAAGGGGCGCTCGGGCGTGGAGGGCTTCACCGTCGCGGCGGGGGCATCCGGGGACTGAGAGGAGACGGAGGCGCATGCGGTGGAGAGCATGAGCGGTGCGAGGAGGCGGAGGCGGGTTCGCATGGGCGCGCAGTGTGGCACGCACGGCAGGGGCCGTCTCGCGTCGGCGCGTCCGGGGCTTCGTGGGTTGCGAGGCTTTCCGTGCGGGAGTGCTCACGCAGTCGCACGTGGGCACGGCTCAGGGTGTGAGCGATGGCGCACCGAGGCAGGCTTGACGCTCGGCGCCACAGGCCGCGTCGATGCGCGCGGCGTCGGGCGGGCGCTGACAGTCGCTGTCGAGCGCGGTGGTGAGCTCCTCGGTGCGGATGCGCATGCACTGGACGCAGCCGGACCTGGCGCCCTCGGCGCCCTCCAGCGTGGGCTCCACTTGCTGGTAGCTGTCGAGGACCTGGGCGACACAGGGCTCCTGCTCCAGCGTGGAGCCCGCGCAGGTGCGCGCGTGGGAGCACTGCGCGGTGGCCGAACGTTCGGCCCACTCGTCGTAGGTGAGCGTGGGGACGCCGTCACCACCGCAGCCGAGCAGTCCCAGTCCCACGACGATTCCGACGAGCCACCCGCGCATGCGGCGCATTCCAGCCGGAATCGTCCACGGCTGTCATCTGCGCTCGCCCCGTGAGCACGCGGGACACGTCCGTGCCACCGTCCGTCACCGCCGCGTGAGGCCCTCCGCGTGACACGGAGGCGCGTCACAGCGGTCCACGAAGCAAGGCGCGCACTGCAGCTCCCCACCGCAGCCATCCGGCACCGCGCCACACGCGCCCACGCGCGCCTCACACGTCACCGGCACGCAGCCCCCGGGCAGATACCGCTCGCCCGAGCCGAGCATGCCCGTCATCTCGTTCGCGCCCCCCACGAGCAACACCGCGCCGTCCGACAGCAGCAGCGCGTGCGAGAACCTCCGAGGCTCATCGAGCGCCGGCGCCGAGGACCACTGGCCCGTCATCGGGTTGAAGCGCTCCACGGACGTGAGCGCGCCCGTGGTGAAGTGCTCGCCGCCGAGCACCAGCACCATCCCCTCCTTCGTCACCACCGCCGCGTGGTGCTCGCGAGGCACGGACGGCGCGGCCACCAGCGTCCACAGGCCCGTCATCGGGTCATACAGCTCCGCCGTGCTCGAGGCGCGCGCCGTGGCGCCGCCGACCACGAGCACCCGTCCATCCGGCAGCGCCGTCACGGAGTGCCCCACGCGATGGGTCCCCGCCGCGCCTCCCGTCAGGCCCGCCTTCTCCCAGCGCCCCGTGGCCACGTCGTAGAGCTCCGCCTGGAGCCCGCTCGCGAAGAGCACCTTGCCCTGCCCGAGCACCACCGCCGTCCCCGCGCCTCCTCGCACGAAGCCCGGGGGCGTCGCGGGCACCCACGTGCCCGTCTCCGGCTGGAACAACTCCGCCGAGCGCAGCGGCCGACGGTCCGCGTCCGTGCCGCCCGCGACCAGCACGCGGCCATCCGGCAGCAGCACCACGGCAGGGTCATTGCGCGGCTCGGACATCGGCGCCACCACCGTCCACTGTCCCGTGGTCGGCTCGTACACCTCCGCGTCCGCCAGCGCGCTCGGCGCGGCGACCTGGGCACCGCCCACCACCAGCACCCGCCCATCCAACAGGCGCACCGCCGCGTGGTTGCGACGCGACCTGTTCAGCGCGCCCGTCGCGCGCCACAGCCCCGTCTCCGGCTCGAACACCTCGCAGCTCGCGAGCGTGCGCTGACCATCATGCCCACCCGCGGCCAGCACGCGGCCATCCGCCAGCGTGACGAACGGCAACAGCTTGCGCGGCGTCAGCAGACGCAGCGGCACGGCGACGGCGTCCCGAGCGCCCTCGTCCGGACGCGGAGCGGCGCCGCACGAGAACACCAGCGCGCACAGCGCCACGCCCAGGAAGGATGTCGGAACACGTCGCATGGAGCCCACTCGCCTCGCAGGTCGAAGAGAGCCCGTGTAGCCTGACGGTCTGACATTCCAGGGATGTCCAACCTGAGTGATTCCGGACGCTTGACCCGCCTGAAGGGTCGGGCGTCAGACCCTCGCGGAGGAGGTCCCGCGAGCCGCTCAGTGGCGCACGGAGTCGTCGTCCCCGAGGGCTGGCGTGTTCACCGGCTCGGCGTCCATGCCGCGGGAGCTTCGGGGTGGGAGCGCGCCGCCGTCGTCATCCACCTCGAGCTTCAACAGCGGATGGTCCGCGTTGGCGAGGTACACGTCGTCGGCGCTGACGTAGTCCACGTCGCGGAACTCCACGAGGTAGTCGCGGCGAGGCACGGGCACCAGGCCCTGCTCGAGCTCGAAGTGGATGTCACCGACCGCGGCGACGCGCCCCAGCTTGCGCCCATCCGCGGTCCTCACCGTCATTCCCTCACGCACTTCGCCGGACTGAATCATCGGACCTCCTCGCGGCCACACCGTGCCCTCGTCAGGGAGAACCTGCGGGCACCGGGTGGCCGATGACAGTCCGAGGGAGCAGGCGAGGAGGCGCTCGCGCCAGGGCTCACGGACCGAGGAGCGGCGAGGCGACCCACGTAGGCCCAGGGCCTCGGGCTGCTTCGAGCACGGAAGGGCGAGCGCGCCCCTCGGACATTTCAAGGGGCGGCCAGGAGCGCAGGAGCCCCTCCCCGCGGTCTGCCCTGTCCGGGGTCATGTCGGGAGGAAGGACAGCGGCCGAGAGGTCGCCGGGGTCCGCGGCGGGCGGGCGGGCCCTGCCCGCATGAAGCGCAGATGCCTACTTTCCGTCACGGGAGGTGCGGCATGTTACTGGAGCTCTCCGAGGTAGAGGGACGCGAGCTGAAGCAGGCATTGGACACGGCGTTGCGTGAGCTGCTCGACGAGATTTCCCGGACGGACCAGCGGGCCTACCGCGACATGCTGCGCGAGCGGCATGACCGGCTGGAGCAGTTGAACCGTCGGTTGGAGATGTCGTTGGAGGGCAATCCCGTCTACGCCTGAGCGAGTGGAGCGCCAGGGCGGCGGCTCGCGGGCCATGCGCGCGAGTGACAGCGATTGGTCGTCGTGCGCGGAGGGGCGCACCTTCCTTGGGAAGGACCGAGGGAGGCCGCGCCATGATTCCGCAGAACATCCTCCAGTACCTGGAGCGTCACCAGATTCCCTTCGAGCGAAGACCGCACCTGCGAGCCATCACCGCGCAGGCGCTCGCACAGTCGCTGCACGTCAGCGGCTTCCAGGTGGCCAAGTCGGTCATCCTCCGCTCGGAGGACTCGTTCTGGATTTGTGTCGTGGGAGCGCCGGACACGGTGGACGTGGACCGCGTCGCGGAGGTGACGGGCGCGAAGGGCTTGCGGCTCGCGGACGAGTCGGAGTTCGCCCACCTCTTCCCCGACTGCGAGGTGGGCGCGGAGCCACCGTTCGGCAGGCGGTATGGGTTGCCGGTGGTGGTGGACGGGCACCTGGGCGAGGCGGAGACGCTGCTGTTCCGCGCGGGCTCGCACGATGAAGCGCTGGAGCTGCGCTTCGCGGACTTCGTGGGCGTGGAGGCGCCGTACCTCGGCGCCATCGTCCATGACCGCCCGGGAGAGGCTCGGAGGCTCCCGTTCGACAGAGAAGCGCTCCAGCCCGACTATTGAGCGAGCGCGCGGCCCGTGCGCGCATCGAAGCGGCGCAGCCTGGACGCATCGAAGCGCAGCGCGACCTCCGCGCCTGACGCCGCGCGGAAGTCACCGGGTGCACGGGCCACCAGGTGCTCACCGCCCACGTCCACGGTCACCCAGCTCTCGGCGCCCATGGGTTCCACCAGGTACACGCGGCCCGTCAGCGCGCTGTCCGTCGATGGGGACGCCATCACTTCCAGGTGTTCCGGGCGCAGGCCCAGCACCACCTCCTCTCCGGCGAGTCCCAGGGTCCGGGGCTTGAGCTGGTTGATGCGAGGCGAGCCGAAGAAGCCCGCGACGAAGAGGTTCGCGGGGGCGTCATACAGCTCGCGCGGTGGAGCCACCTGCTGCACCTCGCCCTGGCTCATCACGACGACGCGGTCGGAGAGCGTCATGGCCTCGGCCTGGTCATGGGTGACGTAGATGAAGGTGGCCTGGAGTCGCTCGTGCAGCTTCTTGATTTCGCCGCGCATCTGGGTGCGCAGGGCGGCGTCGAGGTTGGAGAGGGGCTCGTCGAACAGGAACACCTTGGGGCGGCGCACGAGGGCGCGACCCAGGGCCACGCGTTGGCGCTGTCCACCGGACAGCTCCTTCGGGCGACGCGAGAGCAGGGCCTCCAGGCCGAGCACCGAGGCGACCTCGCGCACGCGAGCATCGATGTCCGAGCGAGGAAGGCCGGCGACCTCCAGCGGGAAGGCGAGGTTCCGGGCCACATCCAAGTGGGGATAGAGGGCGTAGCTCTGGAAGACCATGGCGATGTCCCGCTCCTTGGGGGACATGCCGTTCACGACAGTGCCATCGATGCGCAGCGTTCCGGAGGACAGCTCCTCCAGCCCGGCGATGAGGTTGAGGGTGGTGGACTTTCCGCAGCCGGACGGGCCGACGAGTGACACGAACTCGCCGTCGGCGATGTGGAGCGTCACACCCTTCACGGCGGCGACGCCGCCCCGGTACACCTTGCGTACATCCTCCAGGGACACCGTCGCCACGCGGCTAGGCCTCCCCGAGGCCCGAAGCCCGGGCCCATGTCGTCCAAGTCGAAGCTGTCGTCCGAGGGTGCATGACCCCGGAGCATCGCCACGACACCCCGCACGGCAAGCGCGATGTCACGGCGACGTGCACCGGCTGACAACTCCCGGGCCTTCCACCCCTCCAGCGTGTCCTGCGTGAGCATCTCGTGGAGTTCTCGGAGCCAGGCCGCTCCTTCGCAGTGACTCCATCGCCTGGAAGGCGCCTGGTGCGAGGCTGACGCCCCTTGAGCAGCCTCTCCTTGGCGACCTTGCGAGTGGTCGAGGCCGCGGTCAGACGGGAGAGCATCGGCGGCGAGTTCATCGCGCTCGATGGCGTCATTCATGCGTGACGCTCGGAGCCCGACCAGCCGGCTCCGAGCGCTCACTGCCTCGGGGCTACAGGCGCGGCAGGCACGACAGGCCGGGGACCGGCCCGTAGATGTTCGAGCCGGACTGCATCAGGATGTACTTGTTGACGCCATACCCGAATGGGCTCGTGTCGCCGTAGCAGGTCCGGTAGCGGTAGGTGCCGAAGAGCGGACCGAAGCCTATCATGAACACATTGCCATCCAGATAGACGTGCAGGTGGCCGGCTCCCGGCGACGCGTTCAGGTATTCGCTGAGCTGCCAATCCACGACGAACGGGCCCTGGAGTTGGTTGCAATCGGTCCGGATGAGGCCGTCCTGGCAACTGAAGTAGTCCATGCGGAGGGCAGGCCCGAAGCCGATCCGCGTATAGGCGGTGTATGCATTGAGGGAGATCTCGAGGGCGGATGACTCCGGCGAGTTCTGCCAGTGGCCTACCAGATGCGCCTTGCTGAAGAAGGGACCATCGTCCGACTGGGCAGACGCGGCCTGGGGCAGGGCGATGAGGCACACGAGACCGAGCAACAGCGTGGCGGAACGGCTGTTCATCATAACACTCCTGTGATGGTGAAAGGGCGCGTTGACGTGCCCGCTACCATACGCACGGGCAGTACATCATTGAGTGGGCCGCCATCACGATGTATGAATTTCGGACGCCCGTGTGTGGACTGGCCGACGCCGTCCGGGGCGCGTTAGGCCATACAGACTGGCGGGCGGAGAGGGAAAGGCAGACCCCGCATCGCGGCCATGGTTGGGTTCTCTCGGAGACGCTGATGTCCCACTCCTTGGGGCACATGCCGTTCACGACCTCTCCGTCGATGCGCAGCGTGCCGGAGGACAGCTCCTCCAGTCCGACGACAACTACCGGGCCTTCTTCCGCTCCATCACCTGCTGGAGCCCGGAGACCGGAGAGAAGGAGTACGCACGTCCGACCCGGACCTTCCGCAGCAATCCCGCCGCCTCCAGGTCGAGCAGGTCCTGCCGGGCGGTCTGGTACACCACGGAATGCTGCCGCCGATAGGAGTCGATGTCATAGCGCGCCGTGGGGTGGCGCAGCGCATGAAGCAGCAGCTCGCGCTGCCGATGGTTCAGGTCGACTTCTCTCCGGAGGATCTGCTCCGCGTGAAGCGCCTCCTCCTGCTTGCGCCTCAGATAGACATAGAGGTCCTCGGTCGCATAGCGGAGCACCTCCAATTGGTGCAGCAGGAAATAGGTCAAGTCATTGCTGTCCGTCTCGGTGAACAGGAACGCGCGACCGTACTTCACCGGGGCACGCTGCAGGATGCGGGAGATGGGGAGGAACTCGGCAATCCAATATCCCTGCCGGATCATGCTCCAGTAGAAGAGTGCTCTCGCGGTCCGTCCGTTCCCGTCGACGAAGGGATGCTCGTACCCCAGCGCGAAGTGCAGCGCGATGGCGCGCACCACGGGGTGGACGAAGCCGTTCGCTCCTTCCTCGTTGGCGAAGGCACAGAGCGCCTTGAGCCGCTCCGGCAACGCCTCCGCCTCGGGAGGGATGTGGAGAACCTCTCCATCCCCCTGGTCCATCACCGTGACCTGCTCGTCCGCACGTCGAAGCCGTCCGACTTCATCGGCCTCCAACGTGTCCTGAGTGAGGATCTCGTGGAGCTCCCGGAGGAAGGAGATGGAGAGTCGCTCCTTCGTCTGCCTTCTCAGCCACTCCATCGCCTGGAAGTTGTTGGAGATCATCCGCTCGCTCTTCGTGCGCGGCTGACGCTTCTCGACCAGCATCTCCTTGGCGACCTTGCGCGTGGTCGAGGCGCCCTCGAGCTGGCTGGAGGTGATGGCCTCCTCCATGAGCGAGCGGACGATGTAGCGCTCCTGGATTTCCTTGTCGCCCAACTGGGGGGCGGTCGACTCCAGGTGATTGCCCAGCTCACGGTCGATGCGATGGAGCCCTTCGAGCACGTTGCCCGGAGTCGCATAGCAGAACGGACGCCCCTGCTTGTCCCTCAGGGCAAGGGGGGCTCTCATCGCCCGCCGGGTCATGTCGATCTGAAACCACCACTCCCGATGGGTCAGCCCCACGGGGACCGGGTGACGCCGCAGCTCGTCCCAATGCAGGTAGCGCCCCTCCACCTCGGCCTGCCCCGGTCGGGCCAGCAGCTCCAGCGTACGCGCCACCTCCCAGGGTGCCCTCCCCTGAAGGATCTCCTTGGAATCAGGAGGGATTTCCGGCATCCGCATGGACGAAAAGTACCAGCAACTACTAATTACCGCATGAAATTAGTAGTTCATGCCGAAGTCGGGGGACAGGCCTCCACCCGCCCACCCCATCCCACACTCCCAGTCAAAGCCTCTCCCGCCAGGGACAGGCCCCCGTGCTAGCGTCCGGGAACATCTGACGCGAGGCCCGTTCCATGGGTCCGCACGTCCTGACGCTTGGGGGAAACAGGCATGTCATCCGACACCATCACACTCATCAAGGGCCAGGGGCCCCTCGTGCTCCCGCAGAAGCCGCACCTGCGCCTGGCCAGCGGCAACTTCTGGCCCGAGGAAGTGGACGGCCGCGAGAAGCAGCTCACCGCGGGCCTCTTCATCATCGACACCCGCACCTCCCCCTCCAAGCAGGACCACGTGCGCGTCCACGCCTCCCAGGTCGTCGAGGTCGACGGAGCGAAGCTGGAGATCCTCGAGGTCCGTGGCGAGAACGGCCAGGAAGCCGCCATCCACCTCAAGGTCCGCTAGCCCCCCCGCACCGCAAGTGCGGGCCCCACGCAACTCGGGGCAGTGCCGTTGAGATAATCCAGACATCCACCACCGTCCTTGGGGGACGGCGGTCCCAAGTTCAAAGTCAGTCGCATCGAGGGGGAGTACGTTCATGAGCTTCAAGATTGGGAATGAAGGGTCCCGCGTCACCCAGACCACCCGCAAGGAAACCGAGGCGGTGCGTCCGGAGGTGAAGAAGCAGGAGGTCCGCGAGACGAAGCCCGAGTGGGCCAGCGGACGCAGCCAGGACGGGATGCTGCCTCCCAGCCGCCGCGAGCAGTTCGCCGCCGCGCTCGGACAGACCTTCCAGGCCAGCGGCGCCGAGACGCCGAAGACCAAGGACCCCAAGGCGCTCGACACGAACGTCACCTACGGTCAGGTCAAGAACGGCAGCGTCTTCGAGGCCGGCACCGACGGCACCAAGGCCCACTGGAACGACGTGCAGCAGGGCCAGATTGGCGACTGCTACCTGATGACCTCCATGGGCGCCATCGCCCGCGCCAACCCGGCCCTCATCGAGAACATGGTCAAGGGCCCGGACGCGTCCGGCAACTACACCGTCACCTTCCAGGACAAGGGCAAGCCGGTGAACATCACCGTCACCCCCGACCTGCCCCTCAACGCCAGCGGTGACCCGGCCTACGCCGGCACCCCGCAGGAGAACGGCAAGGCGGAGCTGTGGCCGGCCCTGGTCGAGAAGGCCTATGCCCAGTGGAAGGGCGGCTACCCCGAAATCGTCCACGGCAACAGCGCCAAGGCGATGGAGGCCATCACCGGCAAGAAGAGCAGCAGCCTGGACGTCGACAGCACCACGCTGGCCGACCTGGACGCGCGCCTCAAGGCCGGCGAGGCCCTCACCGCGGGCACGCACGACGACATCAAGTTCCTCGGCATCGACCTGCCGGACGGCACCGACGGCGCGCGCTACAAGGACGGCACGCTGGTGGCGGACCACGAGTACTTCATCACCGGCGTGGACACCAAGGCCGGCACCGTCACGCTGCGCAACCCCTGGGGCGCCGGCACGCCGGACATCGTGCTGACCGAGAAGGAGTTCCAGGAGTCCTTCCAGTACGCCAACAGCAACCCCACCAAGTGAGTCCCCGGGCGTCGCGCGGCTACACCGGTCTGGCGCTGGCCCTCGGGCTGGTGCTGACCGGGTGCGCCCGCGAGACGCCCGCCGTGGCGCCGTCCTCCGAGGCGGCGCCCGGCGTCATCACCCTGACGAAGAACCACGGGCCCCTCCAGGTCACGCCCCGCCTGAGCCTGGCCACGGGCAACTTCTGGCCCGAGGGCACCGACGCGGGCACCCGCGAGCCCACCGCCGCGCTGTTCATCTTCGACGCGAACCTCCAGCCCCCCTCGCAGCAGCACGTGCGCGTGCGCGCGGGGCAGACGGTGGAGGCCGCGGGCTCGGTGCTGGAAATCTCCGAGGTCATCGACCGGGGAGACGACCAGCGCCTGCGGCTCAAGCTCCGCGCGCCCTGAGTCTTCCGGAGACAGCGTGAATAACCCGGGGGCCCGCGCGTCGGACGCCCACCTTCATTCCCCCGTGGAGCCCTCATGCGTCTGGTCCTCGCCCCGCTCGCCCTCGCCGGTCTGCTGCTGCCCCTGCACGCGGACGCCGCCACGCTGCGCTGTGGCAACAACCTCATCTCCGATGGGGCCACCACCACCGACGCCGTCATCAAGTGCGGCGAGCCCCTGTCCAAGCAGCGCCGCACCGAGTCCACCTCCACCAAGGAGCGGGTGCGCGAGGGCAAGGAGGAGTCCTCGACCTCGAAGACCGTCACGGTCGAGGTCGAGGAGTGGACCTACAACTTCGGCCCCAACCGCCTCATGCAGGTGGTGACCTTCACCGACGGCAAGCTGACCGACGTGCGCAGCACGGTCTACGGCAAGTAGCAGACCCTCGCGCTACACCGTCGCCGCCAGCGCCCGGCCCGCCGCGCGTCCCGAGAAGATGCACCCGCCCAGGAAGGTTCCCTCGAGCGCGCGGTAGCCGTGCACGCCGCCGCCGCCGAACCCGGCCACCTCGCCCGCCGCGTAGAGCCCAGGCACCAGCTTGCCCTCGGCGCCGAACACGCGGCTGGACAGGTCCGTCTCGAAGCCGCCCAGCGTCTTGCGCGTGAGGATGTTCAGCTTCACGCCGATGAGCGGCGCGGCCTTCGGGTCCAGCAGCCGGTGCAGCTTCGCGGTGCGCACCAGCTGGTCTCCCCGGTAGTTGCGTGCCTGGCGAATCGCGGCGATCTGCAGGTCCTTGCCGAACGGATTGTCCAGCTGCCTGTCCCTCGCGAGCACCTCGCGCTCCACCGTGGCGAAGTCGAGCAGCTTCGTGTCGGTCTTCTCGTTCATCTTCGCCACCAGCGTGCGCAGGTCCTCGGCGACGACGAAGTCCGCGCCGTGCTCCTTGAACGCCTCCACCGGGCCCATGGCCTTCTTGCCCACGGCGCGGTTGAGCACGCCCTTCCAGTCCTTGCCCGTGAGGTCCGGGTTCTGCTCGGAGCCGGAGAGCGCGAACTCCTTCTTCAAGATGGACTGGTTCAGCACGAACCACGAGTAGTCGTGCCCCGTCTTCAGGATGTGCTCCAGCGTCCCCAGCGTGTCGAAGCCCGGGTACAGCGGCGGCGGCAGGCGCTTGCCCGTGGCGTCCAGCCACAGCGAGCTGGGCCCCGGCAGGATGCGGATGCCGTGGCGCGGCCAGATGGGGTTCCAGTTGCGCAAGCCCTCCGTGTAGTGCCACATGCGGTCGCGGTTGATGACCCGTCCGCCCGCGGACTCGGTGATGGCAATCATCCGTCCGTCCACATGGTCGGGCACGCCCTGCACCATGAACGCGGGCGCGGGGCCCAGGCGCGACGGCCAGCTCTTGCGCACCAGCTCGTGGTTGCCGCCGATGCCGCCCGAGGTGACGACGACGGCCGACGCGCGCACCTCGAAGTCGCCCACCGTGTCGCGCGAGCTCTTCACGCCGCGCTCCACGTCCGAGGGCACCAACGTCATGCCCCGCACGCCGACGACGGCGCCGCCCTCGGTGAGCAGCTCGTCCACGCGATGGCGGAACAGGAACGTCAGCGTCCCCTTCTTGCGCGCCTCCTCGGCGCGCCTCACGAAGGGCGCGAGCACGCCGGGCCCGGTGCCCCACGTGACGTGGAAGCGCGGCACGGAGTTGCCGTGGCCCACGGCGCCGTAGCCCCCGCGCTCGGCCCAGCCGACGACGGGGAACCAGCGCAGGCCCTGGTTGTAGAGCCACGGGCGCATCTCGCCGGCGGCGAAGTCCACGAAGGCCTCGGCCCACTTGCGGGGCCAGTGGTCCTCCTCGCGGTCGAAGCCCGCGGTGCCCAGCCAGTCCTCGAGCGCGAGCGCGTGCGAGTCATGGATGCCCATGCGCCGCTGCTCGGGCGAGTCCACCAGGAACAGACCGCCGAAGGACCAGAACGCCTGTCCTCCCAGGTTCTGCTCGCCCTCCTGGTCCACGACGATGACGCGCTTGCCCGCGTCGGCGAGCTCCGTCGCGGCGACGAGCCCCGCCAGCCCCGCGCCCACGACGATGACGTCCGCTTGCTGTCCCATCCGGAGCCTCCAACCCACGAGGAAGGCCCCGGATGATAGGGGAAGCGCGCGCGTCCGTCCGCGTCGGCGTCACGCCTCAGCCGTCGAATCGCACCTGGACGTGCGCGGACGGCTCGAAGTGCAGCACCACACAGTCGCCCTCGCTCCCGTCTTCCCACGCCAGCATGGCCAGCTCCGCGGGCGCATCGAGCGCGACGATGGGGTGATGCCACACACCCCGGTGATAGTTCACACCCTCACCGGGACCGCAGATGAACGCCTCCAGGCGCTCCAGGTCCGGACCGCCCGAGGGCGCCGTCGGCGCGACGCACACCAGGTAGCGCTCGCAGCGCATGGGCAGGAACACCTGGCTGGAGTACGGGTGGTGCTCCAGCAGCTTCACGGTGAACGGCAGGGAGCGCGCCACCGAGCGGAACACCGCGAGGTTGGGCCTCGCGGACTCGCGAGCGTTCTCCAGCTTCGCGGACCAGTCGAAGCGCACCGCGGTGCCCTGGTTCGCGAGCGCGCCGGGTCCGAGCCCCGCGCTGACCACGTCGCCGTAGGGCGCGAAGCCCTCGGGGGTCAGTGGCCGCGCGACCAGGACTCGGGGCACGTCTGGATGCTCACGCATTGGTAGATGGGTGGCGCGGTACCGGTCAGCGGCCCGTTTCCACCCGCCTCCTTTCAAACCGTACGTGCGGTTTT
>NZ_JAIQDH010000021.1:0-203638 GCF_020037095.1 Myxococcus sp. XM-1-1-1
CCTGGTGAGCACCTACTACTCCGCCGCCGTGCTCGTCCCCGACGCGCTGGGCGTGCTGGAGAACGTGGCGCTCGGCGCCTGAAGCACCTCGCCACATCGTGAAACATGACGGCGGGCCCGGTGCGTTTCCTCGCGCCGGGCCCGTCGCGTTGGACGCGAGCCGCTTCACGGAGCTGAGCCTGCTTTGCAGAGCTTGCTTGCTATCCCACCCGCCGTCCGTGCCAGTCTGGCCGCATGAACCGCGTCCTCTTGCTGGCCGGACTGTTGAGCCTCGTTGCGTGCAAGGGCTCTTCCAACGGGCCCAACGACACCCCCGACGCAGGCCCCCACAACCCAGGTGATTCTGCTGGTGGGCCCGGAGGGAACCAGGCCGCCGCGTGCGTGGTGCAGACGGTGCTCGCCGAGCGCTGCGCCAGCTGTCACGGCGCGATGCCGAGCCAGGGGGCGACGATGCCGCTGCGCACCCTGCACGACATGCGGGTGAGCTCGTCGATGGACGGGCGGCTCAGCAACGCCGAACGAGCGCTCATTCGCATGCGTGACAACGCGTCTCCGATGCCGCCGGCGCCGCATGCGCGCGCGAGCACCGCCGAGCTCACCGCGCTCGAGACCTGGATAGGGGAGGGGATGCCTCTCTGCAATGGCACGGGGGGCCCGCCCGTGACGGAGGTGGCCGAGCCCAACCTGCTCGACCAGTCCACGCTCTTCAGCTGCACCGCGGGCGTGCGCTCGGATGCGCCGACGCGCATCCGCCGCATGAACCGGCGCGAGTTCACCCGCAACGTCGGTGGCTCGGTCGAGCGCAGCTGGACGGGGTTCAGCTTCTACGACAACCCGCTCGACCCCAGCGCCATCGAGCAGTACAGCTCCTGGGCCACGGACGAGACGCTGGACGAAGCCACGGTGGAGCTGTTCCTGCCGGTCGTCGGCGAGGCCGCCTCGCCGTGGACGATGAACTACCCGGACGGCAACCGGATGGAGCGCGTCTTCACCAACAGCCGCTTCAGCTGCATGTTCAACGACGCGAACCCGAGCGACACCTGCAAGCGCTTCCACCTGGGCCAGATGCTCGAGTTCGGCGTCTTCTTCCGCCCGCCCACCGAGGATGAGCTCACCCGCCTCACCGCCTTCGCGACCGAGGTCATCGCGCAGGAGCCGAGCAAGTCCGCGCAAATCCGGGCGGACTCCATCACGCGCATCTCCAACGCCGCGTGGATGATGACCGGCGCCCTGTTCCGCCGCGAGATGGGCGGCGAGCCGGTGGACGGCCGCGTGGAGCTGACCGGCCTCGAGCTGGGCTCTCAGCTGGCCTACGCCCTGGGAGGGCGCGCCCCCTCGGCCACGCCGAGCTTCGTGTGGCCGCACTACTCCGCGCCCCTGGAAGGGCACCTGGCGGACGTGGCCACGGCCGCGAAGGATGGCTCGCTCACGCAGGACGCGACGACCACCGCGCTCATCCAGAAGTACCTGGGCGGCGTCGACGCCAACCAGAACGGGACCCCGCGCTTCGACCTGGTGCAGGACTACAACGAGGAGCAGCGCGCCAAGCGTGGACAGTACTGGCTGGGGGACGGCGTCGCGGGCTTCTTCCGCGAGTGGCTCGGCTACGGGCACGTGGCGGGGGTGTTCAAGGAGTCCCCGGCGGCGACCTCGCGCTTCGAAATCGAGGGGCTCGGCTACATCAGCTCCGTCTCCTACGACAACCTGCTCACCAACTTCCATCCGCTGGAGCCGACCTTCATCCAGCAGTTCGACGACCTGATTGCCCGGGTGGTCGTCGAGGACAAGGACGTGCTGGCGAACCTGCTCACCACGCGCACCTTCTACGTGCCCTCCATGCAGAACGCGGCCTATGACTCGCACAAGGGCCTGTCGCATCCCTACAACGTCAGTGAGATCCTCCCGGCGACCGTCGCGGGCCGCTGGAAGACGCTGCCCGCCACCGAGCGCGCGGGCGTGCTGACCCACCCGGTGTGGCTGGCCGCGCACGGCGGCAACTTCGAGGACGACCCGTCCATCGTCCACCGCGGCAAGTGGGTGCGGGAGAACCTCCTGTGTGGCTTCGTCCCTCCGCTGAGCACCGTGCAGGTGGCGGCCCAGGTCGGCGCCCACGCTCCCGACAAGAACGCGCGCCGCCGCCTCCAGGAGGCGACCGCCGGCGCGCAGTGCCAGGGCTGTCACCGCCTGATGGAGCCGCTCGGCCTGCCGTTCGAAATCTACAACCACGCGGGCTTCCTGCGCGCGCGGGACCATTCGACGAGCGGAGGGTGGACGACGCCGGACGGCAGCTCGACGCTCACGTCGATGCCGGACCCCGCGCTGGACGGCCCGGTGCGCGACGCGGTGGAGCTGAGCGAGCGCCTGGCGACCTCGCGGCACGTGAAGCGCTGCTTCCTGCGACAGACCTTCCGCTACTTCATGGGGCGCCCGGAGAACCCGAGCGACGCCTGCACGCTGACGCAGATGGAGCAGGCCTATGACCAGAACAACGGCTCGTTCTCCAAGATGCTGACCACGCTGATGACCAGTGACACCTGGAAGACGCGGCGCGTGCCGCGGGCTGGAGAGTGACCGCCATGTTCTCGCGACGAACCGTCCTGAAGGGCATGGCCGCCGGCCTCTTCGCGCCCTACTTCCACGACGTCTACGCCCAGTCGTCGTCGAAGCCGCCGGCGCGCCTGGTGCTGGTGCTCGAGTGCAACGGCGTCTATCCCCGCGCGCTCCTGAGCGCGGGCACCCGCGCGGCGCTGGGAGGGCGCGCCAACACCACCGACCGCATCTTCTGGGACGCGTACAAGGACACGGCGCTGGTGCGTGAAGGCGACAATCTCGCCACCGCGACCTGTCTCGGACCGCTGGCGGCGTCCTCCGGCAACATTGATTTGGTAAACCGCTCCGCCGTGCTGCTGGGGCTCTCCAGCCTCATCGCGGGCGGTGGGCACTCCAGCGGGACGGGGGCGCTGAGCTGCGCGGTGAACGGCGCGGGCGCGACCTTCGACGCGGTGATCGCGCCTCGCCTGCGCCGGGGGGCCCCGTTCGACGTGCTGCGCCTGGGCACCAGCTCCGCGCGCGTGTCGATTGTGTACGAGACGTGCGCGCTGGGGCCTCGCAAGCCCGCGGGCATCATCGTGAACCCGTCGCTCGCGTTCGACAGCACCTTCGGCTCGCTGCTCGGTGGCTCGACGAACGGGCGGGACAGGAAGATGCTCTTCGACTTCGCGCTGGCCGACTCGCGAAAGGCGCTGGCGGAGTTCAAGGGCAACTCCAACGAGCGGCTGAAGCTGGAGCGCTACCTCTCCTCGCTCGAGTCGCTGCGCACGCGCGAGGACCAGCTCGCGGGCATGGCGGACCGCGTGCGGCCGTACCTGCCGCCGGCGCCGAAGGACAACCCGCTCATCACCGGCGCGGGCTCACCGCCCGACTCGCTGAAGTGGTTCGAGGCGCAGTTCCAGATTGCCACGGCGTCGCTGCTGGGTGGATTGACGAACACGGTGGTGCTGGCGACGGGAAGCTCGGGCTTCGACGTGGCCTACGGCGCGGACGTGGCCGACGTCGCGCGACACAACCTGCAGCACGGCCTGGACGCGGGGCAGAACTGGGACCGCGTCGCCGAGGTCACCCGCCGCCACGTGCAGCTGGTGGCGAACCTGGCGAGGACGCTGGCCGCCACGCCGGAGATTGGCGCGAGCGGCTCGATGCTGGACCACACCGCCATCGTCTTCATGTCCGACAACGGCGAGCAGCACCACTCGACCTCGCGGGAGTGGCCCAAGCTCGTGGTCGGCGGCAACGCGCTGGGCCTGAAGACCGACGGGCGCACCGTCGTGTACCCGAAGTTCGACGCGGCCCGGAACCGGCAGGTCTCCAACCTCTTCAACACGCTCGGCCACGCGTTCGGGGACGCGGACTTCAACACCTTCGGGCAGGAGGGCAGTACGCGCATCGCGCCGGGGCCGCTGAGCGAGCTGTATGGCTGAGCCGTGGGCTCGGGCTGGGTTCTCGGGCCTGATGTATCAGCAGGTCAGCCTCTTCTGACCCCTCGGCGGGTCAAGGAGCGTTCCGCGGCTCAGGGGCACACCCGCGCCGACAGGCCTGACGCATGGTCGCCTGGCGGTACCCCGACGGAGCCCTGTCTCCTCCTGTCTGGCCGTGCCGCGGTCCCTTCCGTCCGGATGCGGCGTGCCCAGTATTGCCTGAGTCGAGCAGGAAGGCCGAGCCTCCTCCCGCCAGCCGGGCTCGCGGCGCCGCGTCCGCGGCCCGGTGCTCGTCGCGACCATCATGACGCCTCGATTCGCGCGCCTCACCGAGCGGCTGAACATGAGCTATTGGCTGGTGCCCGCGCTGTGTGTCGTGGGAACCATCGGCCTCTCCTACCTCGCCCAGGCCATCGACTCGCGACTGGAGCAGACGGAGCACGCCTGGTACCTCTTTCGAGGCGGGCCGGAGGGCGCCCGCTCGGTCCTCACCGCGGTGGCCTCCTCGATGATGACGTTCGCGGGCCTCGTGTTCTCCGTCACCATCCTCGTCCTCCAGCAGGCCAGCAATCAGTTCTCTCCGCGCGTGATGCGCACCTTCCTGGGGGACCGGCGGAGTCAGCTCGCCCTCGGCATCTTCGTGGGGACGTTCGTCTACGCCCTGCTGACGCTGCGAGGCGTCCGAGGCGCGACGGAATGGCGGGGCAACGAGGGCTACGTGCCCTCGCTCTCGGTCTGGCTCGCCGTCGTCCTCGCGCTGCTCTGCGTGGCGACGTTCATCTACTTCATCCACCATGTCGCCCAGTCCATCCGCGCCGTGGTCATCCTCGAGCGCATCCGTCAGGAGACCTGCCGCACCCTGGAGCGGATGTACCCGGAGGGCATCGGCCAGGACGCGGAGGAGGGGCGCCTGGAGCGACCCGTGGCGCCCGCATCACTCCTCGTCCCCCATGACGGGCCGTCCGGGGTCCTCGTCGTCATCGACGAGTCACGTCTGCTGGCCTGTGCCCGGGAGGCCGACGTCCTGCTGGCCCTGCTGCCGATGATGGGTGACTTCATCCCCCACGGCGGCCCGCTCTTCGAGGTGTGGGGAGACGCCGCGAAGCTCGACGTGAAGGCCTTGACGGAGGCCGTGGTCGTCGGCCCCGAGCGGACGCTCCAGCAGGACACCGCGTTCGGCTTCCGCCAACTCGTCGACGTCGCGGAGCGGGCCCTCTCTCCGGGCATCAATGACCCCACCACGGCCGTGCAGGCCATCGACCAGCTCCATGACCTGCTGCGGCGCATGGTCCATCGGCGCTTTCCCGCCCCGTCACGCAAAGACGAGGAGGGCGCGCTCCGACTGCTCTGCCCGCGCCCGGACTGGAGCGCCTACCTCCGGCTCGCCATCGACGAGCTTCGCCAGTATGGCGAGCGCTCCGTCCAGGTCGTCCGGCGCCTGCGCTTCCTGCTGGAGGACCTGCTGCGCGTGGCGCCCCCCTTCCGGCGCGCCGAGCTGGAGCGACAGCTCTCGCTGCTGGACGCCAGCATCGAGCGTGCCTTCCCGGACGCGCGTGAAGCCGCCATGGCCCGTCGCGCCAGCCCCCAGGGGAGCGGCCCCTCCTGAGGCGCCACGACCATGGGCCTCGCCTTGGCCCGGACCCCTGAACGGATGCGCTCGCGGGGCCTCGAAGGGGAGCGCCGCGGGGGCCACTCCACGGAGCGTGCCGGAGCGTGGCGAGCGAATCCCCGCCACGCTCCAGCGGACGGCTCACAGCGTCTTCATGTACTCGATGAGCGCGGTGCGCTCCGCGTCCGTCAGCACGTCGGTGAACGTGTGGCCCGAGTTCGACTGGCTGAACATCCGGGTGTTGTAGATCTTCCGGTCCTCGATGTCCGAGTTCGTGAAGCTCGGGGCCACGATGCTGCCCAGGAGGTTCCAGGCCAGCGCGCCGTTGCCGTACAGCAGCGACAGCCCGCCCTCGATGAGCGGCGTCTCGTTCGGGTCCCACGGGTTGCAGTGGTTGAACGGCGAGAAGGTCAGGTAGCTGCACGGAATCGTGTCGTACTTCCACCCGACCTTGCCCTGGTCATAGCCCTTCGCCAGGTCGGTCTCGAAGCCCATCACCACGCCGAACCTCGCCGGCTTCGACTTGCGACGCCAGATGCGCGGTCGGTCCGACGACTTGAGCAGGCTCCAGAGGTCGGGCACCGAGCCGTTGTGGAAGTACGGGCCGGACGCCCAGATGCCGTAGAGCGGCTGCGCGAGATAGCCGATCATGTTGTACTTCTCGGCGCAGCCCTCCTGCCCGTTGTAGCCGAAGAAGCTGTACTTCGCCTGGGTCTCGACGGCGCCGTCGTTGGCGAGCATCCGGGCGTCATCGGTGTCGATGATGTCGATGGGCGTGACGTTGGCCGCCATGCCCTCGAACAACGGAGTGGCGAGGAAGCTCGGGTCGTTCACGTAGCGGGGCGCATAGGCGCCGTGGCAGCTCGCACACGAGCCGTTGCCGGCCTGCTGCGGCTTCGCGACCGGGTTGTTTCGGCTCGGCGCCCACAAGTCGAGCGTGTGGAACAGGACCGCCCCCTGCTGCGCGAGCGCCGTGTTGACCGGCAGCGGGTAGGCCGGCGACTTCAGCCCGAGCATCCAGGTGTTCGCCTGGTACTCATTCTCGAGGATCCACTCGTAGCCGCCCTGGTAGGTCGGCAGCGCGGCGCCCGGCATGTACCAGGAGAGCTCGATGCGCGTGGCGTCGCTGCTCATCCCGGCGTCGTAGAACTTCACCGGCCGGTGCCCGAGGTTCCACCAGTTCGGCGGGTCCTCCGTGCCCGTCGAGCCGGCCGCCCAGATGCTCGGATTGAGGATGACGCCGGGGATGGTCCCGTCGGGGTCGAAGAGGGTGAGCAGGGCGAAGAGCTGGAAGTTGGTGATGTTGCCCGTGCCGCGGATGCGGTTCAGGGAGGCGATGGTGAAGGCGGGGTTGAGGCCTCCCAGCTCGCCCAGGAACAGCGTCGCGTCGGTGAGGCCGTTGGTCCCGTGCAGCGCCCCCAGGCCCGCGCCGTCGCTCGGCTTGCCAATCTGGCCGCTGTGGCAGACCGAGCACGTGACGCCAATCTGTCCGCTCCACGAGCCGTCGGCGTTGCGTGTCTGTGTCAGCGCCATGGGCAACTGGCCGGAGCCACCGTTCGTGCGGTTCGGGTCCTCGAAGGGGAGGGGATACGGATTGCGCTGCTGACTGAGCGGGACGCCGTAACGCTCGGCGACGAGGTTGTCGAAGTCGGAAGGGCGGAACGGCAGGCCCCACCTGAGCCACAGCGCGTTGTACTGGGCCGCGGACATCGACCAGAGACTCCACGCGGAGTGGCCGCTGAACTCCCAGCCGGCGTCGGGGTCTCCATTCCCCCCGAGCAGCCGCCCTCCCGCCGCGTTGACCGACCGCAGCTCGCCGCACGTCTGCGGCGTGCGGTTCATGCACGAGTTCCATCCCACGTTGAACACGACGTTCTTGTTCGACGTCGGCGTCACGAGTGAGCGTGGATCCGCCGGCAGGGGCGTCGCATCCGACTTGCCAGTACAGAACTCGAACCAATAGTGCCCGCCGCGCTTGCTGCCGAGCAGGTCGGATTGCGCTGCCGCCGGTGTACTGCCGGCAAATACGAAACACATCGCGACGAGACCGCTTCGAATCAGACGTGCCGCCATGACGTCCCTCCTCCTGTCTGCCTGTGGGTCGGTCGGATGGGGTCGCGGTCCGACCGGTGGGCATGCGCTCGAAGACGTCCGTTTCAGGGCGCACGCTCGGTATGAGACTAGTTCACATTTGTCGCCAATAAGGGACATTTGTCGCGAAAGTGCCTTGGGCGACTTTTGCTGCTTATTGACGTTTTGGGGGACACCGGAGCCAGGTGGGGCCCGTGCGGGCATCCAGTCCGAGGCATGTCCTGGCCGCCACCGCTGGGTTGTCGAGCGAACCCCGGCGTGGAAGAACCCGCGGTGCCGACTTCGCGTCCGCGACGAACGCAATGGAGTCACGAGCCATGGCTGACGATGCGCGTCAATCCGCCCCCCACCCCGACTTCGTGGCGCGCAAGCCGCAGCAGCAGCGCGCCAAGGTCCGGGTCGATGCCGTGCTCCAGGCGGCGGAGGGGCTGCTGCTCGAATCAGGGCTCTCGGCGTTCTCGATTCCGACGCTGGCGGAGCGTCTGGAGTACCCGCGGTCGACCATCTACAAGTTCTTTCCGACCCCCCAGGCCCTGCTCAACGAGCTGGCGGAGCGCCAGCTGGCGGCGCTGGAGGCGCACCTGACGCGCTATGCCCAGAGCCTGCTGGGGGCCAAGGACTGGCAGGAGCCGATGACGCGCATGGTGCATGCGGCGGCGGACTTCTACCGCGCGCATCCGGCGGCGCAGGTGGTCCTGCTGAGCGGGCCGGTCTCGGATGTGAGCTTTCGCGCGTTCGAGTCCACCATCGCGCGGCTCGGCACGCTCGCGCGCAACCTGCTCGCGACGCACGGCATCGACATCCCGCGGGGGGCGCCGGACATCGCGGCGCTGGCGGTGGAGTTCGGCACCGCGAGCCTCCGGATGTCCTTCTACCTTCATGGCCGCATGACGGACGAGTACACCCAGGCCGCGGCCGACGTGATGCAGTCCTTCCTGGCCATGCGGCTGGGATTGCCGCTGCGCTGAGTCAGGCCCCCGCGAGGTCTTCCAAGGAGCTCACGGGGAGACGAACAGCCGGGTCACGGCGTAGTTGTACTTGCCTGCTTCCTTGAGGGTCACCGCCGAGGTGAGCACTTCCCCTTCGTAGGTGTAGGTGATGCCCCATTTGCCCGAGTGGATCAGCGCGTCGAGCATCTCCGGCGAGGTGCAGGTCTGGAAGTCGGGGAACAGCGCGTGGGGGATGTAGTACGTGCCGGTGGTGAGGTCGATGACGAGGGTGACGTCGACGGGGCCCACCAGGAAGCTGCCTGGGCGTTTCAGGCCCATCAGGCGGACGCGATGCCCGCGCGGAATCGGAGCGTAGAGGTCGAGGTCGGTGCTTCGCATCGCGCCAGGATAGCTCCTCCGATACTCGGGGAAGAGTCCATTTCGAGCCGTGTCTCAGGGCCCGAGGGAGCCGTCCTTCGTGCTCGCTTCAGACAGGTCCGTGAGTATCCTCCGGCCATCAATCATGGACGCACCTTCTCGATGGAGTCTCAAGATGCGTCGGTGGGATGGCTCGACGCCGCCGAAGCCCTCGACGTCCAGCGAGGGCTGGGCACTCGTGGCGCTCGTGGCGGGGGTCCTGCTGCTTCACCTGCTCATCATCGATCAGCCGACCCTGTCCTATGTCTTCGACGAGGCCCACTACGTACCGGCGGCCAGGTGTCTGATGGCCGGGACGGGATGCAACGAGGAGCACCCACCTCTGGCCAAGGTTCTCATCGCACTCAGCATCCAGGCGTTCGGTGACCGGGGATTCGGCTGGCGCCTGCCCTCCGTCTTCGCAGGCAGCTTCACGCTGGTGCTGCTCTACCTCCTCGCGCGGAGGCTCACGGACGGCCGTGTCGCGCTCCTCGCCGCCTTCCTGCTCGGCTTCGAGAACCTCTGGTTCGTCCACTCGTCGATCGCCATGCTCGACATCCCGGCGTTCTTCTTCGCGATGCTGGGCGTCTACTTGTTCACGGGACAGAGATGGTGGCTCGCTGGACTCGCGCTCGGCGTTGGCATGCTGGCCAAGGGCGTGGTGGCGATGGTGTTCATCGCGCTGGTCCTCTACGCCTTGCTCAGCCAGGAGCGGTGGTACTCCAAGGCCGCGCTGGCGGTCACGACACGGGTCGGTCTCAGCGTCGGCATCCCCGCGGCCCTGACCTTTGTCGCGGGACTGGGGCTCTACGACCTCGTGTATCAAGCCTTTCCGAGCCCGCTGCATCACCTCGCCAGCATGGCGAGCTATCATCAGACCATCGGTTCGCCGGGAATGAGCGACAGCGTGCATCCGCTGCGTTGGTTCTCGGGGTTCCCGAACTCGCCGTATTTCGTCACGTCCATCCAGGCCGAGGACGGCAGCATCCCTCGAGATGTCCTGCAGTACATGGACCAGCCCAACCTGGTCATTCTGCTGTTCATCTGGCTCGCCATTCCGCTCGTGTGGCCGGACATCCGGGCGCGACAGCCGCTGGCGCTCCTCTCCTCGCTGCTGGTGGGGGTCCCGTACCTGCTCTTCCTCCTGGTCGCGCACGTGCGCGTCACCTATCCGTTCTACATGCTGCTGTTTGTCCCAAGCCAATGCATCCTGTCGGCGCTGGCGCTCTCGAAACTGCCGCGCGGGGCCACGTTGACATTCTGCGCAGGCGTCCTGGCGTGGTTCTTCTATTGGTTCCCACGCAATCCGCTTGCGCCTTGGGAGTAGGTTTCGGACGGCTCCTCTCCTTGATTTCCCGGGTTCCACATGACACGCTGTCGACAGGAGGTCGTATGAAACAACTGGCAGGTGTCTTGTCTGTTCTTGCGGTCGTCGCGCTCTTCATGAAGGGCTTTGATTCGAATGGCGTGGTGTCGACGGCCGAGGCGGCGGCGGCCTCGAAGGCGACAACGATAGTCACGAAGACGTCGACGACGAAGGCGACGAAGGCGACGACAAAGACCGTGACGACGGTGAAGACGGCGACCAAGACGGTGGCGCCGAAGTAAGGGCGTCTCCCCAGCTCGACATCCACCGGTGCCCGAGGTCCATGAGCCGCTATCGTCTTCCGTGGGTCGTCCTTGGCTCGATGCTGGTGACCGAGCCCATCCTGGCTCAGAGCGCTCCTGCTCCCGCCGCGGCCGTGCGCCTCCCCGAGGTCGCACTGCCACCTGCGTTGGACCGCGTGCTGCGCGACTATGAGCGTGCATGGCGCGCGGGCGACGCGGCTGCGCTTGCCTCGCTGTTCGCGGAGGACGGGTTCGTACTGCAGAGCAATCGCCCGCCTGTCCGTGGTCGTGCGGCCATTCGAGCCGCCTATGAGGGGCAAGCCGGCGGGCCATTGCAACTGCGCGCGCTCGCGTTTGCCGCTGAAGAGACGAGTGGCTACATCATCGGCGCATACGGCTACGGCAACAAAGCCGACGACACGGGGAAGTTCACCCTCACCCTGCGTCGTGCACCCGGTGGGCCGTGGCTGATCGTCTCGGACATGGACAACGCGAACGCGCCGCCACGAAAGCGGTAGCTCCACGCCGCCCTCGGCAGAGGGGCGGGACCCGGGGGCGTGTCCGCAGTCGCGTCTGGTGGTTCTTTCCCCCAGGGAGGCGCAAGGAACCGCGCCTCACGCAGGTGGCCGCGCTCAATCGGGATACAGGCGCTTCCATTCCTCCCGCCATTCCCGCGCCAGTGTGGACCGGGGGCGGCCGTAGCGGGCCTCCGTCGCCGAGGCCGCGGTGATGCGGTCGACGCGGAAGTGGCGGAAGGCCTGGCGCAGGCAGCACCAGGCGGCGACGAGCTGTTTGCCCTCGTGGAACGCGAGCTGTACGGGCCAGATGTCGCGCTGGCTCGGCTGGCCCTTCTCGTCGGCATACACGATGAGGAGCGCCTTCTCCTCGCGAATGGCCCGGCGCACCAGGCCGAGCACCGGGACGGGCGCGGCCCCGCCGCGCATCAGGATGGGCCAGAGCCCGGTGTCGTTCATCCGGTCGCGCAAGTCCTCGGGCGAGGCGGTGGCGATCTTGGCCAGGGCATTGCGCGCCGCCCCGGCGAGGCCGGCATCCGGCTGGGCCTCCACCCAGCGGGAGCCGAGCACCAGCGCCTCCAGCTCCTCGGCCGTGAACATCAGCGGCGGCAGGAAGAAGCCCGGCTTCAGCATGTAGCCCACGCCCGCCTCGCCCACGATGGGCGCGCCAAGACCGATGAGCGTCCGCACGTCGCGATAGAGCGTGCGCAGGGACACCCCCTGCTCCTCGGCCAGCGCCGCCGCGGTGACGGGGCGGCGGTGCCGGCGAAGTGCGTCCATGACTGCGAAGAGGCGTTCGGTCTTGTCCATGCGCGCCCGGGGCTCACCGGATGGTGCCATGGAACGCGCGGAGGTCGGCCGCGTAGTGCTCCGGAGCCTCGAGCGCCGGGAAGTGCCCGGCCAGCCGCGCCTCGGTCCAGTGGACGAGGTTCTGCAGGTGCCGTTCGCCCCAGGCGCGCGGCGCGGGGTTGTCGACGTCGGCGGGCACCAGGACGCCCTGCTTCACGTCATGGCGGGGCATCGGCGCCAGCAGCTCCTGGTCGGCGAAGGCCTCCTTGTACAGCCGGACCGATGAGCCAATCGTCTGGGTGAACCAGTAGACGGAGAGCAGGGTGCACAGGTCGTCGAGGGAGTAGACCGACTCGAGGCGGCCGTCCCGCAGGTGGCTGCAGCCGTGGAACTTCTCGAGGATCCACGACGCCAGGCCCGCAGGTGAGTCGTTGAGGCCGACGGCGAGTGTCTGCGGCTTGGTGCCGTGAATCATGACGTAGGCGCTCTGCGTGGCGGTCCACAGGTCGACGCGCCGGAAGTAGTCCACCTCCTCGGGCGTCGGCGCCTGGGGCCGCGGGTACCCCGAGAAGACGTTGAGGTAGTGCGCGCCCAGGAGTCGGCCGGGGTGGTTGCGGACCAGGCTGAAGCAGACCCCGGAGCCCAGGTCCGAGCACGCCACGAGGAACTTCTCGTAGCCCAGCCGGGTCATCAGCTCCGCCCAGAGATGACCCATGCGGCTCATGTTCATTCCCCGCTTCGTCGGCCGGCCCGAGAAGCCGAAGCCCTGCAGCGAGGGGATGATGACGTCGAACGACACCCCGTTGCGCTCGGCGGTGAGCAGCGGGATGAGCGGCAGGAACTCGACGAAGTTCGAGGGCCAGCCATTGGCGAGGACGATGGGGACGCGCGTCCCGCCCTGACCGGGCGCATGGACGAAATGGAGCCGCTCGCCGTCGATCTCCTCGATGAATTGAGGAACCGCGTTGAGGCGCTGCTCGGCGCCGCGCCAGTCGAACCGCTCCGCCCAGTGGGTGACGAACCGCCGGAGCAGTTCGGTATCGGTGCCATCGTCCCAGCCGACGCCTTCGACCGTCGCGGGGAAGCGGGTGGCCTTCAGCCGCGCGCGGAGGTCATCCAGCTCGGCGTCGGAAATGGAGAGGGTGAATGGGCGGGTCGTACGTCGCTTGGGTGCGTGCATCCCCAGGTTGTGCCCGAGGGGTGCTGACAGGGTGTGTCAGCAGTGTTCGGTCACACGCACGTCCAGCGACGTGGCGTAAAGATTTGAAGGAGCATGAGGTGCGTGCCCGACGGATACAGAGACCGGGCAGCAGAGGCTCGAGTGCAAAGGGGCAAGGCAATCTTGCCCCTCGACCGCATGGGTCATGCCCATCCGGCTTCGTTGAGGCTCAGGGCGAGCGGACCCAGCCTGTCGAGAAGCTCCCGGAGACCTCCGTGAATGAATCAGGCCCCGTCATCGTGATGGTCGTAGACGTCGGCAGAGGATACGGCGCAGGGTCTGCGCAGACTCCGCTCCCGCGGTGGATGCGCGTCCCAGTGTAGGTCCCAGCAGTCGCGCCTGGGGTAAGCCCCGAGAACACCTCATCTCCCGTCAGCCAGCAGCCATCTCCGTTGTTCGTCATGAATGCGGAGCCACCGCTGTTGATGCTGAAGCAGCCAGGCCAGCTCGGGTGGCACCAAGTCCCAACCAATGGATCCGTCGAGGAGAGGACGGCCGCCGTCTGGGACGACAAATCCGTATGCTCATTCATTGCGCCGCCACAGGCCGTAAGGAAGAGGTGCGCGAGGGCTACGAGCGTTGCTTGTCTGATCATTGGATGAAGTGCCTTGGGTGATGGGTTTGAGGCGTTTGCCACTCTTCAGGTTTTTGCGATGAATGGCAAGCAACATTGGCGGGCGCTCGTGTTTGCCATGAGATGGGCTTGTGGAGTTGGCTTCACTCGATGTGAAATGGCTGCCTTGGTTTCGGGCGGCAACTCCGTTGCTGCTCATTCTCATTGGCCTCACTCGCCAAACTCTTGACAAGGGATGTGAGCGGGCTGGAGGTCATTGCAGCCGGCCTGTGAGAAAGCAGGCCGAGGAGAATCGTGCCGAGCAGGATGACAGACAGGACGTGGGCGGCACGCCTGTCGTCGCGCGGTGCTACCCGCCCGAGGCGCTCGGACTGGCCGACGCAGCGCAACAGAGAGGGGGGGGCGCTGCCGTTCGCCGTTGCCGCGTCGACTCATGCTTCAGGCGAGGCAGCGACGCCCGAGGGCATTCTGGCGGCCCTTGCCAGCGCGCCTGCTCTCCCGGTTTGAGTCGTGCAATCGGCTCTTGGCGGAGCACCGGTGGCGCGGCTCTATCTTCAACGCCATGTGCGCCTGGTGTCTCGCGTTCGGCGTGACCACCGCCCGCCCCAGTGAGCAGGTTGACTTCGCTGCCAGCCTTCGCGTTTCAGTCGTTCGCTCGCGCTCCGCGGGCAGCGTACGCATCCTGTCTGAACGACCTGCTCCAGCGCGAAGCACGAGAGCAGGTCGCCAACATCCACTCAGGCGATGAGCTCGGAGAGCACGCCCTTGGTGAGCGCCGGGTCGCCGAAGTCGTCCAGGTTCCCGCCGGACGCGTTCCTCAACCCCACGGCGGAGCCAATCGTGTTCAGCATCCGGTTGTGGTTGGGATTGCCGCCGCCCGACGCCTCGACGTAGACGCCCTGCTTGAGGAAGCCATTGCAGCTGCCCGCCAGGACGAAGGGCACATTGCGCGCCGAGTGGGCCGGCCCGTTGCCCAGGTCGTTGTACCAGACCGACACGCCGTGCTCGATGAGCCGCTTGCCGTCCGGCATCTGGTAGGCCGCCAGCTTGTCCAGCAGGTGCTTGAAGGTGCTCGCGAACTGCACGTCCACGTGGTGGTGCAGCAGGTCCGAGCCCGTGATGATGCCGCCGCTGGCGTCGTGCGACGTGCGCCGGTGGGACACGTAATGGAAGTTCTCCATCAACTGCCCCGTCTCCGGGTTGCGGTAGCGCGTGTCGCCGTCGTTGCCGTTGCCCACCTGGATGACGGCCGCGCGGTTGGTGCCGCACGCCATCGCCATCACCGCGATGTCCATGTGCAGCCGGGCGGTGGCGAGCACCTCGGTGCCGTCCGTGCTGTCGTAGCCGGGGGCCTGCTGCTGGAGGATGAGCTCCTGGTCCGCGCGCATGCGGCAGCTCAGGGCGACCTCCAGGTCCCGGACGTTCGACAGGTGCAGGTCCACGCGCTCATGGTCGGACGCGCTCAGCTCGGGCCGCTGCTTGAGCGACTGGAGCTGGGCCTTCACCAGGTCATTCACGCTGCGCTGCCGCACGAGGAGCTGCTCACGAGCCTCGGGCGTCAGTCCCCCCGGGCCGCCAATCATCGTCTGGTACGCGTTCCACGGGTCATGCAGCGCGGCCCGGCGCACGTTGCTGCTCCGGTAGGACAGGCAGGGTCCTCCGAGCCAGCCGCCCCGCCGGCCCGCGTAGAAGACGAGCGAGTCACGCTGCTGCGGGTTGAGCTCGCGCCCGATGCGGTGGTCGATGGACTCGCCCGCGGACTCGGAGCCGCCGCCCGCGCCCTCCACCACGGGGCCCCGCGCCGTCAGCCCCTGCATGGCGCCGCGGGCGTGGCCGTCCCCGTAGTTGTAGTCCCGCATGTTGACGTTGCGCACGAGCAGCAGGTGCGCGCGGTGGGCCTCGAGCACGCCCACGGCCCGCCCGGCCATGCTGTCCGCGGTGAGCGCCCCCAGGGTGCGCGGCCAGAAGCGCTCCGGCTCCGCGCCCAGCTCCGACGTCGTCTGGGCCGAGGCGACGCCGTTGGCCTGGCGGAAGAAGATGGCGTACGGCCGCACCACCGGGTCCGCCGCGAGGGCGGTCCTCGGCATCAACCCCTCGAGGAACGGCAGGCTCAGCATCGTCCCGCCCAGGCCCTTCAACACCATCCGGCGACTCAGCTTCATGGCAGCTCCTCCGGGTGGCGATTCACGAAGCCCTCGCTGGTGACGACCTCCACGACGAGGTCGACGATGGACAGGTTGCCCGCCTTCGACAGCTTCCCGAGCCGCTCCACCAGCGGCGCGTCCTCGTGGGCGGACGGGCGCCCGTGGAGGTACTCCACCCAGTGCTTCGCGTAGCACGCGTGCACCGACTCATTGGCCGCGAGCGCGTCCGCCAAATCCAGCGCGTCGCGCACCGGCACCGTCTCCCCGTTGATGTTGGGCGTCGAGCTGGCGTCCACCGGATGCCCGTTGTCCGTGGTGCGGAAGCCGCCGATGGCGTCGAAGTTCTCGAACGGGAAGCCGAGCGGGTTGATGAGGTGCGAGTGGCAGCTGGCGCACGCGCTCCCCGGCGCCTCGGTGTGCGAGGCGACGACCTCGCGATTGGTGCGGCCCTGGGGGGCGGGGAGCGGCGGGATGTTGGCCGGCGGCGCGCCAATCTTCCGGCAGATGATGCGCTCGGAGACGAAGACGCCGCGGTGGATGGGGTCCGGGTCCACCGACGTCGCGTGCGAGGCCAGGAAGCCCACCTGGGTGAGCACGCCCTTGCGCTCGCGCGAGTCGAGCGTCACGGGGACGAAGTCGGCGGTGAACGCGCCGCTCAGCCCGTAGACGCGCGCCAGCTCGTCGTTGACGAAGGTGGACGGCGAGGTGAGCAGGTCGCTGTAGCCGCCCTTGCGGGAGAAGACGACGTCCTGGACGAAGAGGCTGGTCTCCCGGGCCGCGTACTCGCCGAGCCGCTCGGTCACCTGGGGATAGCGCGTGAGCGAGGGCCGGATGGCGGCATAGCGGGGCACGTCGAAGAGGGTGCGGTGGAAGGCCTCCACCACCTTGTTCGAGCGCGCGTCCTGGAGCATGCGCCTGGCCTGGGTGGCGACGCCCTCGCGCGAGTGCAGGGTGCCCTCGCTCGCGGCGGCGAACAGGGCGTCGTCCGGCATGGCGTTCCACAGGCCATAGCTCAGCCGCGAGGCCACCTCGTAGTCGTCGAGCGGCACCCGGTCCTGCACGGCCTGGGTGCTGCGCTCCACGCGGTAGAGGAAGTGGGGCGACTGGAGGAAGGCCTCGATGACCAGCCGGAGGCCCCCCTCGAAGGCCGCCATGTCCGCGTAGGCCTGGGGCCCCTTGCGGTACAGCTCGAGGTAGCTCTCCACCTCATCGGGCGTCAGCGGGCGCCGGTGCGCGCGCAGGCCGAAGGACTCCACGAAGGCGCGGGCGCGCGCTTCACCGGTGGCGGTCGACGCGGGCACCAGGCGCGCGAGCTTCGCCGCGTCCGTCGTCACCTGTCCGGCGAGCTCCGCGGCGGCGCGCTGGTAGGCGCCCCAGAGGGCCTCGTCGACGGAGAGGGCGCGCGCATCGTTGTCGAAGAGGAAGCCGCTCTGGGCGGGGTCCGCGCGGAAGGTGCCCGCGAGCGTCGTGGGCGGCGCGTCCAGACGGAGCAGCTCCTGCACGCTGTGGGTCCACTGCACGTGCGTCAGGCGCGCCATCCGCACGGAAGGAGCGGGCTTCTCGACGGCGGGGGGCGGGGGATTGCCGGGACCGGGTCCTCCACCGGGGCCCTCCGGGTTGGAGAGGGTTCCTTCGCAGCCAGCAGCCCCGCTCAAGAGCAACCCGAGCACCACCGGGCGCCACCACCGTCCCCGCTCCGCTGGCTCTCGTGACAACCGTTGTGACCGCATCCTCGGCACGAGCGCCTCCATCATTGGGAGACATACCAATCGGCTGGATGACGCGGTCCTGTCAATGTAGCCGCGACGCGCACGCATCGGTCGGATGGCCCGGTGACACGGATACTGAAAAACTCGTGTCACGCATGCATGCGCGTTTCATCTTCCATGCGGGCCTCGGGCGAAAGTGTGGAGGAGGCGCCACAGGCGTGGGGGACAGACCCCCTCAATGCGCGGGTGCTACAGCCTGACGTACAGGCCGAGCTGGCCGCTGAAGTACAGGTCCTTGGCGCCGCCGGCGAAGACCGGGGTGCCCTCCGCGGCGCCGGCGGTGAAGGAGTAGCTGCGCACCTCTCCGCCCACGCGCAGACCGAGGACGCGCGTGAGGGCGAACTCCACGGCGAGCTCGCCATCGATGCCGGAGCCGCTCAGCTCGGGGAGGTAGTCGTCCGAGGACAGCTCGCCGCCGCTCAGCACGTGCTGGTAGCCCACGCGCGCGGCGATGGCCCAGCGCTCGTTGAGCGCCTTGCGCAGGCCCAGCTCCACGTGCGCGAAGCGGTAGTCCACGTCGGGCAGGGCGAAGGTGCTCTCCGGCGGGAGCTCCACCGCGAAGGAGTGGGTGCCGTACAGCGCGCCCACGGAGAGCTCCAGCCACCGCAGCGGCAGCCGGAAGCGCAGGCCGCCCTCGATGAGCTGCGCGGTGGTGGGGTGACTGGAGCCATCCGGGAGCCGCGTGGACAGCCCGAAGGAGCGTGAGCCCCGCGCGACGAGCCCCAGGTTGTGCACCATCCCATCCGTGAAGTGGGAGAGGGGGAAGTAGCTCACCGCGAGGCTCGCCGCCGCGGCGCTGTTGAGGCTGTAGTCGGGCAGCTGGCTGGCGTTGCTGCCGGAGAAGTTGAAGCGACGGAAGAGGCCCTGGCCGGAGAGCAGCGCCTCCAGGGTGGGGCCGTCCAGGTCGCGAGGGCCGGCGGCCTTGGGCTCGGGCTGCGCGGGCGGCTCCTCCTTCTTCGTCACCGTGGGCGGAGGAGGCTTCACGACCGCCTGGCGAGGTGCCTCCGCGATGGGGGCCGGGGGCGCGACCTCCGGCTCGGAGACGACAGGCGTCGGAGGCGTGACGGCGGTGGGCGGGAGGCTCTGCGGCGGGCCTTCCTTCAGGGCCGCGCCCAGCTTGGGCTCGAGCTCGCGCCGCACGTCGGGGAAGGCGCGGTTCGTGCGGACGTCCCACGCTTCCTCCGCGATGAGGGAGCCGTCCTGGCCGGAGTATGCGCGGACCTGCACGTCCCAGCGCTTCGTGCCCTTGACCGAGGAGAGGATGAGGATGTCCGCGCCGAGCTTCTTCGCCAGCGCCTGCCGCTGCTCCTCCGTCTTCGGCCCCCCGCGGAGGAGCTTCACCTGGGCATCCACCTTCTTCGCGGGCAGCACCACGCGCCCGCGGCCCTTCTTGCCCAGCTCCGCGGCCAGCACCTTGCGCAGGGCCTCCGCCTGGCTGCCCTCGGGGCGCAGCACCGCCACCGTGGTCTTCTTCGCTGGAGCCTTCTTCGCCTGCGCGGCCTCGGCCGGGTGGTACGACACGACCAGCGCCAGCATCAGCACCACCCATCCCGCGACGCGGCTCACGGGGCCACCTCCTGGGAGCGGACAGACGAGGTGGAAGCGGCGGGGAGGGCGGGGACGAAGTGACGGGAACGCATGGGGGCTCGGCTTCCAGTGTCGAGTCGGGGGCTGCTCGGCCCTAAGCAATCGAGGGGCCAACATCCCGGAGCTTATCTCGGCGGGCGCGCGTGGAACCAGATGATGATGCCGAGCGCGAAGGCGGTCTTCGCGGACTCACGCGAAGGAATGTCCCTCGAGCGTCGAATCAGGATGCGCTCGGCTTGTCGTGCTTCGCATCCTCGTCCGTGCGGTTCTGCTGCTGCTCGATGCATGCGTTCTTGCAGGCCGCTTGGATTTCGTTGGGATGGTTCCAGACGGAGTCCGCCCTGCGTCCGCGGTCGGGGGCGACGAAGCGCTCGAGGCGGATGCGCTTGACCTTCCCCAGGACGGGGAGCTTGTTCTTGTCGTGGCCCCCCACGGCGGGGCGGAGAGCCCTCCCACGGGGTATGTGGAGAGGGTGGAGGCAGGCACACCGTGAAGCAGGACAGACACCTTCGCAGGTCGAGCAAGAGACTCGAGGGCCACTCCACACCCATCCTCGCCGCGGACTGGCTCCCGGACTCGTCCCGGCTCGTCTCGGCGGCGGAGGGAGACTCCACGGTTCGCGTGTGGGACGTCGCGGCCCCGCGGACCGTGTCGACGCTCACGGTCGCCGAGGGGCTCAACAAGGTCCGGCTGTTCCCGACCGGTGACGTGCTGGCCGCGACCTTCGAGGACCAGGTCGCCCGGGTGTATGCGCTGGGTTCCGGCAGGATGCTGGAGAGCGCTCCCCTTGCGACGCGTCCCAGGGCGCTGGTGGTCTCCGCGGACGGCGCCGTGTACTGGGCGGGCCACGCTTCCCAGGGCGACAGGGTCTGGTCGTGGACGCCGGGCTCGACCCCGAAGCCGCTCCTGAAGGACATCCACACCTTCGCGCCCACCTGTGGCCTGGCGCTCTCCGACGACGGGACGAAGCTGTGGTGCTTCTTCGAGTGGGACCTCGTGGTGCTCGATGCGCGGACAGGGCAGGAACTCTCCCGGTTCAAGGGCGCGCGGGACGAGGCCATCGGGCCGGGCTTCGTGTTGCCGACCGGGCCTCGCGTGGTGGGCGTGAAGTCACGCCTCAACCGGGATGACGACGCGGTCCGGCCGCGCCTCTACAGGTGGGACCACGAGACCGGTGGGGCGGACTGGAGTTCGGAGATCCTGGGGTATGGGCATGGGCAGGAAACGCTGCTGGCGATGGCCCGGAGCACGCGCTGGCTCGCGGCCTGCGGCCCGGAGGGCGTGACCCTCATTTCGAGTCGCAGCGGGCGGGTGCTCGGGGTGCTGCCATGCGAGATGTCCCCGTGGGACGTCACGTGCCTGAGTGTGTCTCCGAATGACCGCTTCGTCGCGGTGGGCACCTCGAAGGGTGAGCTGGTCGTCCACGATCTCGGCGACACGGACCTCGAAAGTGATTTGGCGGTGCCGGACATTCCCAAGCGCTCACGCAGCGGCAGTCCGCTCCTGCTGCGGCTGCAGAAGCGGCCCGGACTGTGGCTCCGGGTGCATGCGAATGGCGACCTGGAAACGGCTGAAGGCGATGCCCGCACGGACTCGGTCATCATGCCCCTGGGCGCTCAGGCAGGAGGTGCGGCCGCCCACCCGTCCTTCCTCGCATGGGAGCTCAGCAGGCGCCTCTGGTCGTACGACCTCACCCAGCCTTTGCCCTCGAAGAGGGCCCATGCCGTGCAGGTCTTCAACGGAACCGACCTGGTCGTCGAGGGCTGTATCGGCATCGAGGGCTCCGAGCGCGACCTCGGCTTCGACAGTGAGCCCGACAGTGTCGGGGAGCGGGTCGAAGGCGCGCTCAGCGCGTGGAGCATCCTCGATGGCCTCAAGGGCCTGTTGTCGTCGCGGCCGGGCGGCGGGGATTGATGCATGTCGCGACCTCGGGTGGCGGTGGGGCCCGCCGGAGATGGGGCATTGCGTCGATGGCGAGGTGTGCTGCGCACGGGGGGCGCTTCTCGTAGAGTCCCGCGCCATGGGCCTCCTCACCTTCGGTCTCAATGTGACGCTGGACGGGTGCATCGACCACACCCAGGGAATCGCGGACGACGAGCTGCACGACTATTGGAGGGAGCGCATGGAGCAGAGCGGGGCGATGCTCTTCGGGCGCAACACCTACGAGCTGATGGAGGGCGCCTGGCCCGCGGTGGCGCGCGACGAGAATGCGCCGCGCGCGATGCGCGAGTGGGCGCAGAAGCTCGAGGCGAAGGTGAAGTACGTCGTGTCGAACTCGCGGAGCGACTTCCCATGGCAGAACACGGTCAGGGTGGAGGGTGAACTTCGCGAGGCCATCTCGGCGCTGAAGGCGAAGACCGAGCAGGGTGTCCTGGTCGGAGCGCCCAAGCTCGCGGCGTCGCTCGAGGAGTGGGGGCTCATCGACGAGTACCGCATCGTCGTTCATCCCATCATCAGCGGCCACGGGCCGACGTTGTTTCAGGGCCTGTCGAGTCCGCGGCAGCTCGAACTCCTCTCGACGCAGCGGTTCAAGTCCGGCGCGCAGGCGCTCCACTTCCGCCGCAAAGCGGGCTGAGCGCGGTATCGCCATCGGGGGGGGGCGGCTGGCTAGACCGCCATGATGCCTCCATCCACGAAGAACTCGACGCCCGCGACGAAGCTGCTCTCGTTGGCTGCGAGGAACAACACCGCGTTCGCGACGTCCTCCGCCTGACCGATTCGCCCGAGCGGCGTCATCTGCTTCAGCACGTCCTCGAACCCCGCGTTGTTCTGGAGGTACGTCTGCATCGCGGGCGTTTCAATCATCCCCGGTGAAATCACATTGACGCGAATGCCTCGGCTCTTCAGGTCCGTCGTCCAGGTTCGAGCGAGTGAGCGAATCGCGGCCTTGGTCGCGTTGTAGACCGAGAGCCCGGGGAACCCTTTGCTGCCGCTGGCCGAGCCCGCGAGGATGACCGTACCTCCGCGGGTCATGAGCGGCAGCGCCTTCTGCACGCTGAAGACCATGCCCTTGACGTTCGTGCCGAACACGCGGTCGAAGTGCGCCTCGTCAATCTCACCCAGCGCCGACGTTTCGGAGATACCCGCGTTGGCGAACACGACATCGACCCTCCCGTGGTCGCGCTGGATCCGCGCGTAGAGGCGGTCGAGGTCGGAGAGATTGCCAACGTCTCCCTGGATGCCGACGGTGGCGCCGCCAATCTCGCGCACCGCCGCGTCGAGCCTCTCCTGCCTGCGCCCGGTGACGTAGACGTTGGCGCCCTCGGCGGCAAAGGCCTTGGCCGTCGCGAGCCCGATACCCTCACTTGCACCGGTGATGACCACGACCTTGTCCTTGAAACGATTCATACGTTTTCTCTCCTACATGGGCAGTTCATGTCGTGACGAGTCGCTGGCCAGGGATTGCTGTCCGGCCAGAGTCACGCTTCCTTCGCTTGAACGGGCTGCTCGCCTGAGTGGCCGCAGACCCAGCGCCGCTCGCTGTGGCGAGAGGCGAAGTCGTCACGTCACGAAGGTATATGTTGCATACCTAGGGTCAAGAACGTACCTGGAGCATCCTTGGTATGCCGAGAGATACTGAAGACGAGCCCATCTACCGAGCTGACTGTCCCACCCGCACCATCCTCGACCAGATTGGCGACAAGTGGTCGATGATGGTGCTTGCCGTGCTGCGGGCCTCGCCGAAGCGGTTCAATGGCATCAAGCGACAGCTCGAGGGCATCACCCAGCGCGTGCTGACGCAGACGCTGCGAAAGCTTGAACGCAATGGGATGGTTGTCCGACGCGTCATCGGCGGCTCACCGCCGGGCGTCGAGTACTCCATCACCCCTCTTGGCAGGTCGCTCCAGGAGCCGTTCGCGGCCCTGTACGATTGGACCCTCGAGCACATCGACACGATCCACAAGCACCAGGAGTCCTACGACCGCGATGCGCAGACCACGACCCGCCGTCCCGACTGAGCCCGCGTCACGGTTCGGCGTGCCCGGAGGGGAAGCGCGAGGAGTACCTGCTTGGGCGTGCCGCATCTCGCGCTCGCACATGACCTGGTTCCACCCTGCGTTCGTTGACGACTTCGAGCCGGTCGGATGGTACGACGAGCGCCATCCCTCGAACCGCAGCCTGTGCAGGAGCGTCGAATGAGCCTTCTGGTGATTTGTGAGTTCAAGACACGGACCGGAGGGGAGACGGAGTTCCTCCGAGCGGCGCGGGCATTGGCCACCGTCGCCGCGACCGAGCCGGGGACGCTGCGCTACCAGTGGTTCACCACGCAGAAGCCCGGTCACTATTCGATCATCGAGGAGTACGTGGACGCTGACGCGGCCGAAACGCATAACAACCACGTGGGCGCGCTGCTCCGGGAGCTCTTCGCGGTGTCAGACCTGGTGTCGATATCGTTCTTCGGGGAGCTCAACGCGTACTTGCGCGAGTGGGCGACCGGGCGCGAGGGTGTCGCGGTCAACGTCGCGTTGTGAGGTTGCTGGGGGCCGGCCTGCTCCGCTGAGGCCCGGATGAAGTCGACGAACCCTCGGAGCGGCGCTCCTCCACGACAGGCCGTTCTCGGCGCCGTCGACGAGGTCCAGGGGCGCTGCGTGAGGGGCTGGACCACGCGCTCCTCTTGGGGGTGCGGGGCTCCCAGCGACGGAGCACTCGAGCAACGGATGCCCGTCATTGCCTGTCCCCAGTCGCGGGGCGGATGCGGGCGAAGCTGCGCTCGTAGGGCAGGGCTTCTGTGAAAGAGCAGACACCCGCGCTCCCTGAGGCGCGATACCTGTTTATTGAGTCCGAATGTTAGTGTTTGGACCTGCTTGTCTATCGGTCTTGGGATTTCCGGCCCGTCCACGGCTCCAGACAAATGCTTGCGGGCGCGGGCCCTCGTTGCCGCGACGCTCGTGTGTCTGGGATGCACGCGTGACAAGGAGACCAGGCCGGAGCCCCTCGAGACGGCTCCGGCGCGAACGATGTGTGTGATCTCCAGCCCGAAGGGGTCGTGGGACCACTACCAGCTGCGTGATTTGCCGCACGGCCCGTGCTCGACCCGGGCCGCGTGCACGGTGTGGACGAAGGATTCTTGTCCGGGGACGGCCTCTCCCGGTCCGGCGATCCGGTGGACGTGTGTCTGTGATGGCGGGACATGGCGCTGTGACGAGCAAGAGAGAACCAAGACCGCCTGTATCAACCCAAGAGGAGGATGACCATGAGGTTGCCGAGAACCACCGTCGGACGATTCATTGTTGCCGCTACCCTGTGCCTCAGTCTCTTTTCCGCCCACGCGCAGACGGGGATCACCATCGAGGCGGTCAATCGATACTCGTGCGGAACACTCTTCAACAACATCGCGAACGTCGACAACTTTCGCAACCGGATGCTGTCGATACCGGGTTACACGGCCGGCCTCCGGTACACGGATGGCCTGGTATGGCCCACCGACTTCACCGACCCACAACGCGTGAGCGGAGGGTCCGACACCCTCTACTTCGACCGTTCCGGTGACGCCATCTCCTATTTCAGCGGGCACGGCACCTGCGACGATCACAGCAACACCCCTTGCACCTCGAGAGCGTCCTGCCCGGATGTCGCGGGGACCGACAAGCGTTGCCTGCGGTTCTCCGAGAACCCGCTGGCCGGGCGCTGTGTGTATTCGCGCCCGCGAAGCATCGTCGTCGACCGGACTGGTAGTGCCTGCCAGTCCGTCAACTACTCCAGTGGCCCGGTGGCCTGGGGCGAGAGCCCCACGGCGGGTGGATGGGCCGGCGCCGGCACGAATGGAGGAATCAACCTCGCCGTCATCGACAACAGTTGTGGCATCACGCCGGACCTGTTCTTCCCCAATGTGCTGGGGTCCTTCGCGGGAGTCTCCACGGTTGCGCTCATCATGCCGACGCGCGTGGGAGACGACACCGCCGACGTGGCCAATCGCGGCCAGGCCTTCGCCGACCGCTACGTCGCGAATCCCAACTCGGCTGTCGCCCCGTCCTGGGCCGAATCCATCAACTCGGTGACGGGCGGGACCAGCTGTGCGTTTGGCGGAGGCGGCCACGGCATCGTCGGCTGCGGCGCCAACATCGCCCTCTCGGTTGAAATCAACCAGGCACGGGCGGAATGGGCGAACCGGACCGAGAACTGGGGACAGCTCCGGGACCCCGGGAACGACAGCTTCGGAAACCAATGGATGGCTTGGATCTTCACCTGCAATTACGACTGCAACAGCCACCCCTTCATTCTCCCGTAGCGAGGTCTGCCATGAATCCGCGAACGATGAGTCTTGGTTTGTTCCTGGTCCTGGCTGCCTGCTCCTCGGAGCAGGAGCCGTCCTTGGCGAAGCAACCGCAGTCGGTGGCGCCAACGGTCAACGAGGAGGGCGCAGGTTATCAGCACGCGCTCGCGAGGTCCCGCTTCGACGCGGGAGCCGGTGTGCGGCGTGAGGCCGGAGGCAGCTACGAGCGGGTTGTCGGAGGCAGGGGCGTCTTCTTCGTCGATACGGTCACCCGCGCGACGATGGTCGTTCCGACGTTCGGGGCCCCGGGGCTCCCGAAGGGGACACTGGGCGTCGAGTACCCTCGGCCGCTGACCGAGAATCCGGCGGAGCACTCGGCGGTGGTCAAGGCGTACTTCCTGGAGGCGGGAGTCCCGGTGGCCCAGGTGAGTGGCACCCACGTGACGACCACGATGGCGGGGAGCGGTCCGGTGAGCGGCGGCGTGTCGCCAGCCCAATCAAAGCTCCTCTGGTACACGACCCATCTGGAGCGCTCGGTGGGAGGCATCCCGGTGGAGGGCTCCTTCGCCTATGCCGCGCTGGACAATGCGCGCCGGGTGATCAGCGAGGGCGTCTACTGGCCGGATATTCCCGTGGACGTGGTGCGGGGAGCCCAGGCACTCCAACGCCGATTGGCCTCGCCGAACGACCGCGCCGAATTCCTGGCGCGTGTGGGGGCCGGCGAAGCCGGCGTGCGAGAGGCTGCGGGTGAGGTCAAGATCGTCCACACCTCGGCCGGGTACCACGGTGGTTTCGAGGTGAAGGCGGTGTACTCCGTGGCGGTGCGTGGCCCGAACGGGGGCAAGTTCCGCATCCTCCGATTCGATGACACGGGCGCCGCTGTGACGATGTCCGAAGAGCGGGCGACGACCACCGATTCGCTGAAGTGACGAGGCAAAGGCCGCGAGCCGTGAGGTGCCACGAGTGAAGATGCTCGTGGTGCTCGGCCTGTGGGGCTTCGAGGTACGGCTCGCCGCGGGGAGCCACCGGTTCCCAGGCAGGCGTCGGGGCGGGTTCGGGGACCATGCCCCTTCTGTCCAACCCTGACTTTCGTCAGGTGCTGTCAGGGCATCCTCGCGGAGCAGAGCCTGGAGAAGGCCGTGGCGCGCTCACTCGCACTGACGCACAGCTGCTCGGGACGCAGCGGCTGAGGTGGGGGTGGCACGGGTCGGAAAGAAGTGCATCGGAGTGTCGGGAAGCGGTCTCGCTCGCATATGCTTGCTTGATGGGCCTCTTCAATCGTCTCTTCGGTCGCGTGGGCAGGCCGGCAGCCTCCTCGCCCGAGGCTGTGCGCGACCTCCTCCTCGAGGCTGTGCAATCACAGGATGACACCGCGCTCATCCGGCTCTGTGCCGAGCACGAAGCCCTGGTCCTCGAGCACTTCCCAGCGTGGTTGACGGTTCCCGAGAGCGTCCGCAAGGAGCCCACACAACTCCAGCGCTATGGCCAGGGGCTCATCGGCATCGCTCAGTGCCTCGCGCAGACGCGGAACCGGCCCGAACTGCTCCAGCGGATGATGGGGGCTGCCGCCGACAACCTGGCTGGAACAGAGCGTTCGTTTGCGACATCTTCCCGGCAGGTACGTTCGATGTCGTGAGGACGTGACCCCGGGCGAGTCGGGAGCGATGCCTCTGGGCGTTCCGGGGCTGGATACATCACGAGGAAGCGTTGATGAGCGTCAGTCGCAGCTGGCTCGCAGCGAAGGGAATCTCCACCCGAAAGCTGCTCGAGGAACTGGGGTTGTCGTTGAGTGGTATGTCCTGGGAACTCGACACCCAGGAGGCCGGCATCACCGCCGCGCGACTCGATTCCGGGTGGTTCATCATCTACTTCCGGAACCACCCTTACCAGGTCTCGGACGAGGAGATACTGGCGGAGGCCTCCTCGCATGCGGAACTCATCGTGAGCTGCTTCGTCGAAGAGCACACGATGTACTCGCAGGCTTGGGGCTTCTCCGGAGGCGAGCAGCTCTGGACCCTCTGGCACGACCCTTCCGAAGGTCGTGAGCACCTCGAGGTGGACGGTACTCCCCCGGAGTGCCTCCCAGCCATTCTCCGGGCGAACCTCGAGAAGCTCCATGCCTACCATCGCCAGAACTCGTTCGATGTGGACACGGTCTTCTCCGTCCCCATCGAGGTCTGCGTGGCCCTCTCGGGCTTCAGCTACAACATGATCCCTGAGCTTATCGATCCATGCCTCACCCTCATTCCCACGATGAGGAAGTCATGACGGAGAGCCCTGGCTGGATCGCCGCGAAGGGCGTCCACCCTCGGGATTTGATGAAGAAGCTGCGGGTGGGCCCGGGGCGCGCGGACTGGGAGGCCATTGACGCATTTGACATCTCATGCGCGAGGCTCCCATCCGGGTGGTACCTCGTCATCATCGTGCATGACGTGGTATTCCCTACGAACGAGGAATGGTTCGCCGAGCTCTCCTCCGAGGGAGACGTCGTGAGATTCCTTGTCTCGGCTGAGGGGGCTTTCCCCTGGCCCAGGGATTCCATGCGGGCACGAAGCGCTGGGAGCTCCGGCCTGACTCCGACGAAGAAGTCCGGGTCAGTGGAACACCGCCGGAGTGCTTCGCGGCCATCCGCCAGAATCGACTCGCCGCCCAGCCCCCCGACGATGATTCCAACCCCATCAGTTTCGGGATCCTCGTCGATGTCTGTGAATCCCTCACGGGGTTCCGTTACGACAGGCTCGAAACGCTCACCGAGCCGTTCATTCATCACAACATCAACTAATGAGTGCACGCGACATCGGGCACGTTGCAAGCCAGTGGTAACCGTCCGGCGAGCGACGTGGCGGGAGACATTGTCGGGCTGTGTTGGCTGTGGGCTTGGCCACGCGCTTCATGCTCTCCGACGACTTGTCGAACGGAGAGACGTCTGCGGGGGCTCGACGCGCACTCCCCCTGTTGTTCGCCGTGCTAGCGACCCTGCATGGATTCGACCCTGTCGAAGAGGGGCGCCAGCGCGCGTTCCATGGCGTTGGCGGTCGCATCGCCGCTCTGGTTGGTGATGATGAACACCCCCAGCTGATACTTCGGCACGAGGTAGAGGTAGCATTGCGCGCGAGGCACGCCGCCATGATGCACGTAGTGGGTGCCCAACTGGCTGCTCTGGCCGATGTTCCAGAAATAGCCGATGCTGAAGTCCTCCGCGAAGCGCACCAGCGGCTTGTGTGACTCCGTCACCGCGGGAAGGCTGCTCAGCTGCAATCGCAGGTACTTGACCATCTCCGGCATCGTCGCCTTCAAGGCCCCCGCCGCGCCCCAGGGCAGCTGCGGCATCGGCGTGGTGCCGACCGGGTTGTCGCTGTGGTAGCCAGGCGCCAGACGGCGGGCGTCCTGGGCACGCAGCCGCAGCCACGTGTCGTGCATGCCGGCTTCCCGCGCCAGGAACTCCGCGAGCAACGACTCGTAGGGCGCCCCGTAGATCTTCTCGAGGGTGTGCGCGACCAGCTCGGTGCCGGCGCTCGAGTAGGCATAGTCCTTTCCGAGCGGCCCCTTGATGCTGACGGTGTGCAGGTCCTGCCAGAACCGCGGCTGCCCGTAGTCCTCATAGGCGGCATTGAGCTTTGCCGGGGTGGCATGCGCGGTGAAGTCCCGCAATACGTCATTCACTTGCAGTGGCAGCATCCCCGGCATGCCGCTGGTGTGGGTGACCAGATGGCGCAGACGGATGGGCTCGCCGTCTGACTGCAGGTTCGGATAGGCGGACGGCAGATACTTTTGTATCGGGTCGTCGAGGGTCGCCTTGCCTTCGAGGACAGCGTTCGCCAGCAGCAGGCCGGCGAAGGTCTTGCTCACCGAGCCGATCTCATAGAGGGTCGAATCATCGGGCGGATTGGACTTGCCGGTCTCCAGCTCACCCCGATGCAGGATGAACTCCTCGCCGCGATAGACCACCGCGATCGACGTTGCGTGCAGCAGTCGCGACTGCAGCAGGGTCGTCGCGGCCTGGTTCATTGCCGTGGGGATATCGCGGGCGGGTGCAGGGCCCGTCGTCTTGCAAGCGGCCAGCACCCACATCATTCCAGCAATGGCTACGGAGAGTTTGTTCATCAGGCGCATCGTCAAGAGGGGGTGGGCACTCTCGCATGCCCCCCGGGGTGGAGCCAGCTGGCCGGGGGGAGGGGACTTGAACGAGCCGCTGGGCAAGCGGGGACACGGACTGGAGGACCGCCGGCCGGGCCCACGTCCGCGGCCTCTCATGGCGTTGTCGGGCCTGCCGCACCAGGTTGTCGCCCGAAAGCAGGTTCGCGCGGCGCGCTGGAACTGGGCTCCTGGAGGAAGCCTGGCGATTGCAATCGACTCGCGGGCTGTACATAGGGACTTCGTGTCCTCCGCACCCGTCCTTGGATTTGGTCGCTATCTCGGCACACCGCTCCAGCGCCTGGAGGTGGCAGGGCTCGTCCTGACGGAGAGCACCTATGCTCCCGACGTCGTCCTTCCCCTCCACCGGCACCGTCACGCGGGCTTCCGGCTCACGCTGGAAGGCGGCTTCACCGACGTGTTGGAAGGACGTGCCCGGGAATGTCCTCCCAGGTCGGTGGCCTTCCAGGAACCCGAGGTCGCCCACGAGCAGCGCATCTCCGGTCGGCTCACCCGCACCTTCAACGTCGACTTCTCCGAGTCGGTCTGGCGGTCGCGCTACCCCCTCGTCTCCCGGCTGGACAGCCGGAGGGAGCTGGCGTCGGCGCGACTGTTCTCGTTGACCGCGCGCCTCTATCAGGAATTCCGCCGTGGGGATGACCTGGCGGCGCTGGCCATCGAAGGGCTGGCGTTGGAGCTGCTGGCCGAAGCCGTGCGCGCCACGATGCCCCCGAAGGTGTCGGCCCCTCCCGCGTGGCTCGCACGGGTGCGGGAGTTGCTGGATACGGTCCGGGGGCCGCCTCCCACGCTCGCGCAGCTGGCTCGTGAAGCGGGGGTGAGCCCCACGCAGCTCGGCCGAGGCTTCCGCCAGTTCTTCCTGTGCACTCCCGCCGACCACCTGCGCCGCTCCCGGCTGGAGCGCGCCAGCCGGGCACTGCGAGAGACGGCGCGGCCCCTCAGCGTCATCGCGCTGGAGGCGGGCTACTGCGACCAGAGTCACATGACGCGCGAGTTCAGCCGCCGCCTCCACCTGACCCCGGCCGAGTACCGGCGGCTGCTCGCGGGCCGCTCGTTTCGTCCAACGGGATGAGTTCCGTCCAAGACGTCCTCGCGCGGACGGGGCAGCTTCGGCGCCATGACTCCGGACCCGCTCGCTTCCCCCGTCCCCGCTCCGACGACCTTCGACTCCCGCCGGGGCCTGCCCGCCGTGGCCCTCGTCGCCACGCTGTGGCTGGCCTCATCCGGCTGCGCATCACGGCAGGTGGTCCCGACAGCTCCCGCGCCGGCCGTCACCCGCGTGGAGGCCGGACGCACGCACTGGGTGCTGCGTCCCTCCGAGGCCTACGACGCCCTCTGCCTGCTGAACCTGCTCCGTGGCGACGCGTTCTACACGCGGTTCTACCCCGAGGAGTTTCAGCGCTTCTCCGCCCTGCTCGAGCCCGGGGAGAAGGCCGCGCTCGCGCACCTCACCGAGCGGATGGGAAAGCAGGCCGGGAAGATGGTGGGGCCCTACCTGACGCTCGTCTTCTCCGTCACGGGCGCCACCACCGTGGAAGACCTGGCCAGGACGGTGTCGGACGATGCCGCCTGGATAGCGATGCGCCGGGACTTCGAGGCGACGAGCTACGCCGAGGACTCCGACTTCACCGAGATGGAGGACGTGCGCCAGGACCTGGGCGTGCTGTTCGCCTTTCTCCAGCGCATCGGCTTCTCGCGCATCTGGCGCGCGGAATACCTGCCCCAGGTCGAGCAGGCCATCGCGCGCCTCGGCGTCCAGGTGGCGCCCCATGACGTGGTGGGCTGGGACGAAGACGTCCTCGGCCGGGCGCTCCACGTGGAGGAGCTCAACGCCCACGTGCTGAAGTTCGCCAAGCCCCACGGCATCCGGGTGACGGGCTGGAACTTCCTCACCGACCTGACCTACCCGCTGAGCGTCACGGTGAAGACCGCCGTCCACGAACTGCTCCACCCGCCGTTCAAGCGCGAGGGCGCCATCGACGCGCGGTTGACGGCCCTGGAGGCGGACCCCTACTTCCAGCGACTGGTGCGCGAGCACGACCCCGCGTTCGGCTACACCACCGCCAAGGGGCTGACGGAGGAGGACTGCGCCGAGGCCATCGACGTCTTCGTCAGCGAGCGCCAGGGCCTGCTCCGCGCGAAGGATGGCAAGCCGCTCACGGGCGCGGCCTTCTTCCGCGACCACGACGATGGAATGCACGTGCTGGCCTACGTGCTCTACGAGGAACTCCGGCGCGCGGACTTCTCCCAGTGGACGACGTACGAGGACTTCCTGCTGAAGCTGTTCGACACGGGCGTGCTCGTGCCCGGGACGCTGGAGCAGCGATTCCGTTCCTACATCGGCAGCTATCCCGTGAAGGCGTTGAAGGAATAGGCCCTCGGGCGCGCGCCGCGATGAGACAGGCGCGCAGCCGACTCATCCCGGCGGGAACTGCGCCCCGCGTCAACGATGCTGCGCGAGCAGCCAGTCCCAGAACGCGTAGTTGTCATACTGCTGGGTCCAGCAGTCGTGCGCGGTGCCGGGCAGCACGGTGAAGCGCGCGATGGCGTTCCCGGTGGCCACCACGCCGGGCTGTGACGTCCAAGCGGGGCTGCTGGCGCCCGGGAAGAGGTACGTCACTGTCTGTGACGGCGCTGGCACCTGGAGCGATTGACTCAGCCCGTAGTTCTTGGTCACGCCCGTCAACCAGGAGCGGTCGGCGGTGTACGAGAGGCTGTCCCCGTACGAATGCACCGCCCACACCGGCACGTTCTTCAGTTGGGTGATGGTGGGGCCCGGCGCGCCGATGCTGGTGGCCATGGGTGCCAGCGCGGCCAGCCGGCTGCCGTAGGTATACGCGTACCGCCAGGCCCCGTGGCCTCCGGCGCTGATGCCCGTCAGATAGATGCGCGTCGTGTCCACGCGGTAGTTGGCCACGAGGAAGTTGATGAACGCCTCGATGTCCGCCGCCGGCCAGCTCGTCGGGGCGCGCGGCGTGAAGACCATCACCTGTCGCTGTCCGAAGTACGCCTTGCCCTGGCTCGTGAAGTGGATGTTCCTCAGCGCCCCGTGCCGGGTCACCACGTTCAGCAGGTCCGCCTCCGTCGTCGAGGTCCCGAACTCCCCCATCCCGTTCAGGTGGACGATGACCGGGTAGTTCGTGGTGGACGTCAGGTAGCCGGGCGGCAGGTATTCTCCATAGGCGAAGACCGCCCCGGTGCTCGCGGGCAGTCGGGCCACCACCTGGTCCTCGGTGGTGGGGGTGAGCCCTGCCTTGGATTCACCCCACGCCTGGGCGTCTGCCTCCTCGAAACCGCCCCCGCAGGCGACGGCGCCCATCACGAGGGTCAACGCAATCCATTGTGTCCGCATGGTGTCCTCCCGGTCCGTGGTTGATTCACCGAGAGTCTGCGTTTTCCTGTGAAAATAGGAAAGTCGAGCTAGACGTGAGGCTGGTGCAGCTCCACTGCAGGACCATCGACGCAGCGGTTCAAGTCCGGCGTGCAGGCGCTCCACCTTCGTCGCGAAGCGGGACGAGCGTGGACGGACCCGAGCGCTTCGCCAGCGGCCGCCATCGCGGCGCTCATTTGCGAGCTGCCGTGACTTCGCGGGCCAGTGCGACGAACGCCGTGTGCGCGGCCGAGGCGTTGCGCCGGCCAGGGTAGTAGAGGCAGAGCGGAGCGAGCTCCGGTGTCCAGTCCTCGAGCACGCGAACGAGGCGTCCCGCTTCGATGTCGCCGCGCACGTCCGGCTCCATGAAGAAGCCGAGTCCGATGCCCTCCAGGACCGCGATTCGCGAGAGGCTGGCCTCGTCCAGCGTGATGGGCCCCGTCACATCGATCAGGGCCGTCTGCCCCCGCTTACGGAGCTCCCACCGGAAGAGGCTGCCGTTCGGCAAGCGCACCCGGATACACCGATGACGGAAGAGGTCCGATGGGACGCGTGGCCGACCGTGCTTCTTCACATACGCCGGCGAAGCGACGATGGCGTGGCGTTGGGGCTCTCCCAGCGGAATGGCAATCATGTCGGTGGGCACGAGGTTCGCCATCCGCACGCCGAAGTCGAACCCTTCGGCGACGACGTCGACCAGCCGGCCTTCGGTCACGACGTCGACATGCACGTCTGGATGGCGGCGGAGGTACTCCAGCACCAGGGGCGCGAGGAGCTCACGCGCCGCGGTCGCAAAGGTGTTGATGCGCAGCATGCCGGACGGCTTTGCCTGTTGGGAGCGAGCCGCGTCCATCGCGCCGCGGATGTCCGCGAGTCCCGGAGCCACCTGTTCGACGAACGCCCTGCCGGCGTCGGTCAGTGAGACGCTGCGCGTCGTGCGGTTGAAGAGGCGCACGCCAAGATGGGCTTCGAGCTTCGCGATCGCGCTGCTCATCGCCGTCGTCGACATCCCGAGATCGAGCGCCGCGCCGCGAAACGAGCTCCTGCGAGCGACGGCGAGGACGGCATCGAGATCATTCAGTCCGGGTTGATACATCGATAGTCCTGTGTTTCGGGATGCCGCATCCTATTTTGTCCCCATTGAGTGGGCAATCGTGCGGGCTTACTTCTTGGGTCATGACCATGCACCCATCCATTCGAGCCTATTTCGACGCGGGCAGTGCCACGCCGCTCCACGCCTTCGCGCCCGATGCCGTTGTCGAGGATGAGGGACATCGGCATGTCGGGCATGCGGCCATCGACGAATGGTGGCGCGACTCCCAGGTGAAGTATCAGGCCGTCGCGCAGCCGCTCGAGGTGAACGCGAAGGACGATGCCTGCGAGGTTCGCGCGAAAGTGACGGGTCGGTTTCCCGGCAGTCCCATCACGCTCACCTTTGTGTTCCGGACGAAGGGCGATCGGATCGCCGCTTTGAGCATCGGCGCGTGAGCCGTGATGCCCATTTCAACCCAGTGGAAGGAGATGACGTGATGAGAGGGCTAGAGGGTAGGCGTGCGCTCGTGACGGGCGGAACGAAGGGCATCGGCAAGGCGGTGGTCGCATGGCTGCGCGAGGCCGGCGCGACGGTGCTGACGACCGCGCGGGAGGGAGCGGGCGAGGGCTTCATCGCCGCCGATGTCTCCACGGCGGAGGGCTGCGCGCGCGTCGTGAAGGCCGCCGGAGCCGTGGACATCCTGGTCCACGTCGTGGGGGGAACGTCGGCGCCGGCGGGAGGCTTCTCCGTCCTCGACGACGACGCGTGGCAGAAGACGATCGACCTGAACCTGATGGCGGCGGTGCGTCTCGACCGGGCGCTGGTCCCCGGAATGCGCGAGCGCCGGACCGGCGCGGTCGTGCACGTGACGTCGATCCAGCGGCAGCTGCCGCTTCATGAAGCGACGACCGCGTACGCCTCGGCCAAGGCCGCGCTCTCGAACTACAGCAAGGCGCTCTCGAAGGAGGTCGCGCCGCAGGGCGTGCGCGTGAATCGAGTGTCACCGGGCTGGGTCGAGACCGAGGCCTCCGTCGGGTTCATGAGCGAGATCGCGGCGAAGAACGGCACCGACGAAGCGGGCGCGAGGGAGCTCGTGATGCGCTCGCTCGGCGGAATTCCTCTCGGGCGCCCCGCGCGTCCGGCCGAGGTCGCCGAGCTGATCGGGTTTCTCGTCTCGGACCGAGCGAGCGCGATCACCGGAGCGGAGTACGTCATCGACGGCGGGACGGTGCCCGTGAGCTAGCAGGCTGCTGGATGCCTCCGGTGCGGGGACGACCTCTCGCACCGGAGCAGGGTCTCCTGACCCGGTGAATCAGGAGCCTCGGGACGACAAGGGCAACTCCACCGTCGACTTCCACGGCGAGAAGAGAAGCAACGCCGCGCATGCCTCAACGACCGACCCGGAGTCGAGGCTGGCGCGCAGAGGATGCCGGGGATGACGTGCAGTGCTTCGTGGACTGGTACAACACCGGGCACGGACACTCCGCCAGTCGCTTCGGCACGCCCGACGACAGGCACTCTGGTCGCGAGGCTGCACTCCTTGCTCGACGCCACCGGGTATACCCGAGAGCCCGAGCCCGTCATCCCCAAACGATGGAGCCGCGTCACGCGCAACTGGACGCCGGCAGGCCTCGTCCGTCTCGGCCCCGCTCCGAACCTCACCTCGACCGTGCAGGAGATGAAGCGCATCAGATGAGCCTTCTCACGCGACATCTGCCTTGATGCGCACCGCTCATGCTCCGGTCCGCAGGTGGGTCTGGGCTTCAGGAGGGATGCCGTGTGAACGGCGGCGCCGAGCGCGAGCTCCCAGCTCGGAACAACAAGGCCGGCCATGGGGGCGAGCCCCACGACCGGCCTTGTTTCCTCGGCGTTCGACGCGGTCCTACCGCAGGGGCACGCGCTTGAGCCTGAAGGGCGAGGGGCTCTCGCTCATCGTGAAGTAGCTCGCGCCGTTGGCCTCGTACTCCATCGCCTCACCCTGGCCCTCGGCGGTGTCGGTCAGCGTGACGGGCGTCGCGAAGATGGCCGACTCGAAGCCAAGTCCCGGCGTCGCACGGAACTCGTAGACGGTGCGGTAGGTGCGAAGGAGGAAGCGATCCGCGCAGGGGTGGATCGCCGCCGCGGTCGCGGCCGAGAAGTTGGCGTCTCCGTTCAGCGGCAGCTGGATGGTGTGGACGTGGATCAGCGTGGCCTGCACGCCCGGGGTCAGCGGCCGGGGGAACTTGTACACGCCGCTCTTCCCCGTGCCTCCGTCCTTGGTGACGACGTAGATGTCCCCGGTGGTGGGGTGCACCATCAGCGACTCCGCGTCCTTCGCGCCGTCCGGATAGACGAACGGGAAGGCCTCGGCGACGAGCCCCCCCGAGGTCTGGCCGTTGGCGAGATCCGGCTCGGGCACGCGGTAGATGGTGAACGACGTGGGGGTGCCACCCGGAGGGAAGTTGGCGCTCCACTTCCCGATGTCACCGATGAAGATGCACGAGCCGCTCGGGCAGGGCCCGGTCGCGAGGTCCTCCCAGTCGGCCGGCGTCACGTTGGTCACGTTGAACGTGCCGATGGTGCTCGCGTTGAGGGTGTTGATCGCGACGATGGCGGTGGTGTCCTCGTTGTGCACGTAGAGCGCGTTGCCGACCACGCGGCTCGCGGCCAGGCCCGAGGGCTCCACGATCTCCGGCGCGGTCACGGTGCCCTGGAGCGTGAAGGTGGTCGCGTACGTGTCGCCGACCACGCAGGTGGGGGCGTTGGCGGCGCGCAGGACGACGACGTGCGCGGTGTTGGTCTGCACGAACGCGGAGCTGCCGGAGAGGCCCGTCTGGAGGCCCGGCGCGGTGAGCGACCGGTAGGCCGCATTGAAGAGCAGTCCGTTGGCGTGACCCAGGCACGCGTCGAAGGCCTCGGTGAAGCCGAGCGGCGGCTCGATGCCGGTGGCGGGGCAGGTGGCGTCCGGCCAGACCTGTGAGCCGTACCAGACGGCGAGCCCACCCGCGCTGCCGGTCACCACGTCGGGCACGGTGAACGACGCGGAGTCGCCGTTCTTCTGGCCCGCGTGCACGTCGATGGGCTGGACCGGATCGACGCCGCTGAAGGCCTCCACGCTCCCCGCCATGTGGGTGGTCGCGTCCAGTCCGAACGTGTAGCTCGTGGGCTCGGAGGCGCCCGCGACGCGGTAGAAGATCCAGGTGCGGATGGCAAAGGCGCTCTGCTCCGAGCGCAGGAACGTCCAGCCGGCGGGCGGCGTGACGGTCGCGGAGATGTTGTTGCGCACAATCACCCGCGCGATGAGCGCGTCGTTGGCTTGGGTCCCCGACGGCTTGGGAATCGACAGCGAGGCGAGCGACAGGCCGCTGTTGCGCGAGCTCCCACGCAACGCGACCCCCGAGGACGGCGCGACCTCGGCGCGGCGAAGGGCGACGACCTGGGCGACGTTGGTCTCGGCGAACGTCGAGCTTCCATTGAACGGTCCCTGGAGGCCGGCACCGGCGAGGGGCATGAAGGCGGCGTTGAAGACGAGGCCCTGGGACGAGGACACCAGGCAGGTGTCGTAGGTCTCGGTGAAGCCCGCGGGGGGCTCGATCGCCGAGGTCGGACACGCGGCGCCGGTCCACGCCTGCGCGCCGAACCAGACGGCGGCCCCGCCCGCGGTCGAGGTGCTCAGCTGCGGCGTCGTGAAGGTCGTCGAGCCGCTGTTGCTCTTGCCGGCGTGTGTGTCGATCGGGTTGGTCGGATTGACGCCGGCATACGCCACGATGCTGCCGACGAGGTAGCTCGCGATGGAGCTCTGGAACGTGTGGCTCGCGGGCTCGCTGGCGGTGGCGACGCGGACGAAGACCCAGCCGCGGATGCTCCAGCTGCTCATGTCGGTGCGCACCAGCGTCCAACCCGCGGGAGGGGTGAGCTCGGCGCCGATCTGGTTACGGTTCGCAAGGTGCGCCAGCAGCACGTGACCGGCGGCGACGCCCGTGGGGGTCGAGAGGGTCAAGCTGGTGACCGTCTTGCCGCTTGCGTGCGCGGTGCCGACGAGGGTGATCTCCGCAGTGGCCGGCGGCTGGAGGGGACGCAGCACCACCGCGTGCGTGATGTTGGTGTTGGGGAGCGTGGAGCTGCCGGTGAAGGCGGGCTGGGCACCGGCGGCCCCGAGCTGCGAGGTGGCGGCGCTGTGCAGCACGCCGCGCGTCGACGAGACGAGGCAGGTGTCGAGCTGCTCGGTGAAGCCCGTCGGAGGGGTGTGGACCGCGGGGCACGCGGTGCCTCCCCAGACCTGGGCCGAGAACCACACCGCGAGGCCGTTCGCGGACGACGTGGTGGCGACGGGCAGCGCGAGGCTCGCGCTGTTGCCATTCTTCTGGCCGACGTGCACGTCGATCGGCTGGAGCGGATCCGCGCCCGACACCGCGACCAGGGTGGCCGCCATGGCGCTGGCGACGTCGAGGGTGAAGGTGTGACTGCTCGGCTCGGCCGCGCTGGCCACGCGGAGGAAGAGCCAGGACTTGATGGCCGAGGCGCTTTGCTCGGAGCGCAGCAGCGTCCAGCCAGCGGGTGGGGTGGCGACGGCGGTGACGGCCTCGCGATTGCTCAACTGCACCACCAGCACATCTCCGGCGGCCGTCCCGACGGGGGTGGGGATGGAGAGGGTGGCGGTGGCCAGGCCGCTCGCGCTGGTGGTTCCTCGCACGGAGAGCGTGGAGAGGTCCTGGGCCGTCGTCGCATCCTGGACGTCGTCGGGCTGCGCGAGCTCAGTCGTTTCGCAGGCGGCCATCAGCAGGGCGGCCGCGAGCCACAGACTTCGGAATGGAGTCATGGTGTTTCAATCGGGGTGTCGACGCACCGGACTGGAGGTCCGGGAATCGGCCATGTGAAGGACCCTGAAGTGCGAAGCGCAATCGACTGTCATGACACGGGAAAATTGCCGTGAAATGGTCGGGATTGTCGGGTGTCATCGAAAGAAGGTGGCAGTTCTGTCCATGTGGTCACGCTGAGTCCTTGGAGAACGAGAAGCCCAGGGATATCTGCGCGCGGTGCCAAGGGATGAAGGGCGGTCAGCACCCCGAAGGGTGGGCCTTGAGGCAAGCCTCGTGAGCGTGGCTGTGACAGGCTCGTGACGTCAGCAGAACGGTGGAGTTACACCGGTCTCGTTGAGTCCCGGCGACTTGGTGGGTCAAGCCGCGGTTCGGTACCTCTTCTCATCGTTGGCGGGAGACTGGTCGCCGAGGGCGGAGTGCCTCCGGCGCAGGTTGTACCAGCCGTCGATGTACTGGACGACAGCCATCCTGGCCTCTGCGTGAGTCATGATGGATGACGTCTCGGGGCTGGCGCTGGGCGACGGCCATGTCCAGCGCGGCGATGACCCACTCCGACTTCAGGTGGGTGGCCATGGCCCAGCCCACCACCTTGCGACTCCACACGTCGATGACGACAGCCAGGTAGAGAAAGCCCGCTCCTCGGCCAGGCTGCTCGTCGTCCGTCCCGCCTTCGCCAACTCGACGATTCGCGCTCGGAGCTCCGGCGGGTATGGAAGTTGTTGAGCGGACTCAACGAACCCGCCGCAGCTCCATGGATTGTCGCGGGATGCCCGGTGGTGCGCCATCACCGGCTCAGGGTGATGACAACGTCGGACGAGAAGGTCCGCGCCCTCATCCCGACCCTTCGGTCGCCAAACAGGCATTGTTCCTTGCAGTGGTCGAAAGCGCTCCCGTCCCCGGGGATACAAGCGGTGAGCGCGTCCCCGCCCCAGCCTGCTCCATCATCGGCCTCGGCCATGAAGTAGACCCACGATTCCTGCGTCGTGAGGACATGGACCTCCTGATTCAGGCCGATTCCCCACCACCCGCGTGTCAGGTGCCCCCCCAGCGAGCCCCCACAGGCGGCGGTGGCGGGGAACGCGATGCAAATCCAGATGAATGAACCGTAGGTGTTGCGGAAACGCACCTGCCGGTTGCTTGCCTTGGTTTCGCCATCCAACGACCCAAGCAGCGGCTGGGTCATCAAGTCTGGGCTCGCCGTAGGAACGCCCTGGATGATGCCTGGGGGCTCGTATGCGGTGTTGAACCGATTGGGACCAATCCGTGGGCGCGTCTGATAGCCGCGCCCGGGCGAGGGGGGGACACCGTAGGGCCCGGTTGGGGCCGGGAGGTCACTCCCCTCTGCGGCCCATGCCTTGGACGGCAGCACGGGGAGCACCCCGCCGGCGCCCATGCCTAACACCGCGCCCGCGCGAAGAAAGCTCCGCCTGTTCATTGAAGGCCTGTTTGATTGATGCATACCAGTCCTCTCCGACTCGACGAGGCCTTGTCGGAAATGGCCGCCTCGTGCCTGAACTGACTTCATGCAAAGCAGCGTGCCTCGCATGCCGTTCCGACCGTCGGCATGTAAAGGATTTGCATCTTAATGAATGGCACGTCCGGGCCTTGGGCCTCCCCATGGCGTCTGTCTGGAACCCGACAGGCGTGTCCTTCCGAGGCAGTGATTGTGCCAACAGGGGGGCTGACTCAAGAGTGTGCGGCGTCGCCCTTGGCGGTGTGCCTCAAGCGGAGCCGCGGAGCTGCTCCACGTAGGCCTGGGCGGCGGAGGCCTCCACGCCATGCAGTCGCGCCATGTCGCGCGCGATGGCGGAGGGGTCATCTCCCATGCGCAGATGCATGCGGATGTTGTGCTCGAAGGGCTGGAGGATTCGCAGCGCGTCCGCGCCTCGGGCTTCCTTGACGACGGGCGCCGCGCGCCGGCGCGAGCGGCCCATCTCCGCGCGGGCCTGCACGTAGGTGACGATGTTGGACAGCAGGTAGTACCAGGTCACGAAGAAGGAAATCGTGCCCCACCAGCCCAGGGTGACGTTGCGCAGCGTGTGGTGCCAGAACGCCCTGCCCAGACACCCTCGGCACAGGTCGGCGGCCGTCGTATGGGAGCGCCGCGCGAACAACATGCCTACGTTGTGGTGCAGCTCAACAAAGACCGTCGTCTCGGACCGGGAACAGTGGTCGCATCGCATGGCGGCGCACCCTAATGGGTTCCTCGCCCGCGTTCGAGTCCACGGACTCAAGCCTGAAGACCCGGGCGACCCGCGCAACTCCAAGGGACATGGGAGAGCACCTGGAACACAGGCCGGCGGGGCCTTCACACGGCGTCCCGGTTTCAGTGGGTCCTCCACCATCAGAGGTGTGGCTCCGGAATATCCGAGTCCAGCGAGAAGTGCGCCTCAGCGAACGCGTCATTGCGTGCGCAGTCCTGATTCGAGCCAGGACGAGGGACGCTTTCCCATGGTGCCCACGTTGACGGCCGCCCTGGGACTGAAGGGCGAGCGCCCCCTCAGCGGCACCCGCGATTGCAAAGACGTGGTGCATACCATTGCCTCCGTCAACACCGTGACGGGCGAAATCACCAGCCGGTTGTATGGCAGCCGCACCCGGACGCGCCGGAAGGACGGGCTGTCCAAGACGAAGCGGATGCAGGTGGCATTTGCCCACCACCTGCTCGACGTGGCGCGGACCTACCCGGCCGACGTGTACGCAGCAGTCGTCATCATCATCGACAATGCGCCTTGGCACCGAGGACGTCCGGTGGACTGGGCCCTGCAACGCTACCCGCACCAGACGTTGTACCGGCTGCCGTCCTACAGCCCTCAGCTTCAGTCCATTGAGCGGCTGTGGCGACCTCTTCGCCAGTTCGCCACGCACAACGTCCTCTTCGACGAGTTGACGCAGTTGCTGCACGCTCTGCGCTCGGGGCTCGGCTATTTCCGCGCCCGGCCCCAAGCCGTGCTCCGTCTCCTCGGCTCTCGCTGGAGCCCGAGTCAATCAGCCGAGGCGTGAATCAGGGCGGTGGCTGGCCTCCCTACCAAAGCAACTCGACCTTGGCTTTTCGCAGTTTCATGAATCTTGAGAGCTCCGTCCGTGAGGCGAACTGCAGCTTGTTGCAAGAGACCTCCGCGCCGCTTTCAAGAATCTCATTCCAGGTGGCTTTGCCGGTGGGCGAGGGCAGGACGTCAACAACGGCTCGAACGCCGCGAAACTCGATGTTGGCGTCTGTCTTGCTTTGTCGGGCGTGAAACCGACCCATGCTGGCGGCCTGTCGTTTGGCTGCGGCCGCGTTCACCGCCTTGATGAGGACGATGTTCTCCCAGACATCCACGGCCGCCCGATTGGCACGCGCCTTCGGCATGATCACCAAGACGATGTGGGCCGAAAACCACTTCTCTCGCGCACGCTTAGCCACGGTGACCACGACAGTTCTCCTTACATGCCCCGGCCAGTACCGTCATGACTTCAATCCACAGAGTGATTCTGTTCGTCACGGCGTTTCCAAGGCAAGACCCCATGAGGCTTTGTCAGACAGTTCAGGTTCGGTGAGGTGCGTCTACTTCCCGGTCGAGCGCTGCAGGACCGCCGCGAAGAAGGCGTCCGTGCCGTGCAGGTGGGGCGTGACGACGAGGAAGTCATCGCGAATGCACTCGTCGGGGAGCCAGCCCTCGCCAGGGCGCAGGCGTTGGAAATCAGGGCGTGAGGTCAGGAAGGCCGTAACGACATCCTGGTTCTCGGCACGATTGACGGTGCAGGTGGCATAGACCAACTGGCCTCCTGGGCGGAGCAGCGCCGCGGCTTGGTGGAGCAGTTCAAGCTGGAGCGGTGGGAAGCGCGTGAGGACGTTCGCGGTGGCGCGGAAGCGTTGATCCGGCCCGCGGCGAAGAGGTCCGAGCTCGGAGCAGGGGGCGTCCACGAGTACGCGGTCGGCGTCGAGGCCCGGGGAGGGTGGCGCCCTGAGGACCTGGACGCGCGTGAGCCCCGCTCGGGAGACACGTTGGAGGAGCCGGTCCAGTCGCTCGGGGTCTGGGTCATGGGCGAGGAGCCGACCGGAGTCGCGCATCTGTGCGCCGAGCAGGAGCGTCTTGCCTCCGGCCCCCGCGCACAGGTCGAGGACGGTCTCTCCGGGGCGGGCATCCAGGAGGAGTCCCAGGAGCTGACTGCCCTCGTCCTGGACCTCGAATCGGCCCTCTCGGAGGGAGGGCAACGCATAGAGGTTGGGACGGGGCCCGTCGACATGGAGGGCCAGTGGACTCCAGGCTCCAGGGCGAGTGGGAAGGCCCTCGGCGCGCAAGCGGATGGCCAGGTCTTCCCGGGAGTCGCGGAGCGGATTCACACGCAGGGTGATGGGGCCTGGGACGTTGAGGTGGGCGCAGAAGTCGTCTGCCTCCGGGCCCAGCTCCCGCGCGAAGTGGTCGGCGAGCCAATCCGGAAGGGAGTGCCGGAGGGCGAGCGAAGGGGGCTGGGCCGGATTCAGCGGCGGAATCTGGTCGGGCTCGATTCCAGCCAGGGCGGCTGCCTCGGACGCTGGGCGCCGGGCGAGGCCCTGGAGGAATGCGAAGAGCAGGCGCGACGGGGGCGCGTTGGCGTGGCCCAGGAGGAAGTCGAGGCGGCGGCGCCAGAGGGCGACGTTGTAGATGACCTCCTTGAGCGCCTGGCGTTGGGGACTGGAGAGGGTGCGATGGGTCCGGAGCGTGCGGTCCACGACTCGCTCGGCCGGAGAGCCAGCGAGCACGAGGGAGATGGCCTCCGAGGAAATCGAGGCAAGCCCCGCCAGCGCGGACCAGGGTTGGACCTGGAGCCGGGAGAGCGGATCAAACGGGACTGTTGACAGGGGCGGCTCCGTTCTCTAGAAAGCGCGTCATCGCTGCGGCGCGGTTACCACGGCGAGGACATATTCCCTGATAGCTCAGCCGGTAGAGCGGGTGACTGTTAATCACTAGGTCCGTGGTTCGAGTCCACGTCAGGGAGCTGAACGAAGGGTCCTATCGATTCCGATAGGGCCCTTTTTTCTTTCCAGCATCACGCGTCGAGCCACGGGCCTGGGGCCTGGCGCCGGGCGGTTGCTGGGTCGGAGGAGGGGCGCCGCGAGCGACCAGGGAGCCGTGCTCCGACGGACACCTGGACTCGAATCCCAAGGCCCCCCGTGTCCCGGGTGGTATGAAGCGCCCGTGCGTTGGCTCAAGCCCCTCCCGCTCCGCCCCCGCGACACCGTTCACGTCGTCGCCCCCGCAGGCCCCTTCGACCGCCCGCTGTTCGAGGCCGGCCTCGCCTTCATCGCCGAGCGCTACACCCCCTCCCTCCGCCCCGACATCTCCTCCGTCCACCGCTACCTCGCCGGTGACGACGCCCGCCGCGCCCAGGAGCTCGGCCACGCCCTGACGGACCCCTCCGCCCGCGCCATCTTCTGCGCCCGCGGCGGCTACGGCAGCGCCCGCCTCCTGCCGCACCTGAACCTCGCCGACGCCGCCCCCAGCCTCTTCACCGGCTTCTCGGACCTGACCTCCGTCCACGGCGCCCTCCAGGCCCTCGGCCGCGTCTCCATCCACGGGCCCGTCCTCACCCAGCTCGGCAAGCAGCCCCCCGAGGTCCGCGAGTACTACTTCCGCCTCCTCGAGTCCCCCGAGCCCCCGCCACCCCTCTCGGGCTCGGCCACCTACGTCCCCGGCTCCGCCGAGGGCCACCTCGTCGGCGGCAACCTCTCCGTCCTCGCCTGCCTCCTGGGCACCCCGTACCTGCCGCCCCTCGACGGCGCCGTGCTCCTCCTCGAGGATGTCACCGAGCGCCCCTACCGCCTCGACCGCATGTGGACCCAGCTGCGCCTCGCCGGCGTCTTCTCCCGCGTGCGCGGCATCGTCCTCGGGGATTTCACCGCCTGCGAGGAGCGCAACGCGGAGTACTCCAGCGCCGACGTCCTCCGGGGACTCGCCCAGGAATCCGGTCTGCCCTGCGCCGCGGGCTTCCCCATCGGCCACGGCACCCTCAACTACCCCGTGGCCCTCGGCACCCAGGTCCGCCTGGACGCTGACGCCGCGCGCCTCACCTTCCTCGAAGGAGCCGTGCGCCCATGAGCGCCCCTCCCGAACAACACCCTGTCGCCGTCCTCCAGACGCTGCTCGACGAGGCCGTGGGCATCGGCGTCTTCCCCGCCGCCCAGGCCGTTGTCCTCCACCGCGGCGTCCAGGTCTTCGGTGGCGTCGCCGGCAAGGCCTCGGGCGACACCCGCTTCGACCTCGCCTCGCTCACCAAGGTCGTCAGCACCACCGCCCTGTTCCTGCGCCTGTGGACCGAAGGCAAGGTGGGCCCCGACACCCTCGTGTCCCGCTTCTTCCCAGGCTCCCCCGTGGGCGACGCGGGCGCCACCGTCTCGGACCTGCTCTACCACCGCTCCGGCCTGCCCCCCTTCGTCCCGTTCTTCGCCCAGGCCCTCACCCAGCACCCCGAGCTGCTCGACGCCGCCTGCCCCTCGGCCACCCGCGCCCAGGTGCGTGACGAGGTCCTCCGGGCCGCCGCCGCCACGCCGCTCGCCGCGCCGCCTCGCACGCGCACGGCCTACAGCGACGTGGGCTTCATCCTCCTCGGCGAAATCCTCTCGCGCGCGGCCAACGCCCCGCTCGACACGCTCTTCTCCCGCCACGTCGCCGAGCCCCTCGGCCTCCAGGCCCGCTTCCACCGACTCACCGACTTCCCCGCGGACTCCACCCCGGCCCCCACGGGCGCGACGCGCCCCCGCGAGCCCGCGCCGGGACAGGAGACGCTGTGGAAGGACGTGCCCTCCGCGCCCACGCGCCTGGGTGAAGTGGACGACGACAACGCCTGGGTGATGGACGGCGTCGCCGGACACGCGGGCCTGTTCGGCACCGCGGTGGACGTGGCGCGCTTCGGCCAGGCGGTGCTCGAGGGCTGCGCGGGGACGAGCCCCGTGATTGCTCCCGGGCCCTTGTGGCACCGCGTGCTCGCCACGGACCCGCTGGTGGCGGGCAGCACGCGCTCGATGGGCTTCGACTCGCCGTCCCAAGTGGGCTCCAGCGCGGGCCGCTTCGTGGGCGACTCACCTCCGGGGGCCGTCGGGCACCTGGGCTTCACTGGAACGAGCCTCTGGGTGGACCTGCGCCGCTCGCTGGTGGTGGCGCTGGTCACCAACCGCGTGGCGAATGGCCGCCAGGAGCTGCGCATCCGCGACTTCCGACCCGTCTTCCATGACTTCGTCGTGGAGGCGCTCGGCCTCACCGCCATCTCGCAGGGAACGCATGGCTGACGACAACGGTAACGTCCTCGACACCCTCGAGCCCGGCAGTGTGCGCCGCGTCCACCTGGTGGGCGTGGCGGGCACCGGCATGGGCTCCTTCGCCGGCATGCTCAAGGCCGCCGGCTACGAAGTCACCGGCAGCGACGAGAATGTCTACCCACCCATGAGCGACATGCTCAAGGCGTGGGGCATCCCCGCCGCCTCGCCCTACCGTCCGGAGAACCTGGACGCGGCGAACCCCGACCTCGTCATCATCGGCAACGTCATCCGCCGCGTGAATCCCGAGGCCACCGCCGTCCGCGAGCGCGGCCTCAAGCAGATGAGCTTCCCCGCCGCGCTGGGCTCGCTCTTCCTCGAGCGCTCGCACTCCATCGTCGTCGCCGGCACCCACGGGAAGACCACCACGTCGTCCCTCATGGCCCACGTGCTCGTCGAGGCGGGGAAGGACCCGTCCTTCCTCGTCGGCGGCGTCACCCAGAACTACGCGGGCAACTACCGGGTGGGGAAGGGCGCGCACTTCGTCGTCGAGGGCGACGAGTACGACACCGCCTACTGGGACAAGGGCTCCAAGTTCCTCCACTACCGCCCGCGCACCGCCATCCTCACCAGCGTGGAGTTCGACCACGCGGACATCTTCAGGGACTTGCCCCACTACGAGGCCACGTTCGAGAAGTTCGTGCGCCTCATCCCCGAGGACGGTCAGCTCGTCGTCTGCGCCGCGTACCCCAACGCCGTGAAGCTCTCGCGCGAGGGCTGCAAGGGTCGCGTCGTCACGTACATCGCCAAGGAGGGCGCGGACGCGGACTACATCCCCAAGAGCGTCACCTTCGGCCCCGAGGGCGCGCGGTTCGACGTGGTCGAGCGCGGCGCCGTGCTCGGCACCGTGACGCTGCCCATGGGGGGACTGCACAACGTGGAGAACGCGCTCAGCGTCATCGCCGCCGCGCGGGGGCTGGGCCTGTCCTTCGAAGAAATCGCCAGCGGCCTGGCCACGTTCCGCGGCGTGAAGCGCCGGCAGGAGCCTCGCGGCGAGCCCGGTGGAATCCTGGTGGTGGACGACTTCGCGCACCACCCGACGGCCGTGCGCGAGACCATCGCCGCCATCCACCACCGCTACCCCACGCGCCGGCTGTGGGCCATCTTCGAGCCCCGCTCCAACACCAGCCGCCGCAACATCCACCAGGAGGACTACGCCCACGCCTTCACCGGCGCGGCCCGCGCCAGCCTCAAGGTGCCCGAGCGCCACGACAAGGTGCCCGTGGGCGAGGAGCTCGACGTGCGCAAGCTCGTCGCGGACCTGCAGGCGCAAGGCATCGCCGCCGAGGGCTCCACCGACGTGCAGGCCATGGTCGACCTGGTCGCCCGCGAGTCGCAGCCCGGGGACATCCTCCTGGTCATGAGCAACGGCGCCTTCGGTGGCTTCATCGAGAAGCTGCTCGTGGCTTTGAAGGCCCGCTTCGGGGAGGTGACCTGACATGCGCCTGTGCCTGCCCGTCGTCCTCGGTGCCCTGTCGCTCGCCGGCTGTGCCCGTGCTCCGTCGATGCCGCCCCTCACGCAGCCGGCGCCCTCGGGCGTCGACGCGAAGGGCGCGGAGGACCGCAACGCGCCGCTCGTCTTCCAGGTGAAGCGCTACCCGGGCGGCGAGCCGTATGACCTGGCCAGCGACAAGGGCAGCGTGGTGCTGCTCGACGTGTGGGCCACGTGGTGCGAGCCCTGCAAGGACGCGCTGCCCTTCTACGAGAACCTCCAGCGCGAGTACGCGAACAAGGGCCTCAAGGTCTACGCGCTCAACATCGACGAGGACTCGCGCGCCATCCCCGCGTTCCTGAAAGAGGTGAAGGTGGGCCTGCCCATCCTCCTCGACGAGAACGCCCAGGTGGCCGAGCGCACCCTCAAGGTGCGCGGCATGCCCACGACGTACTTCATCGACCGGCGCGGCGTCGTCCGTCATGTCCACGAGGGCTTCAACGAGGAGTTCCTCACCAAGTACCAGTCGGAGCTCGAGGCGCTGCTCGCCGAGCCCGCGCCGTGAGCCGTGGGAGTCCGAATGTCTGACGACAGCCCCGCCGAGCTGCGCCGCACCGCGGAGGAGGGGGCGCGTCTCGCCGGTCGAATCCTCGCCGACCGCTTCCTCGGCGAGCGCGTCATCGAGCTCAAGGGTGGCATCGACCTGGTGACGGACGCGGACCGTGCCTCCGAGGAGGCGCTGCTCGCGTTCATCCGTGAGCGACACCCCACGCACGCCATCCTCGCGGAGGAGAGCGGCGCGTCGGCGGGCTCGGACGGACTGCGGTGGCTGGTGGACCCGCTCGACGGCACCACCAACTACGCCCACCGCGTGCCGCACTTCTGCGTCAGCGTCGCCGTGGAGTCGAAGGACGGCGTCGTGGCGGGCGCCGTGTACGACCCGATGCTGGACGAGCTCTTCTCCGCCGCGAGAGGGCAGGGCGCCACGCTCAACGGACGTCCCCTGCGCGCCAGCGCCGTGGACCGGTTGGACCGCGCGCTGTTGTGCACGGGCTTTCCCTACGACGTGCGCGAGAACCCCGAGGGCCCCGTGGGGCTCTTCACCCGCTTCGTGCTGCGCGCCCAGGGCATGCGCCGCACGGGCAGCGCCGCCATGGACCTGGCCTACGTGGCCGCGGGCCGCTTCGACGGGTTCTTCGAGTTCGGGCTCAAGCCCTGGGACATCGCCGCGGGCTCGCTGCTGGTGGAGGAGTCCGGAGGCGTCATCCGCCACGTCACGGGGGCTCCCTTCAGCGTGATGCGCGGAGACGTCATCGCCTCCGCGCCCGCCCTGGCCCCGGAGCTGCTCTCCGAGGCCAGGCACTTCATCGACGAGCTGGGCTGGACGCCCCGCCCCTGAGGCTCAGCCGCGCAGCTCGGACAGCGCCCGCGCGAAGGCGCTCGTGGTGGCCCCCTGCGCCCCCACTTCCTTGCCGTGCTTCTTCGACTTGTCGTTGTTCATCTTGCGGTGGGCCTCATCGCGGGCGGCCTTCTCCTGCTGCGTGGCCTTGTCCTCGATGTCCTTGCCCTTGTCGGTGAGCGCGTCCGCCGCCTTCTTGCCCAAGTCGGACGCCTTCTTCGCCGAATCCACCACGCCCATCAGCGACCACTGCTCCGCGAGCGACGCCCGCACCGCCTGGCGCAGCTCCTCCGCGCTGTGGCCCACCGTGGGCGCCGCGACGTGGCCCGCCTCGGCCAGCTTCGGAAGATCGCTCGACGAAATCAGCCCTGCCTCGGTCGACAGCTTCGACATGTGATGCCCCCTCGCTGCTTCCCGGGTTTCCCATGACCCAGGAAAATTACAGCGTCATCAGGTTAACGGGGCGTCCAGGAAATCCGCAAGTCGCCGGGAGATGGGCAGGCCCGTGTTCTGCTCGAACCACATGAAGCCCGGGCAGGTATTCACCTCCAGGCAGACCCAGTCCTCGGGTCGAGAGGAGCCACCCGGAGGCTCGATGAGGTCGATGCCGGCCAGGTCCAGGCCGAGCGCGCGGGACAGCTGGCGGCAGGCCTGGGCGACGGGCTCGGGCAGCTCCACCACGTCCAGGCTCACCGCGTGGCCCGTCATGTCGGGGTGGCGGTAGTCCAGGGCCTGCGTCACCGCGCGGCAGGCCAGCACGTGGTGGGCGCCGATGACGTGGGCGCGGACATTGTTGCCGGGGATGCGCTGTTGGAACTGGTGCGGCGCCAGCGGCTTGCCGGGTCGGGCCGAGGCGCGGGTGGCCTCCCACGACACCTGCTTCACGAGGGAGCGCTCGTCGCTGACGGACTTGATGACGGGGTCTCCGTCCAGTCCTCGCGCGAAGTGCTCCCAGCGCTCCCAGGTGCCTCCGGCCAGGGTGTCCGGCACGCGCAGGCCCGAGGCGAGGATGGCGGCGTACTGACACGGCTTGCTGCCATTGGAGAGCATCGCGGTGGCGCGGTTGGCCACGGGCCCGGGGAACAGGTCCAGGAGCGCCGCGGCGTGGGCCTGCTCGGCGCGGACTTGGGGCGTGGGCGCCTGCTCGAGGTTGCCCGTCCCTAGCCGCGAGTAGATGCCGGAGATGCGCTCCAGCCCGACACGCCACGTGGGGAAGCACACCGCGCCGCGCAGACGGCCCAGTCCCGGAGGTCCCTGCGGCAGCTCCAGCTCGAGGCGAACGTCGACGCCCAGGTGGCGCTCGTCCACGAAGAGGTACTCGCGTCCGGTGTCGGTGAGGTGCTTCAAGAAGAACGCCGTGAGCAGCTCGTCCACGGGCCCCATGACGAGGATCATCGCGCGACCTCCGTGCTCGTGAGCCGCTCGGCGAGGAAGCGCTCCACCTGCGCCAGGGCCGCGGCGTCCTCCTGCGCCAGCAGGCGCTCCAGGCTCTCGGGCGACGTGCCCAACTGGAGGGCCGTCCAGCGCGGAGCCTCCGGTGTGCCCGACGTCACCAGGAGGACCTCGAGGACCTCCGCGCCGCAGTCCGCGGCCAGTCGCGTGAGATCCGCTTCCAGCGAGGGAGGGAGGACGGGCGGCGACTCCTCGAACTCTAGCGGCCAGAGCGTGACGTGCGAGCCCATCACCAGGGCCTGCCTCAGCGGGCCGGGCTCGGGCACCGTCCACCACACTTCACCCTGCCGCGTCCCCACCTCCTCGGGCCAGCGGGTCCACCGCTGTCCGTCCTCGGGCGGTGTGCCCAGGTGGAAGTGGGGTGGCGCGAGGACACTCGTGGCGTCGGGCAACGGCAGCTTCTGTGCAATCACCCGCCACATCGCCGTCGTCCACAGCGGTGAGAGCAGACCGCGTCGGTTGATGACCCGCGCGGGACAGCATGTGTGGAAGCCGTCGCGCAGGGCCTCGTGCTCCGAGCGCAGGTAGTCGCTCTCCGCTGGCGGCAGCGCGCCCTCGGACAGGCACCAGAGGACATCCTCGGGCCCCAGCTCCAGCTCACCCCACGGGCCGATGAGCCCCGCGTGGAAGCGTCCGCCGACCACCTCCACCCACGGCGTGACAGCGCCGCCCCATTCCTCCAGCGACACTTCGACGACACGCACGTCCGCGTGAGTGGCCTGTGCGCGGAGCACGTCACGCACGAAGGGAAACGACTCGGAGCCGATGAGCACGAGGTGGCGCATGCACCTCGCAGTCTGCACCGCGCGAGCACACCGCGACGAGACGGGTGCGAAGCGACCTGAGCAGGTCCGCGGGAACTCGGAGCCGAGTTCCTTGAACGCGACCGCGGTGGGGCGAGCCCCGCCTAGAAGAAGCTCTCCGGCACGAAGACGATGTCGCCGGGCTGGAGCATGAAGTTCTTCTCCCGCCCCACGCCGATGTCCTCGACGGGCACGCGAATCTTGCGCTCCTGCCCATCCACCACGCGCGTCACCAGCGTGTTGTTCTTCGCCGCCAGCTTGGTGAAGCCACCCGCGAGGGTAATCGCCTGGACGATGGACATCTCACCATCCACGGGGAAGGTGCCGGGCTTCTGCACCTCGCCGAAGACGAACACCTTCTGCGAGTTGTACTCGCGGATCAGCACCGACACCTGCGGCCTGCGCACGTAGCGCGACAGGCACTCGCGCAGCGCGTCCGCCGCGGTGCTGGGCGTCTTCCCGCGCAGCGGCACCTTGCCGCACAGCGGATAGTCGATGGTGCCCTCGGGGGACAGGCGCCAGGTGCCCGAGTGCTCGGGCTCCTGGAACACGCGCACCTCCACCACGTCACCAGGCCCCAGCGTGCCGCCTCCCGTTCGGGCCTCACCGGCCTCCGCGGCGGGCGTGGGCACGGGCGGAGGAGGGCGCTGCGCGGAGCCGAAGCACGCGGACAGCACGCCGGACAGCAGCACGACGAGGGACAGGCGGAGCGTTCTCATCCGGGAGGAGACCCAGGTAGGGGAGGGTGCCCGGTGGCTCGGGCGCTCAGTACGTCACGGCGAGGCGAGCATACCCCTCGTGCCGCGTGTAGTTCAGGCCGCCGCCCTCCACGTTGGAGGAGCGCTTGCTCAGCGTGTAGCCGAAGGCGCCGGTGAGCCACGGACGGAACTGGTACTCGGGCCCCGCGTCCACCGTCACCACCGTGTCCCCACGGCTGCCCTCGAAGCTCAGGAAGTCCACCATGCCCGCCACGCGCACGGTCAGCTTGCCGCCCCACAGGGCCCGCGCCTCGGCGTAGCCCCGGTCGTCCCGGAACGTGCCGTACGCCGCCACCGGCTCCAGCATGCGCAGGTAGCCGCCCTTGAAGGTCAACGTCTGGCTGTACAGGTACGTGCCCTCCAGCTGGGCAATCACCGTCCCGCCGCTCACGTCACCGAAGGTCTGCGCCCAGCCCGCCTTCGCCGTCACCGCGACCTTGGGAGAGACCAGGCCCGCCACGCCCACCATCGCGCGCAGCACCTGGGCGTCCGGCCCGCCGTCGTTGAAGTAGCGGCGCACGTCCACGCCCGTGTCGAGCACGAAGGCCGTCTTCGGCAGGAAGCGCCAGCGGCTCTCCAGCCCCAGGTGCAGGTTGCCGTAGTCGAATTGGTCCGCGCGCACGGGGTCGCAGACGCCGTCGCCGCAGTCCACCGGGGCCTGGGCGGCCAGGGGCTCGAAGAACTCCACCGCGTAGGCGACGTTGGGCGTCACCTCCACCGCGCCGCCGCCCGGCTTCCACGGCATCTTCACGCGCGCCTCGTTGTAGAGGCTCAGGATTCCCGCCGCGATGGCCGCCGTGCGCGTGCGGTCCGAGCGCACGAACTGGTCCGACAGCTCCAGCGACAGCGGAGCCTCCGGGTTGAGGCGCGCCGACAGGTCCGCCGCGCCCTCCATGTGAGAGGCCGCCTTCGAGCCCGGCGTCATCAAGCCGGTGAAGAGCACGTAGTCCAGGTTGGCGTTCAGGTTGAACGCGAGCTTCTGCGACGGGATGTCCAGCTTGAAGCCCGGCCGGAAGCGCAGCGCCACCTCACCGGACAAGTCGGGGGACACGCCGCCGGGATAGTTCTCGCCTTGCGTGCGGCCGAAGTAGCCCACGCCGCTGTCCACCCGCGTCTCCAGCTCGAAGTACGGGTGCAGCCGGCCGTTGCCCACCTTGATGCCATTGCCGCCCGTGGCGGGCGCGGAGAGCGCTTCCTGGGCGGAGGCCACGCCGGCGTGCGCTGTCAGCGCCAGCCCGCAGACCGTGCCCCAGAATGTCCCTCGCAGCGTCATGACTTGGATTGGCTTCCCGCGACTCGGGGCGTCATAGCACGCGCGTTTTCAGGGTCCGAAGAATTGTTCGACAAAGGACGGGCACTCGTCCGATGAGCCAGAGGGCACACGGGGGCTAATTGACGGGGCTGGCTGGTGGCGGACGGACGAGCACGACGTCCGGAGGCGGCGGGCGGGTGGGGTCTCCACCCGGCAGGTTCTCCGGCTCCTCGACCTCGATGAAGAGGTTCTCGTCGGTGCGGAAGGCGAGCTGGCCGATACACTCCTCGGCCTCCGAGCGCAGCTGACCGACCTTCTGCCGGGCGATCATCACCTTGGTGAATTCATGCTCGCTGGTGGAGACCTCGCGCCGGGTGAGCGACTCCTGGAGCGACACGTCGGCCTGCTCGGAGATGCGCAGCAGTCCCTTGATTTGGGTCAGCTTCTCGTTGGCGCAGTTGAGCTTCACCACGTCCTTGGTGCGGCGCGCCTCCTCCACCTTGCCGATGACCTGGCGGAGCACGTCCCGCATGACGCCGAGGGCCTGGGTGCTGCGCTCCAGCTTCTGCGCGTCCGGCACCTCGCTGGCCTTCTCGAGCGTGGCGGTGGCGGCGGGGGCTCGGGGAGACGGCACCGGCCCCTGCGCGACGGCCACTCCTGTGGCGACGACGACGGCGACCATTCCGACAGTGCGCATACGCCTCACGGCTCTCCCGGCCCTTGCCATTGGATCAAAGCGTAGAAGGCGGGGAGGGGGGTGTCAAACCAACAACCCCCCAGTTATTCAGTGGTTACCGGAGAGCCGGGCATTGGCGTCCCGCAGTCGGGCAGCCAGGCTTCGCGCGATGTTGATGACGACGAAGGTGAACCCGTCGGGGTGGCTCTGGCGGAAGACGCGCAGGTCCTGGGCGGTGAGCTGGAGCAGGTGGGCGTCCGTGTGCGCGCGCACGGTGGCGGAGCGGTGGTCCTTGTCGATGAGGCCCATCTCCCCGAAGAACTCGGGGGGAGACAGCCGCGCGAGCGGATGCAGCGACCCGTCCGGGCCCCTGCGGGCGACCTCCACCTGACCCCGGATGAGGAGGAAGAGGCTGTCGCCCAGGTCCCCCTCCTCGAAGATGACCTCGCCGGCGGTGTAGTGGAGCGTCCGCGCCAGCTCGGCGAGGCGGGACAGCTCCTCCGGGGCGAGCATCTCGAACAGCGGTGAGGCGGCGATGACGGCCAGCTTCTCCATGGTCCCCTCGGAGCCCGGGCTCGGACGCGCCAGCCTACCCCGTCGGCGAGAAGACGAAGGGGTAGGAAACGGTGGCGTCCGAGTCGGGCTTGAAGGGGAACACCCAGGCGCGGATGGCGGCGCGGATGCAGCTGGCCACGGCCTCGCTGCCGAGCGTGTTCTCGTCGATGTCGAAGTCGCCCACGCGCCCCGAGGGGGTGATGGAGAAGCGCACCACCACCTTGCCCTTGAGGCTGGGGTTTCGCTTGAGCTCCTTCTCGTAGCAGCTCTGGATGGCGCCCTTGCGCGCGCGCACGTAGCGGGCGAGCGCGTCGCGGTCCACCTCGGAGCTGTCGACCTCCGGGGCGGCGTCCTGCACGCGGCCCTTCACGTCGACTTCCTTCTTGGTGCCCAGGTCGACCTTGCCGCCGCCCTGGGTGCCCAATTCGCCGATGCCCGTCACGGTGCCGGTGCCGCCGCCGCGAGGGCCGTTGCCCTTGCCCACGGAGGCCTCGTTGGCCACGCCCACGCCGCCGGCGCCCTGGAGGGCCGCGACGATGTCGTTGCCGCCGCTGGCGCCGCCCAGCACGTCCTGGAAGGCGCCGGAGCCGGAGCCCTTCGAGCCGAGCATCTTCAAGAGGCCCTTGTCGGAGACCTTCTTCACCATCTCCGCGTGGCGCTCGGCGGCGGCGCGGGCGGCGGGCTTCGCTTCGGCGGGCTTGTCGGTGGCGGCCTCGGCCGTCCTGGGCTCTTCCTTGGTGGCCTCGGCGGGGCCGGGCGCGGTGGGCTTGGGCGGCTCGATGGGGCGCTGGGGGATGATGGCGCGCACGAAGCGGTCATCGAGCTGATCCAACGCCAGCTCCTGCTCCTTGGGGGCCTCGGCGGAGAGGATGATGGCGGCGCCGGAGAAGTGGACCAGGAGCGAGATGGCGAGGATGCCGAAGAAGACGCGGTCCATCGTCTTCCAGCGGCTGACGCGCACGTCCGAGGGGAGCAGCGGACGCTCCTCCTCGGCGGGGGGCGCGACGAACTGGAAGAAGAGGGTGGCGTCGCCCAGCTCCACCTTGCCGCGGGCGGTCTCCTGCAGCGGCAGGACGTAGAGGTCTCCACGGCGCGAGGCGAGCCCCTGGGAGCGCAGCGCATCGAAGTCCACGTCGGACGAGCCCAGGTTGACGCGGCCCTTCATGGACTCGTTGATGACGAGCTGGAACTGCTGGCCCTGGTTCTCGAAGACGCTGAAGCGCGCGGGCCTGTCGTCCGAGGCGGGCAGGACGATGGTGTTGCGCGCGTCGTGGCCGATGGTGACGGTCTCACGACGGACGTGGTGCTCCTCGACGATCTGGCCGTTCTGGATGAGGCCGACGCGGAGCAGCTTGGCTGGCGAAGGGGCTGCCATGGACTAGAAGGGCTCCTGCTCGACGCTCTTCTCGACCTTGGGCACGAAGCTCTCCGTGCGGTTGAGCTCGTCGAAGCTCAGGTTGGAGCGGGGGAGGATGTAGAAGGCCTGGGGCTTCTGGATGCGTCCCTCGACGGTGAGCGCGTCCAGGCGGATGACCTTGCGAGGTGCCTTCTTCGCGGCGGCGGCCTCGGTGGTGGCCGAGGTCTGCTGGGCGGTGCTCGTGGCGGAGGACGTGGACTTGTCCTGCGCGAGCACGGGCGCGGCGGCGAGCAGCACGAAGAGGGTGAGAGGGGCACGCATGGAGGTCCTAGTTCCTGTCGTCGGCCAGCTTACCCGAGCCGGCCTTCGCGGGCGTGGGGGCAGGGGGGCTCTCGGCCGGAGGAGGGGCGGCCTGGGTTCCAGGCTGGGACACCGCGCCGGGGGCGGTGGTTCCGGGTGTCACGGGTGACCGGGACGTGTCCGTGGGGGCGTGTGGGTCGGCCGGGGGCGAGGCCGGAGCCGACACGGTGGCGTCGGGGGCCTGCTTCGCGGCCTCCTTCTGGGCCTTCTCCAGCTCGGCGGCCTTGCGGAGCTGGTCCTTGCGCTCGCGCTCGAGGCGCCGCTCTTCACGCTCGATGCTCTTGCGTGCGTCCTTGGTGTACTGGGGGATGCGGTCGTCCTTGCCGCCCTGGGCCTCGTAGCGCTCGAAGTAGGTGAGCGCCGTCTTGTAGCGCCCGACGGGGTCGCCGCCTGGTGGCTCCACGTCGAGGTACAGGATGGCGAGGTTGAACAGCGGGTCGGGCTGCTGCGGGCGCAGTTCGAGCACGCGCTCGTACTCGGCCTTGGAGCGCTCGAAGTCACCGGTGCCGCGGTAGGCATTGCCCAGGTTGAGGCGCGCGGCGGCGAAGTCCGGCGCGGACCTCACGGCGGCCTCCAGCTCCGTCACGGCGGCGGCGTAGTCCTGTGCCTCGTTGAGCATCGCGCCGAAGTTGTTGCGAGCCTCGGCGAAGTCGGGCCGCAGCTTCGCGGCCTCCTTGAACTCCTCCAGCGCCTGCGGCCTGACGTTCAGCGCCAGGTACACCAGGCCGAGCGCGTTGCGCGTGGCGGCGTCCGAGGGCGCGATGTCGCGCGCGTTCTCGAGCACCATGCGCGCCAGCTCCTGCTTGCCCTCGCGGTAGTAGACCTGCGCGAGGACCTGCATGGCGTGCGTGTGTCGCTCGTCGCCCTTGAGCGCGCGCTTCGCCTCGGTGGCCGCGGGCCCCAGCTTCTTCTGCTGGAGCAGCGTGACGGCCAGCACCGTGCGCAGCGTCACCGAGTCCTGCTTCGTCTCCAGGAGCCCTCGCAGTTCCGTCTCCAGCGCCGCCGAGCGGCCCGTGCGGCCGTACAGGCGGGTCAGGCAGTCCCACGCGGACTGTTGCTCCGGCGCGAGGGTGAGGGCCTGGCGGTACGAGCGCTCCGCGTCCTCGTGCTTGCCCAGGCGCTCCTGGACGATGCCCAGGTTGGTCCACGCGTAGTCGAGCTTCGGCTCCTGCGTCACCAGGGCGCGCAGTGCGGCTTCGGCTGCTGTCAGCTCGCCCGTCCGCGCGATGGCCACCGCCTGGTCGAAGTCCTCGGCCGCGCTGCGGCGAGGTGGCTCGACGACGGGGGGCGCCTTCGCCGCCGTGTCCTTCCCGGGCGCGGGCGCGGGCGTGGACGCGTCCTGCGTGGGACGTGTCTCCGGTGCGGAGGCGCACGCGGACAACCACAGCCCCGATGAGAGGAACAGCGCGGTGAGGGCCGAGGCCCCGAGCGTGCGTGGCGTGGTGCTCACGGCTTGGCTCCCCCGGTGATGCGGCGCTCGTCCTCGGGAGACGGCCGGGGCGGGCCGCTCACGTGGCCGATGAGCCCTTCCGGATAGGTGGCCTCGGACGCGAGGGCCTGCTTGGGCTCCTTGAGCACCGGGTACTCCTTCGGACGGAAGCGGTTGAGGGCCTCCAGCGTGCGCCGGGTCCACTCGTTGGACACGCGATTCTTCCGAGCCTCCGCCAGCGCCACCGCGTAGCTCTCCACCGCGGCGTCCTCCAGCTCCGCCGTGTTCTGCGCGAGCAGGTCCTGGTACGTCACCACCGCCTCTTCACCCAGCCGCTTCACGTCTGGCGGCACGGGCGTCTCGATGATGGTGTTCGCGAAGCGCTCCAGCGCGTAGCCGGACCGATAGGCCGCCGCGAGCGACCACTCGAGCTGCTTGTACGGATACACACGCGCGTACGCGTCCTTCACCGTCTTCACACCCGCGCGCTTCACCGCGAAGCTGCGCACCAGCGTCTTGCCCCAGCCGCCAATCTTCAGCTTGTCGAACTGGCGCAGCTGCGCCTCCGCCAACTGGAAGCGTCCATACGCCGCCGCGTTCGCCGCAAGCGGGTGCGTGTCCGGCTTGAGCTTGCGCCGGTCGAACTCGTTCGCCGCCTGGGTGTAGTCCTTCTGCGCCTGCTTCTCGTTACCGAGCTTCTGGTGCGCGTCACCCATGCGCCGGTGCGCGTCCACCACCAGCTCCACCTGCGCGGACTTGTTCGCGTACTTGCGCACGAACTCCTGGAGCGCGCGCACCTCTCCGCGAGCATCCCCCTGCTTCTCCAGCAGGACGGCGGCGCGGTACTGGTTCTTCGGCGCGTCCTCGGCGGAGGGGAACAGCTCCGCGTAGCGGATGAAGGTGGCCGCGGCCTCGGAATAACGCTGCTGACCCTCCAGCAGGCGGGCGGTGTTGAAGAGCGCCGCCTCGCGGTCCTTCGACTTGGGGTAGTCCTTCACCAGCTTCTGGTAGCTGACGACGGCCTTGTCGAAGTCGTAGGACTTCTCCGCGTTGACGGCCACGCGGAACAGCGCCGCGTCCGCGAGCGGAGAGGACGGGTACTCGCGGTAGATGCGCTCGTAGAGCTTGAGCGCCGAGTCGAACCGCCGTGTGTTCTCGTGCGCGACGGCCGCGTTGTTCAGCGCCTTGTCGGCGAACTCGTGCCGGGGCGCCTCGTCGACGAGCTGCGTGTACTTGCGCGCGGCCTCCTCGTACTTGCCCTCGGCCAGCAGCTGGTCCGCCAGCTTGAATCGGCCCGCGAGCTTGAACTTCACGAGCTGCTGATGCAGCTCGCTGGAAGGCTCGATGACCTGCGTGTTGCCGGCCAGCCGGGCGCTGACCTCCTCCACGCTGCGCCAGTCCTTGTCGATGAGGAAGGACTCGACGGTGAGGTTGGTGGCGTAGCGGGCCACCTCGTTCTTCGGCCACGTCTGGATGATGCGCTCGAAGCGCTTGCGCGCCTCGGGGAAGTCGTCGTGCGCGTAATACAGCTCCGCGGCCTTGTACGCGATGCCGGGCGCCTTCGCGTCGCGAGGCAGCAGCGCGGCGTACCGGTCCGACGCGGACACCAGCTTCGCCTCGGTGGGCGTCAGCGGCGCGGGCTTCACCGCGGAGCCCTCCGGACGTTCACTGGAGCGCAGTACCTCCAGCTTCGGCGCCTTGCCGGCCTGCTGCTCCTGGGCGAGGAGCTGCTGCCACGCGAGCACCGCGCTGTGCGCCGCGTCGTCGCGGTGCTTCACGCTCTCACCGGTGTCTCGCACGCGCTCGTAGGCCTTCGCGGCCTCGGCGAACTGGAACGAGAAGTAGAGGCACTCGGCGTAATAGAAGCGCATCTCGCCCGCGCTCTTGCTGCGCGGGAAGCGCTCCAGGTACGTGCCATACGAGCGGGCCGCGGTGGCGAAGCCCGCCTGGGCCTGCTCGAAGCGGCCCTCCTTCTTGAACACCAGCGCCTGCTGATGGTGGAAGGTGGCGGTGGTGTAGAGGCTCTTCTCGACGAGCGCGTTGGCGCGGGAGACCGCGTCCGGGTCGCCCATGTTCTTCGCGTGCCACGCGGTGCCGGGCTGATAACGGGTGGCCAGCTTCTCCGACTCGGCGAAGGACTCCGCCATCATCCGGTCGCGCTCGTAGGACTGCACGATGCGCTGCTGGAGCTCGGGCGCGTCGGGCGTCAGCGGCTCCTTCTCCAGCACCTGGCGATAGGCCGCGATGGCGGACGCGTAGTTCGTCTGGTCGAAGTACACGTGCCCGAGGCGACGGTAGACGTCCGCCTCGTACGGACGCCCGGCGCGCTTGACGAACAGCGACTTCGCGCGAGGCAGGCCGCCCCACGACTCGTCCGCGAGCGAGATGGCCACGTACTGCAGGGCCTCGTCGCGCAGGTCTCCGCCCACCTCGGTGTTGCCCTGGGCCACGGCCTGGGCCTGGTAGAAGTCCACCAGCGTGAGGAAGGACTCCACGCCCTCGTCGAAGCGGTCCATCCGGTAGTACGTCCAGCCCAGCTTGTAGAGGGCCTTGTCGTAGAGCGGGTGGAGCGTGTCGCGGGAGGCGGCCTCGAAGGCCTGGGCCGCGCGCGGCAGCGCCTGCGGGTCCTTGTAGTTCTCGAACCAGTACTCGCCGATGCGCACCCACGCCTCGGTGGCGAAGCGGCTGCGCGGATAGCGCGCGATGAGCTGTTGATAGGCGAGGAAGCTCTCCTCCACCTGCTCCTGTTCCTCCAGGCAGTAGCCCAGCAGGTAGGACGCGCCGTCGTTGAAGCGGTAGTCCGGGTACTCCTTCAGCAGCCGGCGATACAGCGCGATGGAGTCCGCGTAGTCCTTCTTCGGCTCCACGGGGAACGCCGTGCCGTCGGGGTTCTTGTCGTGGATCTCCAGCCGGTCGCGGTACTCCTTCATCGCCAGCTGATGCTCGTCCTGCGAGCGCTCGTAATAGAGCTCCGCGAGGCGGAACATCACGTCGGGCGTGTAGCGCGGCTCGCTGGGGTAGCGGCGCAGGAACTCCTCGAAGCGGACGATGGCCTCCATCCGCTCCTTGCGCTCCTGGGCCTCGAAGTCGCGGATGACCTTCTCGTACGAGGACGCGAGCGAGTCCCGCTTCTGCTCGTACTTGTGCTCCATCAGCCCCTGGACGTCGCGGCTGAACTCGCGCGACTCCTCGTCGTACGTGCGCAGGGCGCGGCTGACGTCCTGGAGCAGCAGCTCCTCGTCCGGCGAGCGACCCAGCCCATTCAGGTAGTCGCGCGAGGGCGTGCCCGAAGGGCTCGGGGCCTCCGTGTCGGAGGGGCTCGTGGCCTGGGCGGGAGCCTCCGGCGCCTGGGCGGCGGCGGGCAGCGAGGCCAGCGAGAGCAGCACCGCGAGAACGCGCCGCATCACCGGCTCTCCTCCGACGACAGCACGTCCCGGAAGTCGGCGTCGAGCGCGCGCAGGGCCTCGGCCTTCTGCGCGGAGACCTTCTGGATGGACGTCGTCTTGTCCTGCTTCTCGGTGAAGGCCACGTCCACCACACCCACGTCCGCCTTGAGCACCAGGTCGTAGAACTGTCGGCGCACGCGCCGGACGCTGTCATACGCGATGCGGCCCACGAGCTGCTTCGCGTTGCCGGCCACCGCGGCCACCTCGGCCTCGTAGCGCTCGAGCAGCTGCTGCTCGGCCAGCACCTTCGCCCGGATGCGCGTGGCCTTCTGCTCCACGCGTCCGCGCAGCGCACCCTGGGCCTGGGCGACACGTCCTCGCAAGGCCTCGCCGCGCTGGCGCACCGCATGTGCGCGAGTCATGAGGCCCGAGGGCGCCTGTCGTCGTTCGGCCTCCTCGAGCACCGCGTGCTCAGCGCGCAGCGCCTGCGCGAACCGGCCGCGGATGGCCTGCTCTCCGGCCAGCGCCGCCGCCGCGCCGTTGCGCTCATCGGCGAGCCGCCCGCGCGTGCGGTCCAGCTCCCCCTGCAAATCCGTGAGCGTCTGGACCTCTGCCTGGAGCTGCACGAGGAACTCCTGCTCCTCCTCGGGAGGCGTCTGCCGGAGCAGCCGCGTGTCATCCACCCACTTGCGCACCGCCGCGGCGATGGCGTGCAGCCCCTGCACCTCCGCGCCCAGCCGGAAGGCCTCTCGGTCCACCGCGTCCACGCGCGCCTGCATCCGCCGCAGCCGCTCCTCCAGGTCCTGCTGCGTGGCGGGCATCGAGGCGAAGCGGACGGCCAGCGCCTCGCGCTCACGACGCAGCGGCGCGAGCCGGGCGCGCTCGTCGGCGGTGAGCGAGGACTCCAAGGACAGCCCCTCCAGCTCCACCAGCGAGGCCTCGACCTGGATGCTCGCCGTCTCCACCGAGTCCGAGAGCGTGAAGCCCTCCTGCAGCTCCGGGAAGGTCTGCAGCTTGCGCGTGTCCAGGGCCGTGAGGATGCGCGCGGCCAGCTCCCGCGCCTCCAGTGTGCCCCTCCGCCCACTGTCGATGTCGCCCACCGTCTTCATCGCGCTGCTCACCTCGCGCTCCGTCGACGCGTACTTCAGCGCGAGCGGAGGCAGGAGCGTGCGCACGTCCGGCACGGTGTCGGTGCGCGCCAGGAGCCGCTCGAAGTACGCCACCGGGTCGCGGTTGGCGCGCAGGAGCACGTCCACCTTGTCGCGCTCCGGGCGGAAGGTGCCGATGAGCTCGTCGTACGACGCGATGGCCTCCTCGTACCGCTTGAGCTTCTGGAGCAGGTGGCCGCGCAGCAGCTTCGCCTCGGGCGCGAGCTTGGAGTCGGGCGACACGAGCAGCAGGATGTCGACGGCGTTCTTCGCCTCCTGGTGGTTGCCCTTGCGCACCTGCGTCCACGCGATTTCGTAGAGCGACTCCGGGAACGACTCGCTCTCCTGCGGCACCCGGCCGTACCAGTCCAGCGCCTCGTCGAAGCGGCCCGCCTCGTACAAGAGGCGTCCCAGCGACATCAGCGCCAGCTCACGGATGCGCTCCGTATCCGTGTCCGCGGTGGCGCGGACCTGGGGCTTGTTCTTCGCCTTCGGCGCCGTCGTCTCGGCCGCGCCCTCCACCGGCGTGAGCAGCTGCTGCAACTGGAGGATGGCGATGGGCAGCTCACCCGCCTGCATCGACAGCACCGCCATGTGGTAGCGCGCCTGCAACTGGTAGGGCCCGCCGTGGGCCTGGGCCAGGGGCGCGAAGGCGGCCCTCGCGTGGGCGATGCGCTCGGAAGGGACCAGGTCCGTGCGACGGAACAGCCGCTTCGCGTAGACGTACTGGATGTCCGCGGGGAGCTGTCCGCCGAACAGGCCGCGCGCCTGCTCCACGTAGGCGTCCACGTCGTCGTAGAGGTTCAGCCGGCCGCTGATGGCCAGGTAGCGCGTGAGCGCGTCGCGGTGGCGCGGCGAGGGCGTGGGCAGCGACAGCAGCTCGCGCAGGTACAGCCGCGCGCCCACGTCGTTCTTCTGCTGGTACAGCGCGTCCGCCAGGAAGTAGAGCGCGTCCGCGTACCGGGGGTGGCTCCGGAACTCCGGGTCGCTCACCAGGTCGTAGAAGTGGACGGAGGCCGCGGTCCAGTCGCCCAGGAGGTATTGAATCTCCGCGTCGGAGTAGCGGCGCACGCGCGCCTGCGCCTCGTCGGGCTCCGGCTGCTGGCTGTACTTCGTCTCCACCTGACGGAGGCTGTCCTCGGCGAGCTGGAGCTGGCGCTCCACCGTCGTCAGGCGCTGCTCCAACTGCTGCGCCGTGGGCGGCGGGGGAGGGGGCGTGTCGGCACGGGCGACAGCGCCACCCGCGAGGCCGAGCACCAGGGCGAGTGCGCGAAGCGACACGTTCACCGGCGTGCCCCTACCGCGCTTCAGTGGAGGTGGTGGCCGGGGGAGTCGTCCCCGCTTCGCCGTCGATGCGGGGCGCCGCGTCGCGCGACAGCTCGATGTCGTAGCGCACCGCGGGCCGGTCCTTGTGGTCCGTGGTCACGCCGCCCTGCTCGAAGCCCACCACGCGCACCGTGGACACCTTCCCCGGCTCCGCGTTGAAGGTGTAGCTGGATTGCACCTTGAACTTGTAGCCCTCCACGTAGCTGAACACGCCGAAGCCGTTGCCCCGGTACACCAGTCGCACCGCGAGCTGGTGCTGGCCCGGGACGATGCGCCCGTTGAAGACCTCGAACTGCTCGCGCTTGGCCAGCTCGCCCTGCAGGTCCAGCTGCGTGAAGATGGGCGCGCCGTCGAGCGCGTACGTCACCGACTCCAGGATGAAGGAGCCGCCCATCTCGTTCTTGTGGACGATGTGCGCTCGCGCGCCCGTGGTGACGTCACCGCCGAGCACCGTCTCCTGAAGCAGCAGGAGCCGCGCCTTGGAGCGGTAGATCTTCTCCTTCAGGTCGACGACCTGCTCCTCCAGCGTCTTCACGCGCGCGTTGAAGGCCTCGTCCGCGGTGCTGTCACCCTCGGGCGCGGAGACCTGGGCGGCGGCGACTGGCGGCTGGGCGGGAGAGCGCGACTCCTGCGCGAGCGCCGACCCACAGAGGGTGGCGCTCACGAGCGCGAGGAGTCGGAGGGTGGCTGCGACACGCACTGTGCGACCTCAGGAGGCGGACGGCCCGGCCCGTCGGCAGCAGGTTGTAACACCCTTGACCGCGGGGCGTCTCGTCACCCGCGGTACGGGAGCCGGTTGCCCGGCCGCTTCCTCGTCAGCCGCCCTTCTTCAGCTCGGTGAGCACCAGCTTCGCCACCGCCTTGAGCGTGTCGAACACGCCCACGCCCGTCGGCGCGATCGCCTCGTACTTGGGGATGTTGCGCGGGTTGAGCGCCTTCTGCATCTCATCCACGGTGACGGCGTTGGGCAGGTCGCGCTTGTTGTACTGGATGACGTACGGAATCTTGTTCAGGTCGTAGCCCTGCTCGGCCAAGTTGATGCGCAGGTTCTCGAGCGACTCCATGTTCGCCTCCATGCGCTCGATCTGACTGTCGGCCACGAAGACGACGCCGTCGACACCCTTCAGGATGAGCTTGCGGCTGGCGTCGTAGAACACCTGACCGGGCACCGTGTAGAGGTGGAAGCGCGTCTTGAAGCCGCGGATCTCGCCGAGCGACAGCGGCAGGAAGTCGAAGAAGAGCGTGCGGTCCGTCTCGGTGGAGAGCGAGATGAGCTTGCCCTTCGTCTCGGCCGCCGTCTTGTTGTAGATGTACTGGAGGTTGGTCGTCTTCCCGCAGAGACCCGGCCCGTAATAGACAATCTTGCAGTTGATTTCGCGGGATGAGTAGTTGATGAAGGACATGGCTTCCCGGGTTACTCGCTGAAGAGGTTGTCGATATCGTCGTCGGAGATCTCGGCGAACGGCGACCCGGCACCCGGGCTGTCCGTCTTCTTCACCAGACTCTCGAAGATCTTCGTGAGCTCGTCGCTGGCCTTCTTGATGCGCAGGCGGACGAGGCCCAGGCTCGTGCGGTTGTCGAAGATGACGACCAGCACCACCCGGCTGCCGACAATCGTCATGTAGAGCGAGTCCTTGGCCCCTTCGTGGAACTGGTTGGGGAACTCGTTCTCACCGATCAACTTGGCGAGCCCGCCCATCGCCGCCACGTTGCCGGCCGTCAGCGAGGCCAGGGACGTGGTGTCGATGTTCTGCGTCTGGCCAGCCGAGGAGATGAGCTGCCCGTTCTTGTCGACGAGGAAGACCACCTTCGCGTTCGCGTCCTTGGTGAGCCGGTCGCAAACGGCGTTGATCTTGGTGAACTCCTCTTCGTACATCACCAGTTGCGTGCCCATGGGCGTATGCGCTCCTCAGCGTTCGCTCGTCCCTCTCACGGTGCCACCCCGTTGTTTCTGGAGTGAATCCCGGAGGTTAGACGAGGCGCTACCGACCGTGAGGATGCTTAGCAAAGCCCCTCCACCTCAGCAAGAAGCCATCCGTTCCTGGCGGTGAGAACGAGGATGTCCCGGGCTTGTCCGCCCGCTTCGGACCCCCGGCGAGCCCTGGTCAAGCCCCTCCAGGGCCTTTCCAGGTGGACTGAGGGTGCTGGTTTGGGGGTGTTCGCGGGTTTCTCTATACTCCGCCGGGCTTTGACGCCCCCACGCCCCCTTGCCCCCATCCTGGCGCGTCTGGCGCCCTTGCTGTTGGTGCTGGTCGCCGCTCCGTCCGTCCGGGCGGAGGAGGTGCGCGAGCGAGCCTCGCTGCGCCTTCGCTACGGCATTGCCCTCCGAAACGGACAACAGGCCGATGTAGGGCCCGGGCTCACCTATGACGGCTTCACACCGAATGATCTGGCGGTGATGGGGACGGCGTGGGCGGGCGCGTGGCTGGGCGGGTGGGCGTCGGTGCAGCGGGAGGGGTTCGACCTGAAGGAGGACTCGGTGAGGATCACCGGCGGCAGCCTCCTGCGGGCGTCGGTGGGGCCCCGGGCCCGGGCCTTCCTGGGGCCGGTGCGCGCGGAGCTGGGGGCGGGCTACGGGTACGCGCAGCTGCCGGTCTTCGGCACCTCGGATGAGCCGGTGCTGGCGCGGGGCGTGCGGCACGCGGCCCTGGTGAGCGCGAGCGTGCGGGTGCCGCTCTTCACCCGGCTGGCGGTGGAGGCGCGGGGCGAGGTGCCGGTGTCGCTGTCGGTCAAGGACGCGGCGGGCGCGAAGGCGGAGGCCAAGGGCTTCGCGGCGGGCGGCGCGCTGTTGTTCCCGCTGACGGGCGGGGGGAGCTGGTCCGGGACGGTGCTCCTGGACTTCCAGCACGTGCAGGACACGGTGACGCTCGCGGACGGCTCGCGCTCCGAGCAGCGGATGCGCCGGGTGGGCGCGGCGCTGGAGCTGGCGTGGAACGACGCGCCCTCCGCTCCGGCAGCGCCACCGCCGCCGCCTCGGGTGCCGATGGGCACGCTGGTGCTCCAGTTGCTGGACGCGGAGTCGGGCGCGCCGCTTCCGGCCGCGAAGGTGGTGCTCGTCGCCAATGGCGTGGAGGGCGCGCCTCGCGAGGCGGATGCCCAGGGCAACGTGGAGGGCGTGGAGCTGCCTCCGGGAGATGTCGTGGCGCGGGTGAGCGCGGAGGGCTACGCGCCGGCCGAGGGCCGCGTCACGTTGGAGGATGGTGGCCGCGTGGCGCTGGCGGTGCGCGCGCGCAAGCTGCCGCCGCCCACGGGGGGCCTCAAGATTTCGGTGGTGAGCGCGGGCAATGGCGTGCCGCTGCCCGGAGTGCGGCTGATGGTGGGCGGCGTGGAGGCGCGCACGGACCTGCGCGGTGAGGTCCACGTGAAGGAGTTGCCGCCGGGCCCCGTGGCCGTGGTGGCGACGTCCTCGGGTTACCGCACGGCGGAGGAGGCGGCCATCATCGTGGCGGGGCAGGAGACGGCGCTCTCGGTGCCGCTCGCCTCCGAGCGCAAGGGCGAGCCCGCGACGCTCACCGGCCAGGTGCGCAACGCACGCGGTGGCAAGCCCATCGCCGCCACGCTCCTGATTCCGCAGGCGAAGGTGAAGGCGCGCACGGACGCGAAGGGGGCGTTCACCTTCAAGGTCCGCGGTGGCACCTACCGCATCACCATCTCCGCGCGCGGGTTCTTCACGCAGTCGAAGCTCGTCACCTTGAAGGACGGCGAGCAGGCCATCTTCAACGTCGATCTCTTCCCGAGGCAGAAACGGTGAGCAACACGCGTCCCTGGCTCCTGGCCCTCCTGCTCGTCGTGTCGGGTTGCGACGACGAGGCGGCCACTCCAGCCCCTCCTCCCGTCGAGTCCGCCGCGGCCCCCGACTCGGGCCCCGCCGTGGAGCTGGCCCGACTGGAGGGCCTGTCCGGCGACGTGCAGGTGGAGCGCGGCGGCAAGAAGGTCCCCGCGCAGGCGGGCCCGCTGTATTCGGGCGACGCGGTGGAGACGGGGGCGTCGGGCGCGGCGACCCTGAGCTTCCCGGACGGGCGCTCGGTGGAGGTGGGCGCGGACGCGCGCGTCGGCGTGGGCCAGGACGCAGGCGGCGTGGTGCTGACGGTGGAGCGCGGCATCGTGTTGTCGCGCGTGCCCGCGAAGCCCGCGGGGGCTCCGGCTGGGAAGAAGGTGGCGCTCACGCTGCTGACGCCCTTCGGCCTCACGCGCGTGGGCTCCGAGCCCAGCGAGGTCTCCGTCCAGGTGACGAAGGACGCTGGCCGCGTCGAGGTGAAGCTGGGCGCCATCGAGTTCGTCGCGAAGGACGGCAAGCAGCTGCGCGCCTCCGAAGGCGACTCGGTGGAGGTGTCCGCGGGCCGGGCTGAGCTGAGGCTCAAGGGCTCGCGGCGGGTGGAGCTGGAGCCCATCGACGTGACGGTGCGGGTGGGCTCGGGCCGGGCGGAGCTGCGCGGGAAGGACGCGAAGCGCTGGAGGTCGGTGCGCGCGGACGGCGAGGTGCTCGCGCCCGGTGACGGCGTGCGCACGCGCGCGGGCGGCTCGGTGGACCTGGCGCTGAAGAACTCGTCCTCGCAGCTCACCCTGGGCCCCTCGGCGGAGATGGTGCTGGAGGGCGCGGGGCAGGGCGGTACGAGTGATGAGGCGCGGCTGGACCTGCGCCAGGGACGACTGGGGCTCCAGCTCGCGCAGGGCCGCGAGAGCCGCGTGGTGCTGCCGGGGCTTACCTTGGAGGGGGACGGCGCATCGCGGCTGGCGGTGCGGCGCACGGGGTCGGGTTATCTGGTGGACGCGCAGACGGGGCGGGTGACGCTGGTGCGCGGCGAGACGCGACAGCCGCTGCGGGCGGGAGAGCGGGCTGTCGTCTCGGGTGAGACGGGCGAGGCGCGCATCGAGTCGCTCGGCCCCGCGCCCCTGCTGCTCGGCGCGGGAGACGGCGCGGAGGTGTACCACCAGGACATGCCCGAGGTGGCCTTCGGCTGGGAGAAGGAGGGCGAGGTGACGGTGGAGGTGGCGACGGACGCGGAGTTCACCAGGCCCCTGCTGACGGGCACGGTGTTCCAGCCCTTCGTCAACGTGCCGGCGCCCGCGCGCGGGACGCTCTTCTGGCGGGTGAAGGGCAAGGACGGTCAGGAGGTGGCGAAGGGCAGCGCGGTGTTCGCGCCGGAGCGGCTCGGTCGGGATTTGGACCGGGTGCGCAACGTGGTGCCGGAGGGACTGGAGAAGACGACCATCTTCTACCAGGACAAACCGCCGGCCGTGACGTTCACCTATTCGGAGGAGACGTCGGCGGCGCGCTACCGGGTGGCGGTGTACCGGGCGGGCGCGTTGGACAAGCCCGTGGCGGAGCGCACGGTGACGGAGGCGCGCGCGGCGTTGGATGCGGGCGCGCTGAGCGAGGGTAGCTACCTGTGGTCCGTCACGCCGTTGTCCGAGTCAGGTGAGCAGCTGAAGGGGGGCCGGATGAACAAGCTGGAGCTGGTGTACGACAACTCGGTGCCGATGCTGCTCGTGTCGCAGCCGCGCCAGGGGCAACGCTCCGCGGCGAAGGTGAGGGCCACGGGCGTGGCGCCGGTGAACGCGCGCGTGTCCATCAATGGACGTCCCGCCAGCCTGGACGGCAAGCATCGGTTCGATACGTGGGTGGAGCCGGTGGGCTCGCCCCCGCTGCTGGTGTTTAAAATGACGCGACCGGGTGCTCCGGATGTCCACACGGTGCGCACCCTGAAAGAGCGAGGGCCCTGAGGATGTCTCCCCCCCAGACGACACAGCCCGGCTCCGGCACCGAGGAGGCTCCTCCGCCGCTGCTTCGCCCGTACGGCCCCTATGTCCTCGTGCGCAAGCTGGCCGAGGGCGGCATGGCGGAGATCTTCCTCGCCAAGCTGCTCGGCGCCGACGGCTTCGAGCGCAACGTGGTCATCAAGCGGATGCTGCCGCACCTGTCGAACATCCCCGACTTCGTGGAGATGTTCCGGGACGAGGCGCGGCTGGCCGCGAAGCTGTCGCACCCCAACATCGTGCAGATACAGGAGCTCGGCTTCACCGAGGGCTGCTACTACATCTGCATGGAGTACCTCGCGGGCGAGGACTTCTCCACGACGCTGCGGCTGGCGGGACGGCGACGCGCGTACCTGCCGTTCCCCATCGTGCTGCGCGTGCTCATCGACTCGGCGCGAGGGCTGCACTACGCCCACGAGTTCTGCAACGAGCTGGGGCAGCCTCTCAACGTCGTGCACCGCGACATCTCCCCGTCGAACCTGTACCTGACGTACCAGGGGCAGGTGAAGGTGCTGGACTTCGGCATCGCCAAGGCCGAGTCGAGGCTCGCCAACACGCGCACCGGCGTCGTGAAGGGCAAGTACATGTACATGGCGCCGGAGCAGGCCAAGGGGCAGGGGGTGGACCGGCGCGCGGACATCTTCGCGCTCGGCGTCAGCCTGTACGAGGCGCTCACGCACGTGCGGCCCTTCTCGCGGGAGAACGACCTGGCGGTCCTCAACGCGCTCCTGCACGGCGAGTTCAAGCGTCCGCGCGAGCTGCGGCCGGACCTTCCCGCGGAGCTGGAGGCCATCGTCCTCAAGGCGATGGCGCCGCTGCCGCAGGACCGCTACGCCACGGCGGAGGCCTTCGCCGAGGACCTGGAGGCGTTCCTCGGAGAGCACCTGAGCGCCGCGGGCACGCCGCAGCTCGGCGCGTTCCTGCGCAGCCACTTCGGTGAGGACCGCTTCACCGAGCGCACCCGCATCCCCACGCTGTCCTCGCTCTCCGCCGCGCTGGGCGTGGTGACGCAGGCGACGGGCGTGGTGGAGATGGGGACGGACGTGGTGGGGGGGCCTTCCTCCGCGACGGGCGCCACCGACGTGGCCACGGCGCGCGGTTGGAGTGCACGCTCGCCAGCGTCGTCCTCGGGGCTGGTGCCGGCGGCGACGAAGACTCCGGCCACCGAGTCGGCGCCGACGCCCGTCGCCGCGCCCCGTGCTCGCGGATGGCGTCCGCTCGTCGTCGGGCTCGCGGGTGGGTTGTTGCTCGCGGGCGTGGGCATCGTGGGCTATGCGCGGCTCGTCGCTCCCGTGTCGGCGGGCGTCGTGGCTCCTCCCAGCGCTGCTGTCGCACCCCCGCCAGTGGAGGCACCGGTCGCTGCTCCCTCGACGGAAGGAGTCGCCGAGCCCGCGCAGCAGGCCGTGGCGCCCGTGTCGCCGCCACCTGTCGGGACGCAGCCTCCCGAGGGTGTGGCGGCGCAGGGGACTGGAGGTGAGGCGGGCGCGGTGGGGAGCGCGTTGTCACCACCGCCGCCCGTGGAGGAGGCGGCGGAGGGCAAGTCGGTGAAGAGCACGGCGAAGAAGAAGGTGTCGCTCACCGTGGATGACATCTCCCGCGTCGTGGCGAAGGGGCGCTCGCGCATCACCACGTGCTTCGAGAAGAACCGCGCGGACCTGCCGGCGAGCGAGGGCCAGGTGCAGGTGGAGTTCTCCATCGCCTCGACGGGGAAGGTGCGGGCGGGCGTGAGCGGGGCGCTCGCGCAGACGGGGGTGGGCCGCTGTCTCCAGGCGCAGGCGGAGCGGCTGCGCTTCCCGGCGCACCTCGACGAGGAGGTGAACGTGGTGGTGCCGTTCTCCTGGCGACTGACGCGGTAGGCAGTGGCACGGCGCCGGGAGCTTCCGGCGCCGGCTCGTACGACTAGAGGTCGCGGCGGGCGGACAGCGCCTTCGCCAGCGTGGCCTGGTCGGCGTACTCGAGGTCACCGCCCATGGGCAGGCCCTGGGCGATGCGGGTGAGGCGCAGGCCCATGGGCTTGAGCAGGCGCGTCAGGTAGAGCGCGGTGGCCTCGCCCTCGACGTCCGGGTTGGTGGCGAGGATGAGCTCCTCCACCTGGCTGTCGGTGAGGCGCTCCAACAGCTCCTTGATGCGGAGCTGATCCGGACCCACGCCCTCGAGTGGGGACAGTACGCCGTGCAGCACGTGGTAGCGGCCCTTGAACTCGCGGGTGCGCTCGAGCGCCATCAGGTCCGCGAAGGTCTCCACGACGCACAGCACCCGCTCATCACGGCGGTGGTCCCTGCAGAAGCCGCAGGTCTCCGTGTCCGTGAGGGAGAAGCAGCGCACGCACAGGTGCACCTTCTCCTTCACCTCGCGGATGGCCTGCGACAGCTCGGAGGCGTATTCGCCCGGAGAGCGCAGGATGTGGAACGCGAGGCGCTGGGCGGTCTTCTCCCCGATGCCTGGCAGCTTCGCGAGCTGGGCGACGAGGCGGTTCAGCGGATCGGGAGTCATCCGGTATCAGGTAACGCCGGGGATCTTGATGCCGCCGGAGATTTTCGCGAGCTCGCGCTGCATGTGCTGACGGCTGCTCGCCAGGGCGGCGTTCACCGCGGCGGTGATGAGGTCCTCGAGCATCGACGTGTCGTTCGGGTCGATGGCTTCCTTGTCGATCTTGATGCTGCGGATCTCCTGGATGCCGTTGGCCACGACGGTGACGCGGCCCTCGCCGGCCTTGGCCTCGACGGTCTCCTCGGCCAGCTGCTGCTTGCGCTCTTCGATCTTCTCCGTCAGCTTGTTCGCCTGCCGGATGAAGTAGTTCAGGTCGACGCCGGGCATGTGCTTCCTCGGTACGGGCGTGGAGTGTGGCGCGCACCCTAGCGTCGCGCGCGTCCATTGTCAGGCGCTGTCGTCAGGGGCTTCGACAGGAGCGTCGGCGACCGAGGCGGCGGAGGGGCGCTCGGGCTCGTAGATCTGGATGTGCTCGATTTCTCCACCCAGGACCAGGAGCACGGAGCGGACCGAGGCGTGGTTGCGCACCTTGCTCTCTGTGTTCTTCTCGTGGGTGGCGCGGCTCTGCGCGTCGCGCTCGGCGAGGCTGGGCGCGGCCCGGGAGTCGTCCGCGGACACGTCCTGGAAGGACAGCTTCACGGGCCGGCCGAAGTGCTCGGCCAGGAGCTTGTCGATGGTGGCCTTGCCCGCGGCGGCGGACACCGACATGCGGTGCAGGCCCGCGGAGGGGAGGAAGCCGAGGATGATCTCCCCGGCCTTCATCGACATGAGCCGGCCGTTCGCGAGGGCGGTGCCGTGGCGCAGGGAGCCCGCCTTCACGGTCTCCACCGCGGCGCGCCAACGCTCGATGAGCGGCAGGTTGGGGTTGTCGCGCCCGCGTGCCACGGGGACGGGCGCGGCGGCCATGGGAGGCGGCTCGGGCTCGGGCGCGGCGGTGGGGGCTTCGGGCTCGGGAATGCACTCGCCGGAGGCGCAGCCGCCCGGAGAGGCCTCTTCTGGATAGAAGCGGGACTCCTCGTCGCTGTCGCCGTAGGGAGGTGGCTCGGGCGGGCCGGGCGGCGGCTCGGGCTTGCGGACGTTGATGACGCGGACGGTGGGCGCCGGCTCGGTGGTGCGGGAGAGCGGGGTGGCGCCCGCATGCGGGCCGGGGGGACTGATGGGCTGCTGCGGGGGCGGCGCTGCCGTGGGCGCGGGCGGACCGTTGCGCAGGAAGGACAGGGGCCGCGCGGCGGACGGGGGCAGGCCGTCCAGGACGGGGCCCGAGGGCAGGGGATTCTCGACGGGATACGCCGATGGGGGCGGAGCGTCCGAGACGGTTTGGGCGCCGCCGCCGTTGCGCAGGAAGGACAGGGGGCGCGCGGCGGACGGAGGCAGACCCGCCATCACCGGACCGCTGGGGACAGGGGGCGTGATGCCCACTGTCGCGGGCGGAGTCCACGGAGCCGAGGCCTCAGGGGAGGGCGTGGCTTCACGCGTCGGGCCGTTGTTCCGAGGCAGCGTGATGTTTGCTGGCGGCTCGTCCGATGCTCCGCCACCGTGGCGTGGCAGCTCGATGTCGGGCGGCGGCTCCGCGATGTAGTCGGAGTCGTCGTAGCGCGAGGCTCCGGAATCGCGAGGGGCTCCCCGCGTGTCGAGCGGCGCGGTCCCATCGAAGCGAGGCGCTTGCGCTGGGCGGGCGAGGTCTCCCGTCGGCTGCTGTCCGGAGACGGCGGCTGGCGCATCCCATGGCGGGCCCGATGGCGCACGCGCTGTGGCTCCACCGGATGGCAGTCCTGCCGATGAACCATGCGCATCCCAGGGCGGGCCCGACGGTACATGAGCTCGTGCCCCGGCGGAGGTCTCTACGGAGGATGCCCCTGCGGCATCCCAGGGCGGGCCCGACGGCGCACGTCCCATCGCTCCGTTCGGGCCTGGTCCGACAGACGCGCGAGGCGCATCCGATGGTCCACCTTGAGGCGAGGCCGAGAGCCCCAGGCGTGATGGACCCGCGGAGCCATGGGGTCCGACCTGCGCACCGTCGACTGCGCCACCCAGATGGGGCGACGACGCGCTGCCGTTGACTGCCCCTGCATGCGCGCGGGCGTCAGCACCTCCATTCGAAGTCCGCTGTGCTGACGGCATGGCCGTGGAAACGCCATCGCTCGACGGCGCTCCACCGGAGGTGCCGGCAGGCGCGAGCGTCGAGACGGATTGTTGCCCCGTCGCAGGCGCGGCTCGACCCGTCTCCCACGGACGTGGGGCGGGCGCGGCTTCGGGGGGCGGAGCCTGGCGAGGCTCAGGCGCGAAAGTTCGTGGAGCTGGAGCGACCTCCTGGCGCTCCAGCATTGGCCTTGTCCGACTGAGGCAGTCCAGCCGTGAGCCGGTCCACCTTCGCGAGCAGCTCCGGAATCGACCCTCCGGGCGACAGCTGGATGGCCTTCAACAGCGCCATCTCCAGCGCGAGCCTCGGCTGCGCCGCGCGCGACACATCCCAGACGGAGCCATGCACCACGTCGAACAGCCGCGTGAGCTGCGCGCTCTCCGCGTCCTTCGCCAGCGCCACGAGCGCCTTCTGCTCGGACTCGGCCAGCTCCGCGGGCGCCTCGCCCAGCGTCTTGGTGACGAAGAGGTGGCGAAGCTGCATCGCCAGTTCCTCCGCGAGGCGCTTCAAATCGAGGCCCCGGTTGAAGACCTCCTCCACGCGCTCCAGCACGCGCTTGGCATCCTTGTGTACCAGCGCGTCGGCGAAGTCCTGCACCATCGTCCGGTCGATGGCGCCCAGCGCCTCGGCGACCTCCTCGTCCGTGGGATTCGCTCCGCACGAGGCGAGCACCTGGTCCAGCAGGCTGAGCGCGTCGCGCATGCCGCCCTCGGACTGGCGCACCACGAGCGACAGCGAGCGGTCCGAGATGCCCGCGCCCTCCGCCTTGCAGATCTCCTGCAGCCGCTGGAGCATCCTCGCCGCGGAGATGCGGCGGAAGTTGTGGCGCTGGCAGCGCGACAGGATGGTGTCCGGGAGCTTGTGCGCCTCGGTCGTCGCGAAGATGAACTTCACGTGCCCGGGCGGCTCCTCCAGCGTCTTGAGCAGCGCGTTGAACGCCGCCCCCGACAGCATGTGGACCTCGTCGATGATGTAGATCTTGTGCCGGTCGCGCTGCGGCAGGTACTTCGCGTTCTCGCGAATCTCGCGGACGTTCTCCACGCCGTTGTTGGAGGCACCGTCGATCTCCGCCACGTCCACGCTGGTGCCGGCGGCAATCTCCGTGCACGCCCGGCACTCACCGCAGGGAGTCGCCGTGGGGCCCTTCTCACAGTTGAGGGCCTTGGCGAGCAGGCGTGCGGCCGTCGTCTTGCCCACGCCGCGCGGGCCGCAGAACAGGTACGCGTGCGCCACCCGGTCCATCTTGATGGCGTTCGCGATGGTCCGGACGACGTGCTCCTGTCCGGTCATGTCATCGAACTTCTGCGGACGCCATTTGCGGGCGAGGACGAGGTAGCTCATGGGGGCAGTCATCTAAACACGACGGCGCGAAGGATCCATCTCCAGGCGCTGCGACTCAGCGTCCGAGCGCTTTCAGCACGACCTGGGCCGAGTTGTGCCCCGCCGCGCCGATGACGCTGCCCGCCGGGTGGCAGCCCGCGCTGCAGAAGTAGAGCCCCTGCACCGGCGTCTCGTAGGGCAGCCTGTCGGTGAAGCCCAGCTTGTTGTCCACATGGTGGATGTGCCCGCCGGTGATTCCGAAGTGGCTCTCGATTTTCGGCGGCGTGAGGGCGAAGTACTCCTGGACGAGATCACTGGTCCCCGGCGCGAAGCGGTCGCACACGGACAACAGCTGCTGCACGTAGCGCGACTCCTCCTTCTCCCACGTCGTGCCCTCGAGCTTGTAGGGCACCCACTCCACGAAGAGCGCGGAGTTGTGGCGGCCCTCGGCGTCACGCAGCGACGGGTCCACGGTGGTGTGGATGTACCACTCGATGGAGGGGAAGTCGGACAGCCTGCCCGCCTGCGTGTCGCGGTACGAGCGCTCCAGCGCGCCGAGCACGTCGTCCTCCTGCGGCAGCAGGTGGATGGTGGGGCCGAACTGGCCCTTGTCCTCGGGCAGACAGGTGAACCTCGGCAGCTCCTTCAGGCACAGGTTCACCTTGAGCGTGGTGCCCGGCACCGCCATCGCGCCCACCTTCGCGCGGTAGTCCGCCGGCAGTGCCGCGGTGTCCACCAGCTTCAGCGTGCGGAACGGGTCTCCGTTGGACACGACCACGGAGGCCTGGAGCTCCTCGCCGTTCTCCAGCACCACACCCTTCACCACGCCCGAGTCCACGCGCACCGACGTCACCTTGGCGCCCGTGCGGATGACGGCCCCGTGCTTGCGCGCGACGTTGGCGATGGACTGGGTGACGGTGCCCATGCCGCCGCCGACAATCATCCACGTGCCGCCGCTGCCCGGCAGCCGGCACATGTTGTGGACGAGCAGGTTCATCCCCGTGCCCGGCGTGTCATAGCCGCCGTCCAGTCCGGAGAAGGCGTCCGTCACCGCGTACATCGCCTTCACCAGGTCGGACTTGAAGCCGAAGCGCTCCAGGTACTGGCGCGCCGAGCCCCGACACAGCTTGAGGAAGTGCTCGCGCAGCGCGGGCCGGATGTAGCGCTCGGCGGTCTCCTCGTGGGTCAGCGGCGGCTTGAGCCACGCGGGCGCCAGGTCGTCACGCAGCGCGGCCAGCTCCGCGTTCATCGCCTGGTTGGCCTCCCAGTCCGCCTGCGAGAAGAACTCGAGGAACTGGCGCTTCAGCTCGCGCTCGTCCGAGCCGAACAGCAGATAGCGCTCACCCGTGGTGGGCAGGAAGTAGTGCGGGTCCCTCCGCTTGAGGGGCAGGTCCAGCTCCAGCTCGCGCAGGAGTTCCGGCGGCATCAGTCCCAGCAGGTACGCGCCCGTGGACACGCCCAGTCCGGGCGCGCTCTTGAACGGGTACTCCGTCCGGCACGCTCCGCCGATGACGTCCTTCTCCTCCAGGACGGTGACGGACAGGCCCCTGCGCGCGAGCATCGCCGCTGTCACGAGTCCGTTGTGTCCCGCTCCCACCACGATGACGTCCGGCATGGCCTGCTCCTTCTCGAGGGAACCGCGTTCCTACCCGAGCGGAGCCCTGGGGGACAAACGTCCGCTGGCTTGCACCTCGCCGCCGGGCCGGGGAGAGTCCCGGGCGCCCGTGTCCGCCGCCCTGCCCGAGACGCCCACCCCGCCCATGTCGCCCGAGCCCCTGCCGTCGGATGTCGCTCGGCCACATCCTCCGGCGAGCCCCTCCCTCCTCGCGAGGGCGGCCCTCGTCGTCGTGGCACTCCTGCCCGCTGTCATCGCCGTGGCCCAACTGGGCCGCATCCACCCCGACGAGGTGTTCCAGGCGCTGGAGCCCGCGTACTGGCGCGTGCATGGCTACGGCGTGCTGGCGTGGGAGTGGCGCGATGGCATCCGTAACTGGGCTGTCCCGGGAGTCCTGGCCGGCTTCCTGAAACTGGCGGGGATGCTGGGCATCACCGACCCCCAGGGCTACCGCGCGATGACGGCCCTGCCCCAGCTCGCGCTGCATGCGTGGAGCCTGTGGGCCGCGTACCGCTTCGCCGCCCGGCGTACAGGCGTCTCGGGAGGCTGGCTGGCCGTCCTGCTGGTGGGCCTCTACGGGCCGGTGCTCGTCTTCGCGGGCCGCACCCTGGCGGAGTCCATCTCCACCTCCTTCCTGGTGGTGGCCATGGAGGCCCTGGACCGGCGCGAGCGCGAGACGCGGGCAGGGCTCCTCGGTGGCGTCGCGCTGGGGCTCGCGGTGGTGACGCGCTACCCGTCCGCCATCTGTGTCCTCACCGCGCTGCTCTATCTGCTGGTGGCCCGGCGCTGGCGGATGCTGGCCTTCACCTGCCTGGGCGGGCTCGTCGTCGCGGCGGGCCTGGGACTCCTGGACCACCTCACCTGGGGCAGCCCCTTCCACTCGTTCTTCACCTACGTCCGCTTCAACGTCCTCTCGGGCGAGGCCGCGGCCCGCTTCGGCTCGGCGGCTCCCGGCTTCTACCTGCTCCCCCTGGTGACGGCCGTTCCCGGTTGGGCCTGGGTCGCGGTGCCCTTGGGCCTGCGAGCGGGGCGGCGAGGCGTGTCCCTGCCGCTGACGTGCGCCGCCGTCTACCTGGGCGTGCTGCTCGTCACCGCGCACAAGGAGGAGCGCTTCCTCTACCCGGCGCTGGTGCTGGGCGTGCTCGCGGCGGCGCCCGTCGTCGCGGACCTCCTCACCACGCGCGTTCCCGCATCCGCTCGATGGGGCGTGACGGCGATGGCGCTGGTGACGGGGCTCGTCTCCGCCCGCTGGTTCCCTCCCCAGGACCTGCGGGCGGACCAGTTCCGAGCCATCGTCGCGTCGACACGGATGGGCGGCGCCACGGGGCTGCTCATCGTCAACGAGGGGCTCTGGGGCTCCGGCGGCTTCTTCTACCTGGGCCAGCGCATCCCCTGGCTCACCTGTGACTGGCCCCGCGACGACGCCTTCCAGCGAGGGCTGAACGACCGGACCTTCAACCGTGCCGTCTCCTTCGAGGACCGGGCCCTGCCCGAGCTCCAGGCAGGCGGCTTCCGAATCGAGAAGCGCATCGGCCGCGAGACGCTGCTCGTCCGCGACTGAGGTCGACAGGGGAGGGCGCCCGTCAGGTGCTCTGGCCCAGGGCGGACTCCGTACCCCGCAAAGGCGAAGAGCCAGCCTCCGAAACGGAGACTGGCCCTTCAGAACGGCCGGGACACACGCGGTGGTACGCTACCGTTGCTTCCTTCCGGACCTGGCGGGGTTCGCGCCCCCACGTTGTCCCGACCACAAAGGCTGTAGACATCAACTGCAGTATCAACAACGGAGAGGGTGGGATTCGAACCCACGATACCCTTTCAGATATACACGCGTTCCAGGCGTGCGCCTTCAACCGCTCGGCCACCTCTCCAGAAAGTCTGGAGCGGAGAGCGTAGGATTCGAACCTACGATACCGTTACCGGTATGCCTGATTTCGAGTCAGGTGCCTTCGACCACTCGGCCAGCTCTCCAAGTATTCAATTGTCGCGTCGCTTCGCGCGCAGGCGCCCGAAGAACGTTTTGAGAAGAGTCGTGCTGTCCTGAGCGAGGATACCACGAGTGACCTGGAGCCGGTGGTTGTGCCGGGGTTCCTCGGCCAGATTGTAGAGAGAGCCGACCGCGCCGGCTTTCGGGTCCATGGCGCCAAACACGAGGCGAGTCACCCTGGACTGGACCAGCGCTCCGGCACACATGGCACACGGCTCCAACGTCACGTACAGGGTGACGCCCGTCAACCGCCAGACCCCGAGATGCCTGCGAGCGGCATCCAGTGCGAGGACTTCCGCATGGGCGAGGGGGTTGCGATCCACTTCGCGGCGGTTGAAGCCCGTGCCGATGATGTTTCCATCATGGACGGCAACCGCACCGACGGGGACTTCTCCGAGTGTCGCGGCTTCCCGCGCGAGCGCGAGCGCCTGCTGCATGAAAGCTTCGTCGTCACTCATGGAGACGGCGTGAGAGAAGGGAGCGCTCCCTGGAGGATTCGAACCTCCGGCCTTCGGATTCGTAGTCCGACGCTCTATCCAGCTGAGCTAAGGGAGCAAAATCTTCACGCGCTGCTACAACGACAAGTGGCGGAGAGAGAGGGATTCGAACCCTCGATACCCTTTCGAGTATGCAGGTTTAGCAAACCTGTGCCTTCAGCCTCTCGGCCATCTCTCCAACTCTTCTCTGTCAAAGAACCGCAAAACTCAAGAACATTTTCGGAGGCGGTAGGATTCGAACCTACGGAGAGCTTGCACCCTCTGCGGTTTTCAAGACCGCTGCCTTCAACCGCTCGGCCACGCCTCCAAACAACCCAGCCGGCGGTGTCCCTCGGACCGACGTCGACCGTGGGGCCGCCCTTCTACCTGATTCTTCGCCCGTTGCAAGCGGATGATCACACCTTTTCGCCACGCTGCTTCGCTACAGCGGCTTGAGCTCCTTGAGCCCTCCCATGTACGGCCAGAGGACCTCCGGGATGCCCACGGTGCCGTCGTCGCGCTGGTAGTTCTCCAGGATGGCGATGGACGTGCGGCCCACGGCCAGGCCACTGCCGTTCAGGGTGTGAGCGAGCTGGGGCTTGTCTCCCTTCTGGGGACGGAAGCGGATCTTCGCGCGGCGCGCCTGGAAGTCGCCGCAGTCCGAGCAGGACGAAATCTCCCGGTAGGCGTTCTGCCCCGGCAGCCAGACCTCGATGTCGTAGGTCTTGCGGGCCGAGAAGCCCATGTCGCCGGTGCACAGCAGCATCACCCGGTGGTGCAGGCCGAGCCGCCGCAGGATGTCGCACGCGTCGTCCGTCATGGCCTCGAGCTCGTCCAGGCTCTTGTCCGGCTGGGCGAACTTCACCATCTCCACCTTGTGGAACTGGTGCTGGCGGATGAGGCCGCGGGTGTCCTTGCCGGCCGCGCCTGCCTCCGCGCGGAAGCACGGGCTGAAGGCGCAGTAGCGGATGGGCATCGACTCGCCCTCGAGGATTTCGTCCGCGTGGTAGTTGGTGACGGGCACTTCCGACGTGGGGATGAGGAAGCGCTCGGGGTCGCCCAGCGTTTTGAAGGCGTCGTCCTCGAACTTGGGCAGCTGGCCCGTCCCCATCATCGTCTCGCGCAGCACCAGGTAGGGCGGGAGCAGCTCCGTGTAACCCTTCTGGGTGTGCACATCGATCATGAACGTGACGAGCGCCCGCTCCAGCCTGGCCAGCGCGCCCTTGTAGAAGGTGAAGCGGCTGCCGGACACCTTCGCGGCGCGCTCGAAGTCGAGCATGCCCAGCTTCTCGCCCAGCTCGAAGTGCTGCTTGGGCGTGAAGGGCAGGTTGGGCTTCTCACCCCAGCTCTTCACCTGGACGTTCTGGTCCGCGCTCTCACCCACGGGCACCGACTCGTGGGGGAGGTTGGGGATGAGCAGGAGGATGCGGTTGATCTCCTCCTCCACCTCCTTGAGGCGGCTGTCCTTCTCCTTGATCTCCTGGGAGACGGCGCGGAGGTCGCCGCGCAGCGCGTCCAGCGCCTGGGGGTCCTCCTTCGCCTTCTTCTTCATCTCCTCGTTGGCGGCGTTACGGCGCGCGGCGAGGGACTCCGTGGCGCGGTACAGCTCGCCGCGCTCGGAGAAGAGGCGCTGGAAGGGGCCGAGGTCCAGGTTGCCGCCCCGCGTCTTCAGGCGAGCGACGACCGCATCGAAGTTCTGCGCAACGTACCGGAGGTCCAGCATGGGGGACGCCTTGTAGTCACCCTTGGTGGGCGTCAGCAAGGTTCCTCGCGCCCGGGGTGCTCAAGGGCGGACGCCCCGGGCGACAGGTGCCTGACGCCGGCCATCCCCGTGAGGACGGCCGGCTGTCTGCTGCCCGCTAGTTCTGCAGGTCGTAGATCTCTTCCTCGATGTCCTTCTTGTCGGTCGCGTCCGGCTTCTTCACCAGGTAGTCCTTGAAGGCCTGGACGGCTTCCTTGCGCTTGTTCTTCTCCTTATAGGCGAAGCCCAGGTAGTAGTAGGTCATCGCGTTCTCCGGCTCGGCGTCGGCGGCCTTGCGGTACCAGTCGATGGCCTTGGCGTGCTGGGTCTGCTCGGTGAAGGCGCGGGCGACCTTGTAATAGACGTACGTGAGCTTGGTGTCCGCCTTGAGCGCCGTCTGGTAGCGCTTGATGGCGTCGTTCCAGCGGGCGGCGTTGAAGTAGGCGTCACCGATGGAGCCGAGCACGCGGGTGCGGCGCGGGTCCGACTTGAGGCTGGCCTCGAAGGACTCGATGGCCTCGTCGAACTCGCTGTTCTCCAGGTGGGCGTGGCCCAGGGCCTCGTGCGCGTCGGCGTTGGCCGGGTCCAGCTCCACGGCGGTGTTCCACTCACGGATGGCGTCGGGGAGCTGCTTGGCGTCGCGCAGGATGACGCCGTAGGCGTAGTGGTAGTCGGGGCGCTTGGGGGCGCGCTCCACGGCCTTGCGCATGGCGTCCATGGCCTGGGTGAACTCCAGCCGCTTCGCCTTCACCAGGGCCAGGTAGTAGAGCGCCTCGTGGTTGGAGGGCTCGTTGCTGAGCGCCAGGCCCAGGTTGCTCTCCGCGCCGGGCAAATCGCCCCGCTCCAGCAGCACCGCGCCCAGGGTGATGGGGATGGTGGTGGAGCGCGGGTCCTCGCCCTTGGCCTTCTCCAGCTCCGCCACGGCCTCGTCGAGCTTGCCCAGCCGCCACAGCACGAGTCCGCGCTGCAGCCGGCCGTCCTTCAACAGGTGCGGGTCCAGCTCCAGGGCGCGGTTGGCCTCCGTCTGGGCCTTCTCCAGGTCACCGTTGAGCAGCGCCACGCGCGACAGGCCCAGGTGGGCGTCGGCGAGGTTGGGGTCCAGTTGCACGGCGCGCTCGAACTCCTGCTGGCCCAACAGGGCGTTGTTCTCCGCCAGGGCCAGCTCGCCCAGACCCGCGCGCACGCCGGCCAGGTCCGGGGCCTTGGTGGCGGCCTGCTCCAGCTGGGTGCGGGCCTCCGCGTTGCGGCGCTGACGCAGGTAGAAGCGGCCCAGGTAGAGGTTCGCCTCCACCAGGTTGGCGTCCGCGGCGATGGCGCGCTTGTAGTGGCCCTCCGCCTCGGAGAGCTTGTCCAGCGCGTCCTCGATGCGGCCGTAGAGGTACGCGATGCGCGCCTCGTTGGGGAAGCGCTGGCTGGCCTTCTGCACGGCGTCCAGCGCCGCCTGCATCTTGCCGGTCATCACCAGCGAGGTGATGTGGCCGTCGGCGTACTCCAGGTTGTCGCCTTCCTCCGACGCGAGCGCCGTGTAGAGGGGCAGGGCGCCCTCGTAGTTGCGCTGGGCGCGCAGCACGTGGGCCAGCTGGGCCTTGAGGAAGTCGGACTGCGGGTCCTTCTCCATCGCGGACTTCAGCTCGGCCTCGGCCTCCTTGGGCTTGTGCTGATGGAAGAGCGCCACGCCCTTGAGGCCCCGGGCGCGGGCGAGCTCCGCCGGGCCCAGCGCGGACTGGACGTCCTCGGCCAGGGCCTCGTCGACGGACTGGGCGCCCTTCTCCGCGTCCTTGCGCACCAGGAGCTGCACGGCGGCGAGCTCCACGGCGGACGAGGCGTGCTTGCGGTCCGCCTCGAGCGCGGCGGCGTAGGCGGCGGCGGCCTCGTCGGCGCGGCCGGCGGCCTGGTGCAGGTTGCCCAGCGCGTGGTGGGCCTTGGCGGACTTGCCGTCGGCGGCGAGTACCTTCTTCAGCGTCTCGATGGCGCCGTTGAAGTCGCGCTTCATCGTCTGGGCCTCGGCCACGAGGAAGGCCAGCTCCAGGTCGCCCTGGTTGCCCTCCCGCGAGTACGCGTCCAGGAGCGGCGCCAGCGCGGCGTCCGCCTGCCGCGAGGTGAGCGCGAGCGAGGCCGTCACCTTGATGAAGTCGACGTCCTTCTCACCGAGCAGCTCGATGTCCGCCATGCCGTCGCGGCAGCGGGCCATGTCGGACGCGTCCGCGGCGGCGTACTTGCGCTGCAGGTAGTAGACGGACTGGCACCACAGCGAGCGCACCGCCGGGTACTCCTTCTCCTGGAGCGCCTGGGCGGAGAGCGTGTGGGCCTGCTTGTAGCTGGCGAAGGTGTCCTGGAGCAGGGCCTGCTGGGCCTGGCTCACCAGCTGCGCCTGGGGCGAGCCGTCCGAGACACGCGCGGGGAACAGGGCCCGGCGGCCGAAGGCGCCGTAGCGCGTGCCGAACTCGGTGCCCACGCCGATGCCCAGCAGCACCACGCCGACGCCGGCGGCGATGAACATGGGGACGCGCTTCTTGAGCTTCTCGTTGGCGCCGCTGCGGTCCACCACGGAGACGGCCGCCATGCGGCCCTCGTAGAGCTGCTCCAGCCGGCGCATGTTCGCCTGCTGGCCGTTGGCGTCCGAGGCGGGGGCGCTGGGCGAGTCCGACGCGGCGGCGACGGGCGCGGCCGCCACCACCTTGGCCGGGCCCTCCATCAGCCGCTGGATGGCGGCGGCGAAGGTGGGGATGGTGCCGATGGCGGACCAGGACTCGGAGTCGAGCGAGACGTCCTCGTTGCCGAGCAGCTGGCCATCCTCGAGCATCTTCACGACGACGCCCTCGTCGAACGGGCCGAACACCTTGCCCGAGCGGCGGCGCACGTGGAAGCGGCGCACCTTCGCGCCCGCCTGGGCGCCCGCGTCGCGGCCGGCGGCGTCGTCGATGAACGACAACATCTCCAGGCCGTCGGCGGGGCCGGCGTTGGGCGGCGGAGGCAGCGGATCCGACAGGTCCGCCTCCAGGTCATCCGCGGGGCGCGCGGTGGGGTCGAACTCGAGCGAGTCCGGGATGCCGGGCGACGCCGAGGGCGGGGGCGAGCCGAAGTCCACGTCGCCGAAGTCCACCGCGGGGTTGAAGGGCGCGGGCGGCGGGGGCGCGGCCTGGGGCGGGGGCTCGGCGAAGTCGAGGCTGAAGTCCGGCATCGGCGCGGGCGCGGAGGGCGCGGCGAAGTCGAACGACAGGTCCTGCGGCGGCGCGGCGGGGGCCGGCAGGTCGGCGAAGTCCATCGCGGGCGCGGCGGGGGACGGCAAATCCGAGAAGTCCAGTCCGGGCGAGGCCACCGGTGGCGCGGCCGCGAACGGATCCGCGGGCATCGGCAGCTCGGCGAAGTCGAACGAAGGGCCACCGTCGGCAGGCGGGGGCATCGCGAACGGATCCGCGTCGACGGGCGGCTGCGAGTACGCGGGAGGCGGAGGCAGCGCGAACGGGTCGTCGCTCACGGTCGGCTGCGAGTACGCGGGAGGCGGGGGCAGCGCGAACGGGTCGTCGTTGACGGGGGCCTGTGCGTACGCGGGGGGCGGGGGCAGCGCGAACGGGTCGTCGTTGACGGGCGGCTGCGAGTACGCGGGCGGAGGCGGCAGCGCGAACGGGTTCGCCTCGACGGGGGCGCTGGCGTGTCCGGGCGCGGGCGTCGGGGGCAGGGCGAAGGCGGTGGCCTCGCCGCTCGGCGACTCGACGTCGAAGGCGAACGGGTCCGCCTCCGGCTGGGGCTGCGCGGGGACGGGCAGCGAGTCGTCGGAGAAGTCGAAGTCGCGCGCGGTGCCGAGCGTGTCGGGCTGGCTGAAGGACGAGGACGGGTCCAGGTCCACGGGCGGCGCCAGCGCGTCATCGGAGAAGTCGAAGTCGCGCGTGCCGTTGGCCCGGGCGGGCGGGGCGGCCTGCTCCGGGAACGCGGCGTTGGGCATCGGAATGGCCACGACACGCGTCACGTCGCGGTCCTGGCGCGCAGGAGGCTCCGCGTCGTCGAAGCCCGTGCCGAACGCATCCGCCTGGGGCGCGGCGCCGGGCAGGGGGATGGCGTCAACGGCCGAGGCGGCGCCGGGCAGCGGGATGGCGCCGGCGTTGTCACCGAAGGCGTCCTGGGGCGCGGCGCCGGGCAGCGGAATCGCGCCCGCGTCGTAGCCGTAGGGGGCGGCCTGAGGGGCGCTGCCGGGCAGCGGAATGGCGCCGGCGTCGTAGCCGAAGGCGTCCGCCTGGGGCGCGGCGCCGGGGAGCGGAATGGCCCCCGCGTCGTAGCCGTAGGGGGCTGCCTGGGGCGCGGCGCCGGGGAGTGGAATGGCCTCGGGACCCGCACCCATGGCGATGGCACCCGAGGGAGCGGCGCCGGGCAGCGGAATCGCGCCGCCGCCGAAGGCATCCGCCTGAGGGGCGCTGCCGGGCAGCGGAATGGCGCCGGCGTCGTAGCCGAAGCCGCCCGACTGGGGCGCGGCGCCGGGGAGCGGAATGGCCTCGGCGCTCGCCCCCATGGTGCCGGATGGCGCGGCGCCGGGGAGGGGAATGGCGGCGGGCGCGCTGGCCTGTCCCGGGAGGGGAATGGCGGCGGCGGGCGCCGGAGCGCTCACGGCCTCGGCTTTGATGGGGAAGGTGGTCTGGCACCGGGCGCATTTGAGCTTCGCGCCACCCGGGGGGATCCGCTTGTCATCGATGTTGTAATTCGTCTGGCAAGACGGGCAGGAGACTTTCATGGGGTTCCTTCGACAGGACCGGCGCGGCGCAGGGTAGCAGAGGCGTTTCCAGCCCGGAAAGAACGCGCAAGCCCGCACTGGGGGCGTTGTTCCGCCCCCGCCTCCCCAGGCGAGCATCCGAGGGCCCCGTCGGCTCCGCGTTTCCGCCCACCGCGCGTTCGGCTCCCCCCTCACCGGGAGGAGGTGGTAGGACCGACCCGCCATGGAACCCATCGTCATCCTCGGAGCGGGGCTCGCGGGCCTGTCCACCGCCCACTTCCTCCAGAAGCCCTGGCGCCTCATCGAGAAGTCCGAGCGCGTCGGCGGGCTCATCAAGACCGAGGTCATCGACGGGTGTTATTTCGACCCCACCGGCCATTGGCTCCACCTGCGCGACCCTGAAATCCAGGAGCTCGTCAACACGCGGTGGCTGCCGGGGCAGATGGTCCGCATCCAGCGCAAGGCGGGCATCTTCACGCGCGGCGTCTTCACCCGCTTCCCGTACCAGGTGAACACGCACGGGCTGCCGCCCGAGGTCGTCTCCGAGAACCTCATCGGCTACGTGGACGCCATCTACGGCGAGAAGGGCCGCGCCCTGCGCGAGCGCGAGCCCCGCGACTTCGAGGAGTTCATCCTCCGCTACATGGGCGAGGGCTTCGCGAAGAACTTCATGGTGCCCTACAACCAGAAGCTCTGGACGGTGCACCCGCGTGAGATGTCCGCCGCCTGGGTGGGCCGCTTCGTGCCGCGCCCCTCGCTCAAAGAGGTGGTGGACGGGGCGCTGGGCGCCGGCAGCGACGCGGTGGGCTACAACGCGTCCTTCCTCTACCCGCGCGAGGGCGGCATCGAGAGCCTGGCGCGCGCCATGCTGCGCGACCTGAAGGGTGGCGAGCTGAGCCTGAACACCGAGCCCACCTCCATCGACTGGAAGGCGCGCAGGGTGGTGCTGAACGACGGCCGGACGCTGTCGTACTCGGGCCTCGTGTCCTCCGTGTCCCTGCCGGGGCTGGTGCGGCTGCTCGCGCAAGGGGCCTCGGGCGTGCCCGACGAGGTGGTCGCCGCGGCGAAGCGCCTTCGCGCCACCACCGTCACCTACGTCGCCGTGGCCGCGCGCGGGCCCAACCGCCAGCCCTGGCATTGGATCTACCTGCCGGAGCCGGAGTTCCACACGTACCGCATCGGCTCGCCGTCGGCCGTCTACGACGCGCTGGCGCCCAGGGACACGTCCACCTTCTACGTGGAGTACAGCCACCACGGAGAGCTGGCCCCGGCCACCGCCGAGCAGTACGCGGTGCAGGACCTGCTGCGCTCCCAGATGATCCACTCCGCGGACGACGTCCTCTTCGCCCACGCGCGGGAGATTCCCCACGCGTATGTCCTCTACGACGAGGCCTACGGTCCAGCGAAGGCGGAAATCCTCCGTTTCCTGGAGCACGCCGGCATCCAGACGGCGGGGCGCTACGGGCAGTGGGAGTACTCGTCCATGGAGGATGCCATCCTCGGCGGGCGGGCCTGTGCCCGGACGCTGAACGGCTGACGGACGTCTGCGACTTCCGACGCATCTTGTCGACGGGTGCCGCGCGGCATGCTAGGCGGACCGGACTGTCGCTCGTCCGGACGTGATTCCATGGCACCGCACCTGTCCGTCGTCATCCCGGTCTACAACGAGGAGTCCATCATCGCCTCGGCGGCGGAGGAGTTGCGCCAGGGGCTGGATGCGCGTGGGCTCGACTACGAAATCATCTTCGCGGAGAACGGCTCGAAGGATGCCACCACGAGCATCCTCGACGCGCTGTGCGCGAAGCACCCTCGGATGCGCTGGTTCCACTCCGAGCGTCCCAACTACGGCGTCGCCCTCAAGGCCGGCATCCTCATGGCCCGGGGCACGTACGTCATCTGCGACGAGATCGACCTGTGCGACGTCACCTTCTACGACGCGGCGCTGCCGCGGCTGGAGCGGGGTGAGGCGGACATGGTGGTGGGCTCCAAGGCGGCCAAGGGCGCCAGCGACCAGCGCCCGCTCATCCGCCGCGCGGCCACGCGGGTGCACAACAAGCTGCTCAAGGTGACGCTGGGCTTCCAGGGCACGGACACGCACGGCCTCAAGGCCTTCCGCCGCGAGGCGCTCCTGCCCGTCATCCAGAAGTGCGTGGTGGACATGGACGTGTTCGCCAGCGAGTTCGTCATCCGCGCGTGGCGCGAGGGGCTGAAGGTGATGGAGATCCCCATCCAGCTCCACGAGAAGCGCCAGCCGTCCATCCACCTCTTCAAGCGCGTGCCCAACGTGCTCAAGAACGTGGGCAAGCTGTTCTACGTCATCCGCGTGCGCGGCACCTGACGCGAAGCAGGGGGCGCGCCGTGACGAGGATTGCGTCCATCTCCGTCGACCTGGACTCGCTGCCGCACTACTGCCGCATCCACGGGCTGCCGGAGTCGCTCCTGGACGCGCGCGCCCGCTCGCTGGTGCACCAGGTGGCGGTGCCTCGCTTCCGCGAGCTGTGGGACGCGCTGGGCGTGCCCGGCACCTTCTTCGCCATCGGCGAGGACCTGGAGTCGGACCCCGTCGCCGCCGCCGGCATGCGCGCCGCCCACGAGGCGGGCATCGAGGTGGCGAGCCACAGCCACGCCCACGACTACGCGCTCACGCGCCGGGGACCGGACGCCATCCTCGCGGACCTGCGCCGCGCCGATGACGTCATCCTCCAGGCCACGGGCACGCGCCCGGTGGGCTTCCGCGCGCCGGGCTACACGCTCAACGCGGACCTCTACGCCGCCACCCAGGCGCTGGGCTACCAGTACGGCTCCTCCGCCTTCCCGGCCGCGCCGTACTACGCGGCGAAGGCGGCGGTGATGGGGGCGCTGGCCCTGGTCGGCCGGCCCTCGCGCTCGGTGCTCGACACGCCCCGGGTGCTGCTCGCGCCGCGCGCGCCGTACCGGCCGGACCCCGCGAATCCCTACCGGCGTGGCACAGGCTCCGTGCTGGAGCTGCCCATGGCGGTGACGCCCGCGCTGCGCTTCCCGTTCATCGGCACCTTCGCCACCACGCTGCCCCTGCGCTCGCTGCGCGGAGCCTGGCGCGCGTGCCGACGCGACCCCTTCTTCAACTTCGAGCTGCATGGGGTCGACGTGCTCGACGCGACGGACGGCATCCCCGGCGAACTGGTGCGCCAGCAGCGGGACTTGCGCGTCGGAGCGGCGCGGAAGCTGGAGCGGCTGCGCGAAGTCTTCGGCTGGCTGCGCTCGGAGTGCGACGTCGTCACCCTGCGCGACGCGGCCAGGCGCCTGTCCGCCAGCGTCTGAGCCTCAGCGCGCCACCGCGGGCGAGCCGAGCACGTCCACCACCGCGTCGTGCACGCGCCGGTCCGTGAGCATCCACGGGTGCAGCAGCACGGGGAACCTTCGCTCGCTGGCGCCGGGCAGCCGCGAGCTGGAGGCGGGGAGGATGGTCAAATCCCAGGGCGTCCAGAAGCTGTGCACCTCCGTGGCGCCCCAGGGGCGCGGGTCCTGCTGGAGCGCGCGCAAGAGCCGGCTGCCCGGGCGCATCTGGGTCACGCCCTTGCCGCGTCCCAGGAACGCCAGGCCCGTGCCCGCGTGAGGCCCGGAGATGGAGATGAAGCGCCGCACCACCAGCCTGCCGCCCAACAGCTGCACCCAGTAGCGGCTGACCAGCGCGCCCATGCTGAAGCCCACCACGTCCACACGACGGGCGCCGGTGCGCGCACGCAGCGCCTCGGCCTCCCGCGCCACCTGCCGCGCCAACGCGGGGATGCCCTCGCTGCCGTTGTTGGGGACCAGGGAGATGGCGTGGACGTGCGGCCAGCCCTCCTGCTCCAGCCGGCCGCGCAGGGCGTCGAAGGCGCTGGCGTCGTCTCCGATGCCGTGCACCAGCAACACCGGCGCGCGCTGCTCCACGGGCGCCCGCCGCGGCGACACCGCGAGGGACGACGCCGTCATGGCGCACCCCTCGCAGAACCACGCCAGGGCCAGCAGGACGAGCATCGCGCGCATGCAGGGCGGGACATGGCGATGTCACTCCCCGCTCGCAAGGGACCCCCGGCGCATCCGTTCACGCGAGTCGATGGCGCACACCCTTCCCGTCACGCAGTGCACTCCCGGCTGTCCATGAAGGGCCCCATCGGCGTCCACGCGACGAAACGGCCCCGCCCGTCGCGCATTCCCCTCCCGCGGGAGCCTACACCCAGGCGCACCCCGGTCGCGCCAGCCCCTCGGCATCCCCGGGGATGGCCGCCCTTCACGGACTGTCCGGAGCCCAACGCCACGTCCCCGGGCCCGGGCCCGGCGCGGGGGAGGGTTTCTCCACTCCCGGTGGAAGGGCCGGTGGTGTAAAGAGCCGGGACCATGCTGGAGCGACTCGGCGACCGAGTGAAGAAGGGCCTGCGCGACTGGACCGACCGCCTGGCCAACGACGAGCAGAAGGAACGGATGCAGGCCCTGGCCCGGCCGCAGAACGAGTACGGGGTGGACCCCTTCGGGTACAACCTGGACTTCAGCCTGTCCGCCGTGGCGCCCTTCCTGTGGCTCTACCGCAACTACTTCCGCGTGGAGACCTTCGGCGTCGAGAAGGTCCCCGCCGGCCGCGTGCTGCTGGTGTCCAACCACTCCGGGCAGCTGCCGCTGGACGGCGCCATGATTGGCGTGTCGCTGATGCTGGAGGCAAGTCCCCCCCGCGCCATGCGCAGCATGGTGGAGAAGTGGGTGCCCTCGCTGCCGTACGTCTCCACCTTCATGGCGCGCATGGGGCAGATTGTCGGCACGCCGGAGAACTGCCGGCGGCTGCTCGAGTCCGACGAGGCCATCCTCGTCTTCCCGGAGGGGCTGCGCGGCATCAACAAGCTGTGGCCCCAGCGCTACCAGCTCCAGGAGTTCGGCCTGGGCTTCATGCGCCTGGCGCTGGAGACGCGCACGCCCATCGTCCCCGTGGCCGTCGTGGGCGCCGAGGAGCAGGCCCCCGCGCTCATGGACCTCAAGCCGGTGGCGAAGCTGCTGGGCTTCCCGTCGTTCCCCATCACCCCCACGGGCGTGCCCTTCCCGCTGCCCACGAAGTACCGCATCTACTTCGGGGACCCGATGCACTTCTCGGGGCGCCCCGACGACGAGGACAGCGAGCTGGACAAGAAGGTCCGCACCGTGAAGGCGGCCATCCAGTCCATGCTCCACCAGGGCCTCAAGGAGCGCCGCGGGGTGTTCTGGTGAGCGATTACGCCCGGAGTCGCGGGACCAAGAGAGTGCAACCATGAGACCGGCCGTCGTCGTCACGGGCATCAGCGGCAACCTCGGCCGCACCCTCGCCAAGCTCCTCCACAAGCACGAGCGCATCATCGGCATCGACCGGCGCCCCTTCGTGGGCCGGCCGAAGGACGTGGAGATGTACGAGCTGGACCTGCGCAAGAAGAAGGCCGAGGACGTCTTCCGCAAGAACGAGGTCCGCGCCGTCATCCACATGGGCATCATGCATGACCCGCGCATGAGCGAGGAGGAGCACCACTCGTTCAACGTCGTGGGCACCACGCGGCTGCTCGAGTACTGCGCGAAGTACGGCGTGAAGAAGGTGGTGGTGCTGTCCTCGGCCAACGTCTACGGACCCAGCCCGGACAACTCCAACTTCCTCACCGAGGACGCGCCGCTCATGGCGGCCAGCCGCTTCTCCGGCGTGCGGGACTTGATTGAAGTGGACATGCTCGCGCATGGCTTCTTCTGGAAGCACCCACACATCGAGACGGTGATTCTCCGGCCCGTGCACATCGTCGGGCCCACCATCAAGAACGCGCCCTCCAACTACCTGCGCCTGCGCCACCCGTGGATGATGGCGGGCTTCGACCCGATGGTTCAGCTCATCCACGTGGAGGACGTCGCCCGCGCCATGGTGGCCGCGCTCCGGCCGGAGCCCAAGGGCGTCTACAACGTGGTGGGCCCGGGCGAGGTGCCCCTGTCCGCGGTGATGCGCGAATTGGGCAACTCGCCCATCCCCGTGCCGCACCCGGTGGCCCGGCCCCTGTTGGGCATGCTCTTCAAGTACCGGCTGGCCAACTTCCCGCCCCCGGAGCTGGACCACATCCAGTTCCTGTGCGCCGTGGACGGCAGCCGCTGGGTGCGGGACGTGGACTGGAAGCCCCGCCACTCCATGCGCGAGACCATCCGCGCGGTGAACGGCGAGTAGCCACCACTCCCCGGAGGAAAGTCCGAGGGTCCCCTGACACGGTTGTCGTGCCTGGCACGACGCCGAAGGCTGGACCCTCTGACACGAGTGTCAGGACCCCGACGGCCCCACCCCAGGACTGTCGGCGCGCCCTCCTCGCAAGCCCTTGAATCTCCAGGTGATGCGATGCGGGCTGCCCGGTGCGCGGGGCGTGGCATCGCCATTGCTCTAGTGGCCGGCGTCACCGCGCGGCGACGCGGGCCTGTTCAACACACCGTCGCCCCGCTCACATGTCAGGGCGCTCCATGGGGGAGCTCCCGACGCCCATCGACTCGGCCGGCCCCGAGCCGATGGGCGGATTCTTGTAGGGCACTCCATTGGGGAGTTCCCGACGCCCACCGCCTCGGCCGGCCCCGAGTCGGTGGGCGGTTTCTTTTTCAGCGCAGCTCGTCCGCGAACGGCCCCTCGTCCTGACGCTCCAGCAGCCACGTGCCGTGCTGGTAGACGAACTCCGACGTGACGACCGAGACGTGCTCGGACGCGGAGGGCAGGCGCATCCACTGGATGCGGCTCTGGATGAAGGCCCGCGTGCCGTCCTCGGACAGCTGCCCGTCCTCGATTTCGTAGTCGGTGATGGTCAAGTCCCGCTCGTCGTTGAGCGCGATGCGGGCCTTGGTGAACGCCTTGCGCTTCTCCGGGACGATGAAGCGGGCCGCGGAGCGGAAGTCCTTCCAGCGGATGACCTGATGGAACTGCTCCACCGTGGGCTTGAGTTCTTCCAGGTTGGATTTCTTGGATACGGTTGCGCACCCGGACAGGGCCAGGACGAGGAAAAGGGCAGGCAGGCGATTCACGAGGGGGACGGTAGCATCCGGCGCCCGCCCCGGACGAGGGCGGGGTGCTATGGTCCGGCTCCCCCGCCCGAGCACCGGAGTCGCAAGCCCTCATGGCCAAGTCGATGGTGGAGCGCTACGAGCAGCTCCTCCGGCAGGACCCCACTTCTTCCGTTTTCGTCGAACTGGCCAAGGCCCTGCTGGAAAAGGGGGACGCGCCGCGCGCCATCGAGGTGTGTGAGCAGGGTGTCTCGCACCATCCGTCCTCGACGGTGGGCCGGGTGCTCTGGGGCAAGGCGCTCATCCAACTGGGCCGCCCCGCCGAGGCGATGGAGCAGTTCGACCGCGCCATCGCCATCGAGAAGGACAACCCCTACGCCTACAACCTGATTGGCGAGGTGTTGCTCCAGCGCGGGCTGTACCGCTCGGCGCTGCCGATTCTGCGCAAGGCCGTGGCGCTGCAGCCCAATGACGGCCGCGTGAAGCTGTGGCTGGAGCAGGCGCAGCAGGCCCTGGCCGGTGGCCCGGCGCCGGTCTTCGCGGACCTGATGGGGCTGGAGAAGGCCGCGCCCGAAGAGGGTGAGGCCGAGCCCGACGCGGCCAGGCCCGAGAGCGCCGAGAGTGCTCACGCCGCCGCGTCTCCGATGGCGGCCGCGAGGCTTCGCGCCGCCGCGCTCGGGGACGCCGCGAAGGCCGCGAGTGCCTCGGGACCTGGGGCCGCGAAGAGCGCGGGCGCGCGGGCCGCCGCGGACCTGGCGAGCGCCGCCGCGGCGGGTGGGGCCGCGAGCCCGGCGGAGGCGGGGGCTCCGGACGGAGATGCTGCGCCCTCGACGGAGGAGGGCGCTCAGGCTCCAGCGGGTGCTCCGGGCGAAGTGTCGGACGCGGAGGCCTCGGCGCCGTTGTCTGATTCGCTTGGGTTGATCGACCGGCAGGTGCCGGTGCTGCGGCCCACGACGGGCACTCCGCTTCCAAGCCTGGAGCTGTCCCTCTTCGACGAGGAGGATGGGGCCCGCTCCCCGGACGCGAATGCGCCGGCGGGGGAGGGCGCCGACGCTGGCTCCTCCCAGGATGGTCAGGCGTTGGACCCGGCCGCCTTCGAGGGCGGCCCCGGCGCGTCCCCTGAAGCGGGCGCGGTGTCCGACGAGACCAGCGAGCAGGCGCTGCTGCGCTCCAGCGAGTTCACCACCGCGAAGCCGGTGGTCCCCGCGGCGTCCACCGACTCGACCGAGTCGGACGAAGAGCAGGCACTGCTGCGCTCCAGCGAGTTCACCACCGCGAAGCCCGTGGTCCCCGCCGCGTCGGGCGGGCTGCTGGGGGATTTGCCTCCGCCCGAGCCCACCGCCGCCACGCCCGTCGTCGCGCGCGCGCAGCCCCAGGCGCGAGGCTCGGGCTCCAAGCGCTCGCTGCTGGAGGACCTGCCCGACGCTTCGGACGCCACCGGCCGCGCGAAGGCGGGCGCTCCCAAGCAGGACACCGAGGCGCTCACCGCCGCCTACGAGAAGGAGCTGCGGCAGAAGCTGGCGCGCGAGGCGGCCAAGACGTCCTTCCTCAAGCGCAACGGCGTGAAGGTGGCCGGCGCCGCCGCGCTGCTGATGGTGGTCATCGCCGTCATCGTCGGCGTGGTGCGCATCCGCGCGGCCACGGGTGGCCAGACGCTGAACGAGGCCCTGGCCAGGAGCGAGGACCTCATCACCCAGGACACGCGCGCGTCGCTGGACGGGGCGCTGCAGCAACTGGACCGGGCGCTGGACATGGACGAGAGCAGCAGCCGCGCGTGGGCCCTCAAGGCCTGGACGCACGCGCTGCTCTTCGCGGACCACGGCCTGTCCCCGGATGACCGGCTCAAGGCGCTGGAGGCCCTGGAGAAGCCCGGCGTGAAGGAGGCCGCGCCGGGGCTGGCGCTCGCCACCAACGTCCTCGTGGCGGATGACCGGGGACGCGAGCCCGCGCGCCGCGCGCTGCTCGCCGCGACGGAGGAGAGCACGGAGGTCCACGCGCTGGCCGCCAGCCTGCTGCTGGCCGCCAAGGACGAGAAGAAGGCGCTGGAGCGCTTCGACCGCGCGCTGAGGGCCTCGCCGTCGAACGTGCGCGCCCTGGTGGCGCTGGGTGGCTACTACCTGGCCTCCGAGGACTTCCCGCACGCCATCGAGATGTTCGGCAAGGCGCGCACCAAGTCCCCCAAGCACCCCGTGGCGCGCATCGGTCAGGCCGAGGCGCGGCTCGCGCTGGAGCAGGACCTGGAGGCGTCGCTTTCGGACGTGGCGCCCCTGGCGGGAAGCCCCGAGCTGCCCGCCGCGCTCGGCGCTCGTCAGCAACTGGTGCACGGCCGGCTCCTGTCCGCCGCGGGCAAGCACGACGAGGCCCGCGCGCTGCTCGCCAAGGGCACGCAGGGGCCGCTGGCCTTCGACTTCCAGCTCGCGCAGGGCGCGGCGAGCCGGGCCGCCGGGAAGCTGGACGCGGCGCAGTCCGCGTACGAGGCGGCGCTGAAGCTGCAACCCAAGAGCGACGAGGCCCGTGAGGGACTGGGCCGCACGCTGCTGGACCGGGACAGGGAGCGCGACGTGCTCACCCGCCTGGAGGCGGACGGCGGCCGCAGGGTGGCGCTGGTGCGGGGCACCGCGTACGCGCGGCTCGGAGACTGGAAGCGGGCCCGCACGGAGCTCGCGCGCACGCGGGTGAACGAGCGCTACCCGCCGGAGGCCGTGTCGCTGCTCGCGCTGGCGGACGCGGCGGAGGGCAACGCGGCGCAGGCCCGCGAGCTGCTCGAGAAGGCGCTGGCCGCGAGCAAGCGCCCGCGCAACGACATGCGACTGGCGCTGGGGCAGGTGTACTGGCGTGAGCGCGCCTTCGACAAGGCGCAGTCCCAGTTCGAGGAGGCGCAGAAGGACCCCCGGGACTACGAGGCGTCGTGCTCGCTGGGCCGGCTCATGCTGGCGCGCGGCCTGCCGGACATGGCGCTCAAGCCGCTGACGCAGGCGGTGGAGCGCAACGGCTCGCACGGCGAGGCGCGTGACGCGCTGGGGCGCACGCTGCTGGCCCTGGGGCGCACGCCGGAGGCCCTCAAGCAGTTCGAGACCTGGCAGCTCGACAACCCGGGCAGCGCGGAGGCGCACAAGGGCTTCGCGCTGGCGCTCTTCCACTCCGGGCGTCGCAAGGAGGCCGAAGGGGCCGTGGGGCGCTCGGCGAAGCTGGCGCCGGACGACGCCGAGGCCCACCGGCTGCGCGCCGCCATCCTCTTCGCCTCGGGCGACGCGAAGGGCGGCTTCTCCGCGCTGGAGCGCGCCAACAAGCTGAACCCGAAGGACCCGGACACCTTCTGCGAGATTGCCCACGCGTTCCTGCGCCAGGGCAACCCGGACAACGCGGACGCGGCCTTCGCGGCGGCGCGGCGCGAGGGGCCGGATGCCACCTGCGGCCGGGTGGGGGAGCTCTACGCACAGCTGCCCAGCGGAGGCCGTCCCGCGGCGCGGACGCTGGAGGACCTGGCGTCGCGCGCGCCCACCGTCTGGGACAAGGCCTTCGCCCAGGCCACCATGGCCCGGGTGCTGCTCGGGGCCGGCGCGGTGAAGGAGGCCCGGACGGCGGCGGAGGAGGCCGTGCGGCTGGCGCCGTACCAGGGCCGCTCGCACCTGGCGCTGGGCATGGTGGCGCTCAAGCAGCGCCAGGAGCCCGTGGCCAAGGCGTCGCTCTTGAAGGCCGTGGAGCTGGAGCCCACGGACGGACTGGCGCACCTGGCGCTGGCGGACGTGCTGGTGCGCGAGTCGGCGGAGCTGCCCCGGGCGGTGGAGTCCTATGAGGCCTTCCTCCGACTGGCCGGAGGAAGCGAGGATGCGGGCCGCGTGAAGAAGGCTCTGCCGTCCCTCAAGAAGAAAGCGGCCCGCTAGCGTGAGGAATCCTCCCCCCGGCTCGGGGCCCGAGTCCCCGTTGCTGCGAATCATGTGGGGCAACGCCTTCCTGCTGTCGGCGCTCTACCTGTTGGTGGGCGTCGTGGTGGAGGTGGCGCTGCGCTATTTCCCCTCGCTCTTCCTCCAGCGGCTGTCGCTGTCGCTGGACTCGCTGCCCGCCAGGGCCCTGGAGCTGATGGGGGCGATGGAGCCCTTGCGCACGGCATACTTCAACGGGCGCATCCCCGAGTACGCGGTCCGCCTGGTCTTTGGCCTCACCACGGTGGCGGTCATCTTCCTGCTCGCGCTGGTGGTGGGCACCGTCATGGGCACCCTGCGCCACCTGCTCTCCCGGCGCGCCAGGGGCGCCTGAGCCCAGGGGCCCGCCGTCAGTCGGTGCCCAGCGCGCGACGGATGCGAGGCTTCTTCGCGCGCGCCGCCGCCATGGGCGCCACCTGCGGCTCGTGTCCCGCGGCGCGGGCCATGAGGCAGATCTCCACCACCTTGGGCCCGAAGCGCTCCCAGCGGCTCTCCCCCGTGCCCTTCACCGTGAGGAAGCCCTCCCGGTCGATGGGGAGCGCCGCCGCCAGGCCCAGCAGCGTCGCGTCGTTGAAGATGATGAAGGGCGCGACGCCCAGATCCTTCGACAGCTCCTTGCGCCAGCGGCGCAGCTCCGTGGAGGCCAGCTCGCTGTAGTTCGTCACCAGCGGCGCGGCGGCCGCGGCGCGGGCGCGCGAGGCGGACGGCCCGCCCGACAGCAGCACCGGCATCTTCGCGGGCGCGCACACGTCGCAGTTGCCGCAGGAGGTCTCCACGTCCTGCTGGCCGAAGTAGTGGAGGATGGCACCGCGCCGGCAACGGGAGTCCCGGTCCGCGTAGGCGTAGTCCGTCATCCGCCGCAGCAACTGGAGATTCTGCCGCTCCTGCTCGCGCACGTGGGACAGGTCCATGCCCAGCTCCCGGAAGGGCATCCGCAGGAGCGCGCGGATGGAGCGCCCCGAGAAGGGCCTGCGCACCCGCACCACGCCCGCCTTCTCCAACAGCCCCAGCGCGTGGCGCGTCTCGTCCACAGACAGGCCGATGCGGCGCGCGAGGATGGTCAGCTCCGTGGTGGCCTGCCGGCCGATGGGGAACGTCTCCACGAGCGACTTGAGCAGCCGCTGCGCGTCCGGGGAGTGGGGGTGCGCGGCCTGGGCCTTCTCCGTCAGCAGCACCCCGTGCTCGCCCTCGCCCCGGCCTCCGCGCTCGAGCTTCCCGGCGCGCTCGAAGATGCGCAGCGCCGCCGACACCTCGAACTCGCTGGCGTTCACCATGCCCGCCAGCACGTGCACGCCCCGCTCGAACTCCTCCACCGACTGGAGCACGCCCCACACGTCCGCGAGCACCGCCTCCGAGGGGTGGCTGCCCTGGATGAGCCGCTCCTGGGTGTACACGTCCGAGTGGTTGAACAGCAGCACCGCCCGCGCATCCCCACCGTCGCGGCCCGCGCGACCTATCTCCTGGTAGTACGCCTCCACCGCGCGCGGGATGTTGGCGTGCGCGACGAAGCGGATGTCCGGCTTGTCGATGCCCATGCCGAACGCGTTGGTGGCCACCGCCACCGCGTCCGGGGTGGACATGAAGGTGTCCTGCGCCCGCCGGCGCGCGTCGTCCTCCATGCCCGCGTGGTACAGCACCGCCTTGAGCTTGCGCCCGTGCAGCTCCGAGAACACGCCCTCCGCGGCCCTCCGCGTGGAGCAGTAGATGATGCCGCTGCCCCCCAGCGCCGCCAGGCGCGCGCACGCCTCGTGCCGGTCCGTGTCCCCGCCCACCTCCTGCTTACCGAGGAAGAGGTTGGGGCGGTCGAACCCCATGGCGAACTCGCGGGGCTCCTTCATCAGCAGCACCCGGACGATGTCCGCGCGCACCTCCGGCGTGGCCGTGGCGGTGAGCGCCACGGTGCGCGGAGGCCGCAGCCGCTTGCGCACCTGTCCCAGCAGCGCGTAGTCCGGCCGGAAGTCGTGGCCCCACTGGGAGATGCAGTGCGCCTCGTCCACGGCGAGCAGGTCCACGCCCACGTCGGTGACCATCTGCACGAAGCTCGCGCTGCGAAAGCGCTCCGGCGCCACGTACAGGAGCTTGTACTCGCCGCCGCGCAGCCGGCGCATCCGCTCCGCCCGCTCCAGGTCCGTCAGCGACGAGTTGATGAACGTGGCGGAGATGCCGCGCGCGGTGAGCTGCTCCACCTGGTCCTTCATCAGCGCGATGAGCGGCGACACCACCAGCGTCAGCCCCGGCAGCAGCGTGGCCGGCAGCTGGTAGCACAGGCTCTTGCCGGCGCCGGTGGGCATGACCACCACGGTGTTGCGCCCGGACAACACGGTGGAGATGACCTCCGCCTGTCCCGGACGGAACTGCGTCAGGCCGAAGTGGCGCACCAGGCCCTGCTGGGCTTCTTCGAAGTAGGGCAGGGCCACCGACATCGCTCGCATGTCCACCATCCTGGTCCAGCCGTCAACGCAAACCACACCCCGCCACCCCTCACAGCTCCAGCCCCGGCGGCACGGGGACGGCCAGGCGGGCCCTCCTCCGCGCCACCTCCAACACCCTCAGCGCCGTGGCCTCCGGCTCCACGCGGCCGTCCACCACCACGTCCCCCTCGCGCGCGTCCGCCGGGAGCGCTGCCCGCTCCACCACGCAGGCCCGGCCGCCCTCCAGCCGCACCACCTGCGCCCGCGTGTCCTCGAGCAGCTCCACCTGCACCAGCCCCACCAGACATCCCGCCATCACCCACGTCCTCCCGCCGCGTTCCATTCCCGCTTCGCCTCCCACTCCCCGTCCGGGAGCAGGCCTCGCTCCAACATCGACACGAAGCCGCCGTCGCCCACCACCAGGTGGTCCAGCACCTTCACGTTGAGCAACCTCGCGCCGGCCACCAGGTGCCGCGTCAGCGCCACGTCCTGGACGCTGGGCTCCGGGTCTCCCGAAGGGTGGTTGTGCGCCAGGACGATGGCCGTCGCCCGCGACACGAGCGCCGCGGCGAACACCTCCCGCGGGTCCACCGGGCACGTGTTCATGGTGCCCTCCGCCACCCGCGCGTCGTGCACCAGCACGTTGCGCGTGTTGAAGCACAGCACGTGGAAGACCTCGCGCCTCAACCCCGTGAGGCCCGGTGTCAGGTACGTGTGGATCTCCCGGGGAGAGCGCAGCCGGGGCCTGCGCTCCGGCGTCCGCTGCGCGCGCCTTCCCAGCTCCAGCGCCGCGAGCACCTGCGCCGTCCGCCGTGGCCCCAGGCCCGGCACGTGGGCCAGCTCCACAGGCTCCGCCTGCAACAGCGCCTTGAGCCCCCCGCAGCGCTTCAACACCGCGAGGGCCGCCTCCATCGCGCCGCGCGAGCCCGAGGCCACGCCCCATGCCACGCACAGAAGCTCCGGGTCCGTGAGTGCCCGCGCTCCCAACCGGAAGAGCCGCTCCCGGGAGGACTCGGCGTCCACTCCCTTTCGCGCGCCCCTCGACTCCTCGACCACCTCGTCCGCCGCCCACGCCTCGCCCATCCGCCACCCCGTCCCGCCCACCTTCACCGGCGCGGCGATTGAGCAAGGCGTGTGCCCGCTGTCTCTACCTGGAGCGTGCGGTGCCTACCCATCCCGACCCGCGCGACAGCGGCCCGTCCGGCGGACTGTCACCGCCCCGCCATGGGCCTGCTGCCCGACGAGCGCCCGTGTCCAGGCTTTGTCTCAGAAGCGGGAGATGGCGAAGAACGATTTGATCTTGTCGTTCGTCTCGCGAAGTCGCTCGCTCAGCGTCCGGACGAACGTCCACAGCAGGACGTACGCCAGGTCCTTGTCGGTGAACATGAGCTGGTCCAGCTTGGAGCGCTCGATGACCCACACCGCGCAGCTGATGTGGGCGATGGCGTCGGCGGAGCGGGGCGAGTCCTCGATTACCGCCATCTCACCGAAGTACTGGCCGGGCTCCAGGATGGCGAGCGCCTCCTCGCCGATGCCCGGCACGGACTTGGAGATGCGGACCTTGCCCCGGGAGATGACGAACATCTCCTGGCCGGACTCCCCCTCGCGGAAGAGGAAGGCGCCCGCAGGGTAGTCCCTGGTCTGGCCGAGTTGAGCCACCTTGGCGAGCTGGCCCTGGGTCAAACCCTCGAACAGCGCAACCTTCTTGAGGAGCTCGGCATCCATGAGGCCAGCTTCGTATCACGCGCCCGAGGGCCTCTGGTACCTTCGCGGCCTCAACGAGACAAGAGGGAAGGAGCCACCCGTGGCGGAGGAGAAGATCAACAAGGTGACCATCATCGGCTCGGGGCCGGCGGGCTACACCGCGGCCATCTATGCCGCGCGTGCCAACCTGGAGCCCGTGGTGTTCGCCGGTGGGCCCACGCTGGAGCACCCCCAGCGCGTGCCGGGCGGGCAGCTCATGGTGACCACGGACGTGGAGAACTACCCGGGCTTCCCGGAGGCCATCACCGGCCCGGAGCTGATGGAGCGCTTCCAGAAGCAGGCGGAGCGCTTCGGGACCGTCATCCACATGGAGAACGTGGTGAAGGTGGACTTCAGCTCGCGCCCGTTCCTGCTGGAGAGTGAGAGCGGCCTGCGCGTGCGCTCGGAGACGGTCATCATCTCCACCGGCGCCACGGCCAAGTGGCTGGGCGTCAAGGGTGAGGACACGTACAAGAACCGCGGCGTGTCCGCGTGCGCCACGTGTGACGGCGCGTTCTTCAAGAACCAGGAGGTCCTCGTCGTCGGCGGAGGCGACACGGCGATGGAGGAGGCCACGTACCTGGCGAAGATCGTCAAGCACGTCACCCTCATCCACCGGCGCGACTCGCTGCGCGCGTCCAAGGTGATGCAGGAGCGCGCGCTCAACAACCCGAAGATCTCCTTCCTGTGGAACTCCGCGGTGGAGGAGGTCCAGGGCGACGCGAAGGGGATGTCCGGCGCCGTGGTGCGCAACCTCAAGACGGGCGACAGCCAGCTGCTCAAGGCGACGGGCCTGTTCGTCGCCATCGGCCACACGCCGAACACGGAGCTGTTCCAGGGCATCCTGGAGACGCACCAGGGCGGCTACCTCAAGACGGTGCCGGGCAGCACCCGCACGAACATCCCCGGCGTCTTCGCTTGTGGTGACGTGCAGGACAGCTACTACCGGCAGGCCATCACGGCGGCGGGCACCGGCTGCATGGCGGCCATCGACGCCGAGCGCTGGCTCATCGAGCACGGCGAGTAGCTAGCCCGCGCAGCGCCGCGTGACGCATGCTCCAGGCCGGTCCGCTCCGAACACGAGCGGGCCGGCCTTTTTCGCGTCGAGCCGGGACACATGCGCCCGGGAACGGACCCGAGGACCCTCTCTCATGAGCACGAAGCAGAAGACGCTGGCGGTGCACGCCGGGACGCGGCTGACGGGGAGCAAGGCGGTGCCCGTCTCGCCGCCCATCTCCGTGGCGGCGGTGAGCTGGTTCGACAGCAGTGACGACCTGGACGGCGCGCTCGACGGCAAGGACTACGCATATGCCCGCATCAGCGCGCCCAACACGACGCTGCTGGAGGAGGCGGTGGCGGCGCTCGAGGGCGCCGAGTCCTGTGTGGCCTACGCCAGCGGCATGGCCGCGCTGCGCTCGCTCTTCGAGGCGCAGGGCTTGCGTCCCGGGGACAGGTTGGTGATGCCGGCCGACGGCTACGGCGTCACGCGTGCGCTCTACAAGAAGCTGTGCGCGGCGCTGGGCGTGGAGCTGCACGCGCTGAAGCTGACGGACGCGGACGCTCCGGCGCGCATCCGGGAGCTCCGTCCCCGGCTGGTGCTGGCGGAGAGCATCACCAATCCGCTCCTGCGCGTGGCGGACCTGCGCGTCCTCGCCAAGGCGAGCCACGACGTGGGCGCGGCGTTCGCGGTGGACGCGACGTTCCCTTCACCCATGGGGCAGCGCGCGCTGGAGCTGGGCGCGGACTACGCGGTGCAGTCCACCAGCAAGTGGCTCAACGGGCACAGCGACGCGCTGGGCGGCACGGTGAGCGGCTCGCGTGAGCGCATCGACGTGCTGCGCGCCGCGCGCATCCTCGCGGGCGATGTGCTGGGGCCGTTCGAGGCGTGGCTGACGCTGCGCGGGCTGCGCACGTTGCCGGTGCGGATGAAGGCGCATGCGGAGCACGCGGCCCATGTGGCGAGGCGACTGTCGGAGTCGCCGCTGCTCGAGCGCGTCATCTACCCGGGGCTGCCCACGCACCCGGACCACGCGGTGGCGCGCGAGCTGTTGAAGGATGGCGGGCCCATGGTGTCGTTCGAGATTCGGGGCGCGGGGCGACCGGAGGCCATGCGCTTCCTGGAGGCGCTGAAGGTGGGGCGGCCCGGGCCCTCGCTGGGGGATGTCTGCACGCTGGTGATGCACGCGGCCAGCGCGAGCGCGCGGCGCTTCACGCCCGAGGAGCGCGAGGCGGCGGGAATCCGCGAGAGCCTCATCCGGGTCTCCGTGGGACTGGAGGACCCGGACGACGTGGTGGACGACCTGCTCCAGGCCGTGGCCCGTGGGGTGGCGCGATGAAGATGGTGGACGTCGGCGCGAAGCCGAAGACGGAGCGGGTGGCGGTGGCGACGGGGCTTCTGCGCATGCAGGCCGAGACGCGCGAGCGCATCCTCGCGGGGAAGATGGAGAAGGGGGACGTGCTCGCGGCGGCGAGGCTCGCGGGCATCATGGCCGCCAAGCGCACCCCGGACTTCATCCCGCTGTGCCATCCCATCGCGCTGTCCGGTGTCGAGGTGACGCTCCAGCCCGTGGTCGAGGGGCTCACCGTCCGCGTGACGGTGCGCACCGTGGACCGCACGGGCGTGGAGATGGAGGCGCTCACGGCCGCGTGCGCGGCGGCGCTCACCGTCTATGACATGTGCAAGAGCTCGGACCGGGGCATGGTGCTGGACGCGGTGCAATTGGAGCACAAGTCCGGCGGCCGCTCGGGGACATGGGAGCGCGAGCCGGTGAAGAAGACCACCGCGTCTTCGCGTACCGCCCGAAAGCGCTCCGGGCGGTAGGCGCTCGTCGCTGCTTCCCAGCGGCGGGCTCGAGCCGATGAAGAAGATCGGCTCGCCCTCCGCTGGTCGGACGGTCGTCTCTCTCGAAAAGAGGGGGCGCGAGCATGCGAAGCGTTCCCACCGCATCGGGGCCCGTTTCGCGGCGCCCGCGAAGAGGCGTCAGCCCGTCGGCCCTCGCGGCGCAAGGGGCCCAAGGGAGCGCATGTCCCTGACGCCCCCCTCTCGCGGCAGGTCCACTTCGGAGACCGCACCCGAGCCGTTCACCGGTATCGCCGCGAGCTCGCGCATGCATGGTCAGACCGCGTCATTCGCCCACGCTCCCGTGCGGGCAAGCCACTGTCCGCTGCGGGACGTCGCGACTGTGCGCCCCCACACGTCACATCCTGAACCCGTGCCCTTCGGGGCTCCCCCTTGTCGGAGGGGACTCCCATGTTGAGTGGGCCATGTACGCCCGAGGGTGTCCTCGGCCAGGGAGGAGGTTGGAAGGGTGCTGAACGACAGGACGACCCGCTCCGCCCTGGCCCTGCTCGCGGCCGTGTTCGGCGTCGGCTGCAGCGCGGGCGAGGGCTCCTCGGAGATGCCTCGGACACTGGTGGCCGAGGAGTCCCACGCGCGCTGCGGCGCGAGCGCGGACCGGCGCTCCCTCTCCAAGGACCCGACGGACTGCCGCCACATGCTCTTCGTCTGCGCCCCTGGGGAGACGCCGTTCTTCGACGCCTGCGGCTGCGGCTGCGAGCGTCGATGAGCCCTACGGCGTCTTCGCCTCCGCGCGGAGCCGCTCCAGGAAGAACGCGCCCACCACCAACGAGTGGGTGATGCGTCCCTCCAGGATGAGCCTGGGCGCATCCGCGCGCGGGTGCAGCTCCACCGCGATGTCCTCGCCTTCGTCCTGCTGCCCCGCATGCACCTTCACGCAATCCAGCGCCAGGAAGCTGAAGCACCGGTTATCCTGCAGCGCGGGATTCGGGTGCACCCAGCCGAGCGGAATCACACGGCCCGCCACGTACCCGGTCTCCTCCTCCAGCTCGCGCGCGGCGGCGGCGGCGGGGTCCTCGCCCTCGTCCACCATGCCGCCGGGCACCTCCAGCGTGTCCGCGCCCGTGCCGAAGCGGAACTGCCGCACCAGCACCAGCTCGTCGGCCGGCGTCACCGCGATGACGTTCACCCAGTCCGCGCAGTCCACCCGCACCCGGGGGTGCTCCAGGTTCGTGCGAGGGTCCGCCCACTGGTCCTCGCGCACCGTCAGCACCTGGTAGTCATGCTCCATCCCCTGGCGCAGTCGCAGCCAGGGCTTCACCGTCCGGGACATGGGCACTCGCTTGCGGGGCCCGCGACAGCGGTGGGCCCCCTCGGAATCAGTTGAGCAGGGCCGCGCGCTCGCGCAGCTCCTGGGCCGTCAGCTCCAGCCGCTCACGGTCCGGTGCCTCGGGGGACAGCTCCAGGCAGCGCTCCACGTCGCGCAGCGCCGCCCGGTACGCGCCCAGGTTCGCCAGCAGCGCCGCGCGCGTGCGCAGCTCCCCCGGATGGTCCGGCGCCAGGAGCAACAACAGGTCCACCACCGCCAGCCCGCGCTCGCGGTCCTCGCGGCCCAGGTACACCCGCCGCAGGTTCGACAGCATCCGGTACGCAATCAGCTCCACCGGCGCGGGCGCCAGCATGGACCGGTCGAACTTGAGCTGCGGGGCCACGCGCTTGAGCAGCTCCTCGCAGCCGTGCTCCGTGAGGATGTCCCCCTGGTGGAACGGGTCCATCACCAGCTTGTGGTCCCCCGCGTCGTGCGCCACCAGGAAGTGGCCGGGGAAGGGCACCCCGTACAGCGGGATTCCCGCCCGCCGCGCCACCTCCAGGTACACCACCGACAGCGTTATCGGCAGGCCCAGCTTCCGCTCCAGCACCTGGTCCAGGAAGCTGTTCTCCGGCGAGTGGTAGTTGTCCTCGTTGCCCCGGAAGCCCTCGATGTCCGACAGCACGTGACGCAGCGCCCGCAGCGGGGCCAGCGCCTCGCCCTTGTCGTGGAGCCGCTCCGCCTCCACCTGCACCCGGCAGGCGAGCACGTCCAGCATGTGCAGACACGCCGGCGCGTCCAGCTCCGGCCTGTCCAGTGTGGCAATCGCCAGCGCCGCCAGGTCCAGGCGGGGAGGCTCCGCGGCCAGCGCCGACACCAACCGTTCCCGGGCCAGCGGCGGGCTGAATCCTGTGGTCATGCTCACGGCGGCAACCACTAACCCACGACGAGCCCGACAGCAAAGGCAGGCGGCCGAGCGTCAGAAGGTGGGCGGCGCATAGGGCAGCCTCCCCTTGATTTCGGCGCGCAGCCCCATCTGGGCCGAAATCAACCCCGCCAGGATTCCGTCCTCGAACTCGAAAGTCGGGTGTTCCTTGAGTTGGGGGAAGTCGTGGGGATTGCGGAGCTCCTCGGGGGTGATGTTGGGGACGGCCTCGCGGGCCAGGCGCAACACCTTCGCCTGCTGTTGGGAAATCATCCGCTCGAAGAGCTGGGCGGACAGCTCCAGCATGTCCTGGGCCACGTCTTCCTTCATTGCGTGTCTACTCCTGGGCGATGTCCCACTTGGCGCGGCGGTAGCTGTAACGGAAAGCCGCCGCGTCCGCCTCTTTCGCGAGCCCCTCGCCCTCCCGGCCGTCCAGGAAGGCGACGAAGTCCAGCTGGCGGTCCTCCCGGCCGAACTCGGCGTCGAACAGGCGGACCAGCTCGTTGGCGGGCAGGGTGCGCCGGCCGACGACGTCGACCAGGGGGATGGAGAGCCCCCGCAGCTCCTTCGAGGGCGCGTAGGACTTCCACACCAGCTCCGTGCACACCAGCGTCTGGTCGGAGAAGAAGTCGAAGTCGAAGTCGTAGGGGCGGCCCTGGTAGCCGAAGGCCCGGAGGATTGCGCGCGCCTTGTCCACGCGCGTCAGCCGGGGGCGCATGACTCCCAGGTAGTCCACGCGCATGCCGTGCTCGGGGCCGGTGAAGCTGACGCCCTCGCTGATGGACTCGATGATGCGCAGGGCATCTCCATGCGTGTCGGTCTGGTTGTACGCGGCCCACTTCGTGGGGAAGGCCGTGGCCAGGTGGCCGGTGAAGCTCTGGGGCTTGCCCTCGAGCGTCGCGAGCCAGGCCTTCACGTCCTTGTCCTCGTCGAAGTAGGCGGCCAGCTCCTGCTGGGTACCCACGTACAGCTCCGCGTGCGGCCAGAAGCCCGGCAGGCCGATGTTGGAGAGGTACCAGTTCTGGCGGGCCACCAGGATGTCACCGGGCTCCATGCGCTCGAGCAACGCCTGCACCTGCGCGCGGGAGATGAGCGGCTGGCCGGAGCGGTGCACGCGCGTGTCGCCCATCCACTCGGCCACCGCGCGCTGCACGGGGAAGAAGGCGCGCTGGGCGCTGTCCTGGGTGAGGTCCGTGGCGGCCTTGGCGAAGAGCACGGGGCCGCGCTTGATGAGCAGCCCCTTGGCCACCTCGCTGTTGAGCTTCATCTCCTGCATCACCCACGGGACGCGCGGCGCATCCAGCGCGCCGGCCTTCACCAGCAGGGGCCGCAGCTGCTGCTTGTAGCCGTCCCCGGTGAGCAGCTGGGTGGTGGTGCCCACGTGGATGACCTTCTCCTTGAAGCGGGCGAAGGCGCGCGCGGGCAGGCCGTACTCGGGGGCGGGCTCGTCCAGGAGCACCTCCAGCTGCTTGCGGCCTCCGGTGAGCTCCGCGAACGTCAGGCCGTGGGCCAGCTCCGTGGTGAGCGCGCCGTGGGTGAGCAGGAAGCCCCAGGCGTGCTTCTTCGGCTGGGTGAGCAAGGGCTCCTTCACGAAGTCCCAGTAGCGCTGACGGATGACCTCGGTGGAGACGAAGTAGTCGAAGAAGGCGGCCCACGTGGTGAGCAGGCGCTGCTTCTGGTCCGGCGTGTACGGCTCGCTCTGCTTCTGCAGATACAGCGCGCGCGACGTCTTCACCTCCTCCGACAGCCGCCTGAGGCCCTGGGCATAGCGCTCCAGCTGGCGCAGGTCCTCCTGGGCCTGGGCCACGAAGGCGTCGTCCTCGAGCGCATAGACGCTCTTGGGAGGGGCGGCGGGCGCCTGGGGAGGCGGACTGGCGACGGTGAGCCAGGCGAGCAGCAGGGAGGCGGCGGGCATGGGGTGGGGCTCCGGCGGAGACAGGGCGGCGGCGGGACTCTACCTCGGGAGCTGCCGGGGCGGCTGGTCCCCTGGCTGCCCAGGGGAGGGGAGGGGGACGGCCGGGTGGTCCGGCGTGGGTTTCGTCCCCAGGTTCCTGGGACTCAAGTGACTCACGTCCGGACCGGGCTGGCCGGGCAGAAAGGCAGCGGCAGATGGCATTCGGAACCGCGGAAGACCCCGGGCTCTCCATCACCCCCCACCTGGACTCGGTGGACTACCCCACGACGAGGGATGACCTGGTCGAGGCCGCCGAGGACAGCGAGGCCCCCGTCAACGTCATCAACGTCCTCAAGTGCCTGCCTCGCACGGAGTACGCGTCGCGCGAGGACGTGATGCGGGACCTGGCGGAGGCCGCGCGGCGGTTCGCCCGAGGCGGGCTGCAGGACGACGACGGCGCGAACAGGGACCGGCGCAACATCGGTCGGGACCTGGTGGAGAACGCGCCCGACGGCAGCTCGCGTCACCCCTGAGGGGCGACATCCCTGGGAAGAAGCGCTCGCGGGCGCTGGCCGTTTCTGCCAGCGTTCGCGGGCGCATGCGTCCAGGTCTCCTGCTGAGCTGTCTCGTGCTGTTGCTCTCGTCCGGTTGTCGGAAGCCGCCGCCCTTGAGGGTGCCCGTCCCCTCGGTGACGCCTCGGGTGCGCCTGGGTTTCCAGCCGCCCGTGGGGCGCGTGCTCACCGAATCCCAGCAGGCCAGCCGCGCGGTGGAGCAGGACGGACAGGTGCTGCGTGAGGAGGCGGAGCTGACCACCGAGTCCCGCTTCGCCACCTCCGAGGGCGGCTGGCTGCTGACCCAGTCCGTGACGCGGGCGCGGCGCACGCGCGCGGGCGTGGCGGTGGAGGGCTGGGTGGATGACGTGCTGCTGCGCTTCGCGCTCCGGCTGCAGCTGGCGGCGGACGGCGCGTTCGTGAAGCTGGTGTCACCGGAGTCCGCGAGCGAGGCCTTGCGGCAGTCGGTGCCCGCGGGCGCGGACGCGAAGGCGCTGGAGCGCTTCCTGGCGCCGGAGGCCCTGGAGACGCGCACGCGGCGCGAGTGGGAGGCGAAGTTCGGCGGCCTGTTCCAGCGGCATCTGTCGGAGGGTCAACGCACGTGGGCGGTGGACACGCTGCCCATGGGCGACACGCAGGTGGCGTATGTGCTGGAGCGCACGCTGCAGGGGACGCGGGACACGGAGTACGGCGACGCGGTGGTGCTGAGCCTCAAGTGCCTGGACTCGGTGCCGGAGGACGCGCCGCGGGAGCTGACGGACGCGTGGGTGGCGGCGGGGCGCCCGGAGCTGACGGCGGGCGTGACGTGCGAGGGCGAGCAGGTGGTGGCCTACGGGCGCTTCGTGCCGGTGAGCCGCGAGCTCACGGTGAAGGCCCGGGTGGGCCCGGCGGCGTGGACGGTGACGATGCAGTCGCGAGCGCAGGCCCTTCAGGAGGAGACGCCATGAGCTGGGAAGACAACCTCGTCGAGGACGAAGCGGGTGTGGAGCGCGTGGTGAAGGGTGCCAGGCGCGTGGCGGTGCTGGGCATCAAGACGGAGCAGCAGTCGGGACAGCCGGCCTTCTACGTGCCGGACTACCTGGCGCGCGCGGGCGTGGAGGTGGTGCCCGTGCCCGTCTACTACCCGGACGTGACGCACATCCTCGGCAAGCCCGTGTTCCGCAAGCTCGCGGACGTGCCGGGCGAGGTGGACCTGGTGGACGTGTTCCGCAGGCCCCAGGACATCGACGCGCACGTGGACGACATCATCGCCAAGAAGCCGAAGGCGGTGTGGTTCCAGTCCGGCATCCGCAACGACGCGGCGGCGCGCAAGCTCGCGGAGGCGGGCATCCAGGTGGTGCAGGACCGCTGCCTCATGGTGGACCACCGCCGCTACGGCGGACGCTGAGCCGCCGCGCTCCGTCGGGCCTCGTGTGCGGGGGCCCGACGAAGCACGCCCGACGTCAGGGCTCAGGACGCGTCATAGGTCCACGTGAAGTACAGGTTGCGGCCGCGCCAGGCCGACAGGTCCTCCAGGCAGTACATGCCGGTGTGGATGCCGAACAGCTTGCCCTTGAGGAACTTGATGGCCCACAGGTTCGGCGAGTCGGTGTTGTTGACGACGATGTCCATCGTGTAGGGACCGCGGCCGGAGTTGTGCGTCTCGAGCACGCTGGGGTGGCGCGAGCCGTCCGGGCGGAAGACCTCGATGCCCTTCCACCAGGTGATGTTCGCGGCGGCGGTGAGGGTGATGCGCACGACGTTGGAGGGGGCCACCCCCGCGCCGCTGTACGAGAAGAACACGCGGTCTTCCGAGCTCTGGATGAGGTTGCCCGCCCAGCCGTTGTTGACCGTCCCGTTGGAGTTGATGACGCCGTAGGGCCAGTAGACCTGTGGGTCCCTGCAGCCGGGGTTGATGGCCTGGGTCGCGGTGTCGAGCTCCTCGGTCGCGGGCGCGCTGACGGGCTCCTGCGTGGTGGGGGCCTGCGTGGAGTCCACCTCCACCTCGGGGCCGCAGCCGACGAGGCCGAACATGAGGGAGAGGGAAGCGACGGTGACGTGAGTCTTCACGGGGTGCCTTTCGGATATCGGTGGGACGCACCGCTCGCGGTGCGGTGACACGTGGGTTGCCCGGCGTGTCGCGTGGGGGCCTTGTGCACCGCTCGTGCCCGCGTGCTTGCACGGGCTTCTCCGAGGAGGGTGCTCGGCAGTGGGGCGCGATTCGTCGTGCGGTGACACGCGGGGTTGGCACGGGTGGCACGCGGGCGTCGTGCCAGGGGCTCACCGAGGAGAAGCCGCCGCGCTAGAGTCGCGGGCATGTCGGACGCGGATGACCGCCGGGAGGGGGCCGGCGTGCCCAGGGGGCTCTCCACCCAGGAAGACAGCGTCGCTCCGGAGGAGCCCTGGGAGGACGCGGGGCCGCCCGGGGCGTGGGAGCGCTTCGCGGACCTGACGCTGCTCGGCCAGGGGGGAATGGGCGTGGTCTATCGCGCGAGGGATGCGCGCCTGGGCCGCGACGTGGCGCTCAAGTTCGTGAAGGGGACGTCTCCCGCGCGCGCGATGCGACTGGTCCAGGAGGCCCGGGCGCAGGCGCGCATCGACCATCCCAACGTCTGCAAGGTGTACGAGGTGGGGCAGGTCGCGGGCCGCGACTTCATCGCGATGCAGCTGGTCGCCGGGCGCAGGTTGGATGTGGCGGCGGTGGACATGTCGTTGGAGGACAAGGTCCAGGTGCTGCGGGACGTGGCCCTGGCCATCCACGAGGCCCATCGACTGGGCGTCATCCACCGCGACCTCAAGCCCTCCAACATCCTGGTGCAGCGGAGTGAAGAGGGGCGCTGGTTGCCGGTGGTGATGGACTTCGGCCTGGCGCAGGAGACGGGGCTGGAGCGCGGGCTCACGCAGTCCGGCGCGGTGCTGGGGACGCCCGCGTACATGGCGCCGGAGCAGGCTCGGGGAGATGTCCGGGCGTTGGACCGGCGCTCGGATGTGTATGGCCTGGGCGCGACGCTCTACGAGGCGCTCTGTGGTGTCGCGCCGTTTCATGGCGTGTCCGCCGCGAGCGTGCTGCACCATGTGCTCCATGAGGATGTTCGTGCACCGCGAGCGCTGGTGCCGGGCCTGCCTGTGGACCTGGAGACGGTGCTCCTCAAGTGCCTGAGCAAGGAGCCTGCGGCGCGTTATGGCTCGGCGCGAGCGCTGGCGGAGGACCTGGGGCGCTTCCTCGATGGCGAGCCCATCCTCGGCCGACGACCGGGACCGTGGGCGAGGCTGGTGCGACGGTGGAAGACGCAGCGCGCGCTCGTCACCGTCAGCGCGGTGTCCCTCGTGTGCATCGTGGGGCTGTCCGTGCTCGGCGTGCATTCGTGGTTGGAGGCGCGGGCCGTCGAGCAACGCTCTGGAGCGCGTGCTTTGCTCGCGCAGCAACTCGGGCAGCAGGTGAAGGACCTCGAGTGGATTCTTCGCGCCGCGCACCTGGCGCCCCTGCATGACACGGGGCGGGAGGAGGCGCTGGTCCGCGAGCACATGCGCCGCATCGCCTCGCTGCCTCATGGGCTGGGGACATCGGGCGAGATGCTCGTGCAGCAGGCGCTGGGGCTGGGGCACCTGGCGATGAACGAGCTGGAGCCCGCGCGCGAGGCACTGGAGGCCGCGCGTGCGAAGGGGCTCGAATCACCCGAGCTGCATCATGCGTTGGGGCGGGTGCTCGGTGGGCTGTACCACCAGGAACTCGAGGCGGCTCGACGCAGTGGCGACGCGGCGTGGGTGGCGGAGCGTCAGCGCTCGCTGGAGGCTCGCTATCTGGTGCCGGCGTTGCAGTCGCTGGAGCGCAGTCGGGAGGTGGAGTCGGGGACGTACCTGGAGGGCCTCATCGCGTACTACCGGGGCTCGCTGGAGACGGCGGCGGACACGGTTGCTCGTGCCGTCGATGAGTCGCCGTGGAGCCTGGAGACGCGGCTGCTCTCCGGAGAGGTGACGCTGGCTCGGGCGATGCGCGAGCTGGAGCGCGGGGCCTACGACGCTGCGCGCACGGGGCTCCAAGAGTCCGCCCGGCGCTACGAGGCCGCCACGGACCTGGGACGCAGTGACGCCCGTGGGCACGAGGCGCTGGCCGAGGTCTGGCTGCAACAGTCGGAGCTGGACAAACGACAGGGGCGCTCGCGTCGGGCCTCGTTGGAGCAGGCGCTGGTCGCGAGCGAGCGGGCCGTGAAGGCCGCGCCCGGACGCTCCTCGGTGCATACGAAGCGCGCCTGGGTGCTGATGAACTGGTACCGCCTGGTGAACTTCCAGGAGCGCGACACGGACCCGAAGGCCGTGCTCTCCGACTGGACCACCACCGCCGCGCGCGCCGTGGCGTTGGACCCCGCGAACGTCCAGGCCCACGACACGCTGGGCTACAGCCACTTCATGCGAGGGCTCCAGGATGCGCGCGAGGGGAAGGACCCGCGTCCCGCCTACGACGAGGCCGTCGCGTGGTTCGAGAAGGCGCTGCGACTGCAACCCCGCTACCCGTGGGCGCTCAATGACCTGGCCCTCGTGCATCGGTGGCGAGGGACGTGGTTGCGAGAGCATGGCCAGGACCCGAGCGCCGCGTTCGCCGAGGCCGCGCGTCACCTGCGAGAGGCCGCGCGTGTGGACCCGAAGTACCTCTTCGCGCACGCCAACCTCGTGGAGGTGCACAACTCGTTGGCGCAATATGAGCTCTCCCTCGGGAGGGTCCCCTCGGCCGATGTCGAGCAGGCTCGCTCCGCGGGGGCACGGGCGCTCGCGCTGGATGCGCGGTATGCGCCGGTGCTCACGCAGTTGGGGCTCGCGGAGCTGACCCAGGCGCGCCATGTGTCGCGCACGGGCGGCGAGCCGGGGACCTTGCTCGCGGGGGCGCTGGCGCATGTCGCGCGCTCGCTCGAACTCAACCCCACGGCGGGAAGGACGCACTTCCTGGGCGCGTCGGTGCACCTGCTCGCGGCGGAGCACGCGGTGCGCTCGGGGGTGGACCCCACCGCTTCACTGGAGTCCGCGCGGCGAGCCCTCACCGTGCCCTATCCGGGAGACGCCTCGTGCGCGGACTGCCGTGTCCTGGGAGCGCGGTTGTCGCTGACTCGGGCCTCGTGGGAGCGCCTGCGCGGACGCTCGGCGCGGCGATGGGTGGGCGAGGCGCTCGATGAGGCTCGACGGGCCGTGAAGCTCTATCCCTACGACGAGGCCCACCTGGAGCTGGCGCGCGCGAGCTGGTGGATGGCGTCGGAGGCACAGACGTCATCGCTCCTCACCGAAGGGCTGGCGCAGGCCGATCTGGCGCTCGGGCTCAATCCCCGGCTCGCGGCTGCTCATGCGGTTCGAGGCGCCCTCTTGCTCGCGCGCTCACAGGGCGCGACCTCGGCGGAGCGCGAACCGCTGAGAGCGCAGGCCCGCGCGTCGTTGGAGCGGGCCTTGGCGCTCGATGTCTTCCTCCGCGAGGAATATGCCCAGCCGCTGCGGGAGCTGGGCGTGCTCACGTCCGAGCGCGGACCGCATCACGCGGGACGCTGAGCCGTCGCCGTTGCGCTGAGCGCGGACCTCGTCACGCCGGGTTGAGCCACTGCCATTGCGCGAACTGGGCGTGCTGAGCTCCGAGCAAGGACCTCAGCACGCGGGACGCTGTGCCTTACTCCACGGAGTCGTCTCGAGACCCACGGGGCCAGCTCATCGGGCACGCGCAGGTGCCGCGATGCGCAGGCCCGTGTCAGCGCGCGGGCGCGGTGGCGAGCTTGCCCCATTGCGTCCAGTGGACGGGCTCGCAGCGGGGCAGCAGGCCGACCCACCTGGGGTCGACGAGCTCGGGGCGACGGAAGTTCTCCGGGATGATGCACTCCGCGCCACGCGGGCTCCACAGGGCCTCCAGGCGGGGCAGGGTCTCCAGGTTGCTGCTCTGCTCCAGGCCGACCGCGAACTCGTCGCGCCGGCGGATGAGCGTGTTGTTGGCGGTGTAGCTCTTGAGGTTGTTGAACCGGACGAAGTACGCGGCGCGCTTCGCCTGGAGACAGGAGGCGTAGAGGTACGCGCGGTTCGCGTCGGGTCGCCCGTGCTTGTCCCAGGGCGTGTAGCCCCAGTCGAGGCAGGTCGCGATGGCGCCCTTGTCACAGGCGAGGGTGACGGACCTCGGTTGGTGGCTGACGCCCGCGGTGAGACTGTCGACGGCGAAGTCGGGCAGCACGGCCATCGAGGCGTCCGGCCGGGCCGGGACGTCCGTCACGCCCGAGCAGGGATTGACCCAGGACATGCTCGGCCTCCACTCACCCTCCTGGTACTCCATCACGTACTTGGGCACCGCGCCGCGCGGCATCGAGGCGTGGGTCAGGGGACGGAACCTCACCTGGTAGCGACGGGGCTCCTCGTACGGGTCCTTCACGCTCAACGCGAGGATGAGCCTGGGGAGCTCACCGCCCTCGATGGCGAAGGGCCCCGTGGAACGGCCCACGTGGACTCCCTTGAAGCGGAGCTGTCCCGTCCCGCCTTGAATCTCGAGCACCTTCACCGGCTCGGAGGCGCTCATCGCTTCGTCGAGCAGTCGGGCGTCGACGACGTCGGCCATGATGACCTGCGCGCCGACATTCGCGTCACGCAGGCGCAGCGCGATGCCGTCCGCCGTGTTCAGGAACGTCTCCGGGCAGTAGCGGTCCTTGGTGGAGATGGCCAGGCAGTGGCTGTGGCCCTCGAGGTTGTAGATGCCCAGGCCGTTGGGGCTCTCCGGGTCGCACTGGCCGGAGGGGCAGTCATCGGAGATGAGCCGCCCCTCGTACGGGGGCGTCTCGCAGTTCTCCCGCGCGCAGTCCTTGTGGGGCAGGGTGTCGTCCTTGCTCGGACCCTTCGACGGGCACGAGCGCCCCATGTACTTGCAGCAGCCACTGGCGCCGCTCGCCAGCAGGAGCAGGAGCGCGCAGTGAAGCCCCACGGCCCACAGTGGCCGCTTCGGTGACACGCCAGGACGGACTCGCACGAATGCCTTCACGGATGACTTCCCCCTCATGGATGGTGGCGAGGACAGACCCGGAGCGGCCTGTCCTCGACGACTTCATAGCCAGCTTCGTGCCACGGGTGCTCGTGAGCGGTAGCCCGGTGCCATCAGCAGCGCTGACACACTTGCGCTAGCGTGGTTGGCACGAGGGGCTGTGCCAACGCGGTGCGCCCTGGGAGAGGGACGAAGGCATGGCGCGGGACGTGTCGACGCTCGGACCGAGCGAGGGCTCCCTGGAGGCGGGGGACTTTGCGCGCGCGCGGACGCCGGGGTTGGTGGGGGTGTACGGCGCGGGAGCCGCCCTGGCGGTGGCGCTACCGCTGAGAGGCGAGAGCCTGGAGGTCGGACGGGGCACGCCCTCGTTGGGTGAGACCGAGGACCCGAGGATGTCCCGCAGGCACGCGCGCATCCGCTTCGACGGTCAGCGCTTCTGGGTGACGGACCTGGGCAGTCAGAACGGCACCTTCGTGGACGGTGAGCGGCTGCCCGTCGGCGCGCCCCGGGAAGCGCGGCGGGTCATCCGCATGGGCACCTCGCTGTTCGTCCCCAGCGCGGACGTCGGTCCACTGGAGCGACTCGGTGTCGAGCGCATCGACGGCTTCCTGCGAGGCCCTTCCTTCCGCGCCGTGTTGGACGAGGTGTCGCGAACAGCGCGGCTCGGCACCTCCCTGCACCTCCACGGTGAGAGCGGCACGGGCAAGGAGGGCGTCGCGCGGGCCTTCCACTCGTCGGGCCCCAGGAGCACGGGGCCCTTCATCGCGGTCAACTGCGCGGCCATCCCCCAGGCGCTCGCCGAGCGACTGTTGTTCGGCGCCAGGCGCGGCGCGTACTCGGGCGCGGAGGCGGACGCGCAGGGCTATCTGCAGAGCGCGGACGGCGGCACGCTGTTCCTCGACGAGGTGGTGGAGCTGGACCTCGCGGTCCAGGCGAAGCTGCTGCGCGTGCTCGAGACAGGGGAGGTGCTCGCGCTCGGCGCCGCGAGGCCCGCCAAGGTCGACGTGCGGGTCTGCTCCGCGAGTCATCAGTCGCTGCGAGCGCTCGTCGCGAAGGGGCGCCTGCGCGAGGACCTGTACTTCCGCATCGGCAGACCGGAGGTGGTGCTCCCTCCGCTGCGGGAGCGCCCGGAGGAACTCACGTTGCTCCTCCAGGAGCAGGTCCACCGTGTCGAGCCCGACATGGGAACTCACGTCTCATTGCTGGAGGCGTGTCTGCTCAGGCCCTGGCCGGGCAACGTGCGCGAGCTGCTCGTCGAAGTCCGTGGTGCCGTCCAGAAGGCGTTGGCGGAGGGCTCGCGACGCGTCTCCGCTGCGCACCTGGGCTCGGGCGCGGGGACGGCCTTCGGTGACGGCGAGGCGGGCCCCGCGGCGCGCGAACTCTCCGCGAAGGCGAAGACGCTGGAGGGCGAGGAGCGCGCCCGGGTCGAGGCCGCGCTGCGAAAGCACTCGGGCAACGTGAGCGCGGCGGCTCGGGAACTCGGAATGCACCGCACGACGTTGCGACGACTGCTGGAGCGCTGGGACCTTCCGTCGTCCGAGCGCGAAGAGGACGGTGAGCCCGGCGAGAAGTGACGTGCCCCCATCGTCGGAGGCGCGGCACCTCGATGGGCGAGGCCGCGCGTGTCGAGAGGCCGGGCGCGGAGCCTCAGCTCACCACTGCGCCTGCCCGAAGGGCACGGGCGGACGGGACAAGGCCACCGCGGCGGCCAGGCGCGCCTGGTCCAGCGCATCGAACCCGCGCTCCATCGTCGTGGGCGTCACGGGCGGCAGGTTGGACACGACGACGTAGACGGGGATGCCGCGTCCCTCCAGCACGGTCAGCTGGAGCCGGAAGTGATCCCTCCTCAGCGCCGCGGAGCCCGCCGCCAGTCCCTGCGCATACGCCATGGGCCCACCCACCACCTTGCGCGTCTTGCTCGGCAGGAAGTGCACGAGGATGGCGTCCAGGTCCTTCCCGGCGGCGCTGTCATGCAGCGACAGCGCGGGCGCCTTGTCCACCAGGCCTCCGTCCCAATACAGGTTCCCATCCAGCGGCACCGCGCGGAACAGGCCGGGATAGGCGCAGGTGGCGTGGACGCGCGGCGCCAGCTCCCCCGTGGTGAAGACGTCGTGCGTGCCCAGCGTGAGGTTCGCGCCCACCAGCAGCAGCGGATGCGGCAGGTCCTCGAACGTCGGCGCGCCCAGCGTGTCCTCCAGCAGCCGCCGGAAGCGCTCGCCCTTGAGCAGGCCCGTGAGCCCATGGCCCGCGGCGTCCGCGTTCAACACGGCGCCAATCGGGTCCGGGTCCCAGAAGTTCGCGCGCGTCTGGCGCAGCACCAGCTCTTCAATCGCGTGCACCGGCATCCCCGCCGCCGCGTACGCCGCCACCATGCCGCCCGCGGACGTACCCGCGTAGGCCGAGGGCTTGAGCCCCGTGCTCGCCAGCCCCTTGAGGAAGCCAGCGTGCCCGTAGAAGCCGAAGTAGCCCGCCGAGAGGACCAGGCCGAACCGCTTGCCCTCGAGCAACTGCTGCAGGTTGGGAGATGCCATGTCCCACATCTACCACTGTCCGCCGGGAAGCACGCGGTGCGTCGAAAGTCCGCTGGCCTCCAGTCCGGCATCGACGTATGTTGATGCAGCGATATGGAAGCTCTGTCCCAATCCTTCCGGGCGCTCGGCGACCCGACGCGGCTGCGCATCCTCCGACTGGTGTCGGAGGCTCCGCTGAACGTGACGGAGCTGGTGTCGCTGGTGGGGGTGGCGCAGTCCTCGGTGTCCCATCACCTGGGCAAGCTCAAGGGGCTGGGGCTCATCCGCGAGGAGCGGCAGGCGGGCTTCAGCTACTACTCGCTGGCGCTGGGCGGTGAGGACTCCCGCTGGCCGCTCATCCGGCTGGCGCGCGAGGCGGAGGACGCGGCGGGGGACTCGGCGCGGCTCAAGGACCTGTTGCGCGCCCGCGCGGACCGGCAGGCCCTCAACGAGCGGCTCCTGGAGCCGGGCCAGTCGTGGTTCCTGTGGGCGGGCGCGCTGGCGTCGCTCCTGCCGCCGCTGGACGTCGCGGACTTCGGCTGTGGGACGGGCGTGTTGAGCGTGGCGCTGGGCCGGTGGGCCCGGCACGTGTGGGCCATCGACCAGAACGCCGTCGCGCTGGAGCAGGCGCGGGAGCGCGCGGCGGGCGAGGGCCTCACCAACGTGAGCTTCCTCTGCGAAGACCTGCACCGGCTGTCGTTGAAATCGGGCCAGCTGGACCTGGTGGTGATTTCACAGAGCCTGCACCACGTGGAGGAGCCGGCGGCGGTGCTGGCCGAGGCCGCGCGCCTGCTCAAGCCGGGCGGCCGGCTGGTGGTGCTGGAGCTGATGCCGCATGACGAACGCTGGGTGGTGGACCGGCTGGGCCACCGCCACCTGGGCTTCGAGCCGTCACAGCTCGAGGCCAGCTTGCGCGAGCAGGGGTTCGCGCAGCTCACCCGCGAGTCGCACGCCCGCGACGGTGCCAGCCCCTTTCGAGTCTTTCTGCTGACAGGAGTGAAGCCATCATGACGAGCCCGACGCCCACCGTCCTTCCTCCCCCTCCTGGAGAGCATGGCCGCCGCGTGGAGGCCCTGCGCTCCGCCATGCGTGAGCGCGTGCTGGTGCTGGATGGCGCCATGGGGACGCTGTTGCAACAGCATGACCTCAAGGCCGCGGACTTCGGCGGCGCCGAGTTCGAGGGCTGCAACGAGAACCTGGTCCTCACCCGGCCGGAGCTCATCCGCGACATCCACGCGCGCTACTTCGCCGCGGGCGCGGACGTGACGGAGACGGACAGCTTCGGTGGCACGCCGCTGGTGCTCAACGAGTTCGGCCTGGGGCACAAGGCGCTCGAGATCAACCAGGCCTCCGCCAGGCTCGCCCGCGAGGCCGCCGAGGCCGCCGAGGCGAAGGACGGCCGCATCCGCTGGGTGGCCGGCTCGGTGGGCCCCACCACCAAGGCCATCAGCGTCACCGGCGGCATCACCTTCGAGGAGCTGGTGGACAACTTCGCCGTGCAGGCGGAGGGGCTCGCGCTGGGCGGCTCCGACTACCTGCTGGTGGAGACGTGCCAGGACACGCGCAACATCAAGGCGGCGCTCCTGGGCATCGACCGGGCGTTCCAGAAGCTGGGCTACGCGCTGCCGGTGGCGGTGTCGGGCACGATTGAGCCCATGGGCACCATGCTCGCGGGCCAGAGCGTGGAGAGCCTGGCGGCGTCGCTGGAGCACTGGGAGCTGCTCTACCTGGGGCTCAACTGCGCCACGGGTCCGGACTTCATGACGGACCACCTGCGCTCCCTGTCGGAGCTGAGCCCGTTCCCGGTGTCGTGCGTGCCCAACGCGGGCCTGCCGGACGAGAACGGCCACTACCTGGAGACGCCGGACATGATTGCCCGCTCGCTCACGCGCTTCTGTGAGCAGGGCTGGCTCAACGTGGTGGGCGGCTGTTGCGGCACCACGGAGGCGCACATCCGCGCGGTGTCCCAGGCGGTGAAGGGCCTCAAGCCGCGCACGAAGGTGCCCAAGCCCCGCTCGACGCTGTCGGGCGTGGACTACCTGGAGGTGACGGACGACGTGCGCCCGGTCATCGTCGGTGAGCGCACCAACGTCATCGGCAGCAAGAAGTTCAAGGAGCTCATCGTCGCGGGGCAGGTGGAGGACGCGTCAGAGATTGCGCGCGCGCAGGTGAAGCGCGGCGCGCAGGTCATCGACATCTGCCTGGCCAACCCGGACCGCGACGAGCTGGAGGACATGCGCCAGTTCCTGGAGGTGGTCGTCAAGAAGGTGCGCGTGCCCTTGATGATCGACTCCACGGACGAGCGCGTCCTGGAGATGGCGCTGACGTACAGCCAGGGCAAGGCCATCATCAACTCCGTCAACCTGGAGGACGGGGAGGAGCGCTTCGAGAAGGTGGTGCCGCTTGCCCGGCGCTTCGGCGCGGCGCTGGTGGTGGGCTGCATCGACGAGGTGGGCATGGCCGTGACGCGCGAGCGGAAGCTCGCCGTGGCGGAGCGCTCGTTCGAGCTGCTCACGAAGAAGTACGGCATGCGCGCCGAGGACCTCTACTTCGACCCGCTCGTCTTCCCGTGCGCCTCGGGTGACGCGCAGTACACGGGCAGCGGCGTGGAGACGGTGGAGGGCGTGCGCCTCATCAAGCAGCGCTTCCCGCAGTGCCGCACCGTGCTGGGCATCTCCAACGTGTCCTTCGGCCTGCCCACGGCGGGCCGCGAGGTGCTCAACTCCGTCTTCCTGTACCACTGCGTCCAGGCGGGCCTGGACATGGCGCTGGTCAACTCCGAGAAGCTGGAGCGCTACGCGTCGCTGCCCGAGGAGGAGCGCACGCTGGCGGAGGACCTGCTCTACAACCGGGGACCGGACCCCGTCACGCCGTTCGCCGCGCACTTCCGCGAGCGCAAGGCCGTCAAGGTGGCGGTGAGCACGCTGCCGCTGGAGGAGCGGCTGCAGCGCTACATCATCGAGGGCTCGCGCGACGGCCTCTTCGCGGACCTGGAGGAGGCGCTCAAGAAGTACGCGCCGCTGGACATCATCAACGGCCCGCTGATGAAGGGCATGGACGAGGTGGGTCGGCTCTTCGGCGCCAACGAGCTCATCGTCGCCGAGGTGCTCCAGAGCGCCGAGTCGATGAAGGCCGCGGTGGGCTTCCTGGAGCCGCACATGAGCTCCGCCAAGGCGGCCATGCGCGGCAAGGTGGTGCTGGCCACGGTGAAGGGCGACGTCCACGACATCGGCAAGAACCTGGTGGAGATCATCCTCGCCAACAACGGCTTCCACGTGGTGAACCTGGGCATCAAGGTGCCGCCCGAGCAGCTGGTGCAGGCGGTGCGCGAGCACCAGCCGGACATCCTCGGGCTGTCGGGCCTGCTCGTGAAGAGCGCGCACCAGATGGTGGCCACGGCGGAGGACCTGAAGCGCGCGGGCGTGGAGGTGCCCATCCTGGTGGGCGGCGCCGCGCTCAGCCGCAACTTCGTGGACCGCAACATCGCCCCGGCGTACGGCGGCGGCACCGTGGCCTACGCGCAGGACGCGATGAGCGGCCTGGACCTGGCCAAGCAGATCGTCGACCCGACGTCGCACGAGCGGCTTCGCGGGGAGCTGGCCGAGCGCCGCGTGAAGCTGGCCCAGGAGGTCAAGGAGCGTCCCCGCGTGGAGGCGGTGGTGGCGCGCGGGCGCAGCGCGGAGATTCGGGTGCTGGAGACGGTGCCGCCCGCGCCGGACTTCGAGCGGCACGTGCTGACGAACACGCCGCTGGACCACATCTGGAAGTTCATCAACCCGGTGATGCTGTACGGACGGCACCTGGGCCTGCGCACGTCGTCGCGCGCGCTGGGGACTCCGGCCGAGGCGGAGCTGGCGAAGACGGAGGAGGGGCGCAAGGCGCTGGCGCTGAAGGAGGCGGTGGAGGAGCTCAAGGGCATGCTGCGCGGCGGCCTCATGCAGGCGCGCGCGGTGTTCCAGTTCTTCAAGGCGGGCAGCGACGGCAACCGCGTGGTGCTGTTCGACGGGACGACGGGCCGCGAGGCGGCGAGCTTCGACTTCCCCCGGCAGGACCGCGACGGGGGCCTGTGCCTGGCCGACTACCTGCGGCCGCTGGAGCGCGGCGTGCCCACCGACAACGTGGCCATGTTCGTGGTGACGGCGGGCTCGGGCATCCGCGAGCTGTCCGAGGGCCTCAAGGCCAGGGGCGAGTTCCTGAAGATGCACGCGGTGCAGGCGCTCGCGCTGGAGACGGCGGAGGGCTACGCGGAGCTCTTGCACACGCAGCTGCGCAGCATGTGGGGCACCCCGGACAAGCCGGACATGACGATGCTGGAGCGCTTCCGGGCGGAGTACGCGGGCAAGCGCTACTCGTTCGGCTACCCCGCGTGCCCCCGGCTGGAGGACCAGTCGAAGCTCTTCGAGGCGCTGCGGCCGGAGGAGATTGGGGTGCAGCTCACCGACGGCTGCATGATGGAGCCCGAGGCCTCGGTCTCCGCCATCGTCTTCCACCATCCCCAGGCCTCGTACTTCTCGGTGTCCTGATTCGGACGCACGGGCCCCCGGGGGCTCTGGGGACCCGCCCGGGGCCACCGAAGCGCGCCGTGGGGAAGGGGAGCGGTTAGACTCCCGCGCCTATGAGCGCGCCGAACATCCGTCGAGCCGTCCAGTTGCTGCCCGCCTGTGCCACCACGGGCATCGGGAGCCTGCCCCACACGCAGGTGGAGCTGGGGCTCCAGGTCGCCTTGTCGATGGACATCCCCTTCCTGCCGCAGCTGCCGGTGGGCAAGCCCTCCGAGCTGATGATTCCCGCGGCGCTGGAGGGGCTTCCCGGGCTGCGCTTCGACGACGAGGGCCTGTGCACGGTGGACCTCCAGGCCTGGGAGGCGGGGCGCGCCCAGTTCGAGGCGAAGCTGGAGTCCGCGCTCGCGGCCGGGGCGCTGGAGGCGTACGAGCCCTCCCCTGAGGCGTGCCGTGCGTGGCGGCCGTTCCTGTGGGAGGTGGAGCACCGCAAGCTGGCCTTCGCGAAGGCGCAGCTCGCCGGGCCCTTCACGGTGCGCTCGGTGGCGAGGACGGACTCGGGGCTGTCCGCGCTGGAGGTGCCGGGGCTGGACCAGGCCATCTACCGGCTGGTGCTGGCGCGCTCCCTGGCCATGGTGAAGGCGCTGCGGCGCGCGGGCACCACGCCCCTGTTCTTCCTCGACGAGCCGGGCCTGTATGCGTTCCAGCGCGTCAATCCGCGGCACCTGCTGGCGGTGCAGGAGCTGCGGCTCCTGATTGTCGCGCTCCAGCGGGAGGGCGCGCTGGTGGGCCTGCACTGCTGCGGCAACACGGACTGGAGCGCGCTGCTGGACGCGCAGGCGGACCTGTTGTCGTTGGACGTGCGGCTGTCGCTCGACGCGATGCTGGAGGAGAAGGACGCGCTGGAGCGCTACCTGCACTCGGGCGCGACGCTGAGCCTGGGCATCATCCCCACGGACCTCGCGTCGACGTACGAGGTGACGGAGCTGGCGGACTCGGTGGAGGCCTCGCTGAAGGCCGCGCTGCCGCGAGGCTTCTCGTTCCCCCGGGCCGTGTCCACGGTGCTGCTGACGCCGGCGTGCGGCCTGGCGATGCGCTCGGTGCAGGACGCGGAGCGCATCCTCTCGGAGCTGAAGGTGGCGCAGCGCAGGTTGCGAGGCGCGCTCGAGGCCGAGCGCCCCGTGCTGCACTCGCCGCCGCCTCACTGACGTGGGCCCGGTGTGGACACGGGCCCAGGTGGCGGACCGCTACTGACGGCCGAGCTTCAGCTCTCGCTCGGCTTGTTGCCAGTCCTGCTCGTGGTTGCCGGGCTTGCCTCCGCGGGCCATGTAGATTTCGTAGGCGCGCCGGGCAATCTGCTCGTGGGAGATGTCGGAGCGCGCGTGAGCGCCCTGCGGCTCATGCGCGTGTTCCGCGTGCTGGGGCTTCGTGTGCGGGGTCGACTTGGGAGCGTTGTTTCGAGCCATCGGGACGCCTCCGGTGAAAGGGCGCGCGAAGCTTGAGTCGCGTGCGTGACGCGCGAAAGCGACCCGACCTGGCGGGGGTTGTCGAAGCAACACGACGTCCCGGGGCGTGTCGTCGGGAGGACAGCCGCGGGCGAGCTGGGCGGCGACCGGAGCAGTCAGCGGCCCTCCGCTTGCGTGCCCACCACGGTGTCCAGGGCGCGCTGCATCGCGGTGCTCATGCCGAGCGTCGCGGCCTCGGCGGGTGTGCACCAGCGCAGCTCCTGGAAGGCGGCGGAGTGGGTGGGGCGCTTGGGGCCGGACACGCGGTACAGGCGCAGCGTGAGGTCGCGGTGGGTGAGCTGCCGCTTCACCGTGCCCAGGAGGGACTCCAGCTTCACGCCCGTGCCGAGCGCGGCGGTGAGGCGCAGCGTGGTCTCCTCCACGGTGGCGTCCTCGTCGACCTCGGCGGCGGGGAGCTCCCACAGCCCTCCGAAGAGGCCCGAGTCCGCGCGGCGCGCGAACAGCAGCGTGTCCGCGTGGGCCCACACGGCCAGGGCCAGGGTCAGCTTCTTCGGCGCGGCGCGCACCTTGGCGGGAGGCAGCTCGGCGACGCGGCCCTTCTTGAAGGCGACACAGCCCTCGCGCACGGGGCACAGCAGGCAGAGCGGGTTCTCCGGGCGGCAGGTGGTGGCGCCGTGCTCCATGAGGGACTGGTTGAAGTCGCCGGGGCGCTCGCCCTTCACGAGCAGGCCCGCGAGCTCCCACAGCGTGGCCTCGCGCTCGCGGTCTCCGGGCAGGCCCTCGACCTCGAAGAGCCGGGACAGCACGCGGGCGACGTTGCCATCGACGAGCGGGGCTTCCTCACCGAACGCGATGGAGGCCACGGCGCCCGCGGTGTAGCGGCCGAAGCCGGGCAGCGAGAGCAACTGCTCCGCGGTGGAGGGCAGGGCGCCACCGAAGCGCGAGACGATGTCCTGGGCGGCGCGGTGCAGGTTGCGAGCGCGCGTGTAGTAGCCCAGGCCCTTCCATCCGGCGAGCACGTCATCGAGTGGCGCGGAGGCGAGCGCGAGCGCGGTGGGGAAGCGCTTCAGGAACCGCTCCCAGTAGGGGATGACGGTGGACACCTGCGTCTGCTGGAGCATGACCTCGCTCAGCCAGATGGCGTACGGGTCCTTCGTGCGGCGCCACGGCAGGTCGCGCTTGTTGCGGTCGTACCAGGCGAGCAGCGGCCCGCGGATGCTGGCCAGGTGCGCGGCGCCCGGTGTCACCGTGGGGACGCGCGTCGACGTGGTCGCGGTGCCAGGAGGACGGCCGCGTCGCGCCTTCGGAGGTGTCGAGGGTGTGCTTGCCGTGTCCGCGCGCGGCGAGGCGCCCTCCGTGTCCATTCCCACGGTGCGAGGAGGACGGCCGCGTCGCGCCTTCGGTGGTGTCGAAGGTGTGCTTACCGCGTCCTTGCGCGGCGCGACACCCTCCGCAACCACCTCCACGTCCGCGCGTGACCCGGAGGAATCGAACAGCGAGCCGGTGGACGCCTTGCGTGCCTTCGCGTCCGCGAGCGTCGGCTCATCACGCGAGGGCAGGGGCTCGGCCTTGCCGCTCGGCGGACGTCCGCGGCGAGGTCGGGGCACGTCGCCAGTCTCCGGCTTCTTGCCTGAGGATGTCTTGGCGTTTTGTTCGCGAGAGACAGGCGGCGTGTCCGACGAGACAGCGGGCTTCGCGGGGCGACTGCGGGGGCTCATGCGTCCTTCTTCACCGGGTTGGCCATGCGGTGGGCGACCCGGTCGAACAAGCCGGGCGCGAGCCGGTTCGCCAGTACCATGGCGCGGCCGGGGAGGGTGAGGATGGTGTCGCGTCGTCCGCGCACGCTCGCCTTCACCATGGCCCGCGCCACCTCCTCGGAGGACATGGCCTTCAGCGGAATCGCGTCCTGCGCCCAGCCCTGGGCGTTCAGCCGGTGGTCCCGGAACTCGCTCTCGGTGAGGCCCGGTGACACCAGCCGCACGCCGATGCCCTCGGTGGCCAGCTCCGTGCGCAAGGACTCCGTCATCGCGTTCACCGCCGCCTTCGACGCGCAATACCCGCCGAGCAGCGGCAGCCCCCGATGCCCCAGCACCGAGCTGACGTTCACCACGTGCGCCCCGCGCCGCCCGCGCAGCAGCGGCAGCGCCGCCCGCGTCACCCGCCACAGCGCGAACACGTTCAGCTCGAACACCTGCCGCAGCTGCTCCTCGCTGATGGCCTCCAGCGGTCCGTACAACCCCTGGCCCGCGTTGTTCACCAGCACGTCCAGCCCACCGAAGTCCGCGCGGACCTGGGCCATGAGCCGCCCCACGTCCTCGCCACGAGTCACGTCGCACCGCACCGCCAGTGCCCGGACCCCCAGTGATTCCGCTTCACGGGCCGCGTCTTCCAGCCGCTCCAGCCGCCGGGCGGCGAGCACCACGTGGGCGCCCGCCTCCGCGTAGGCCCGGGCCGCCGCGCGGCCGATGCCGCTGGAAGCGCCTGTGATCAGGACGACTCGCTCCATCAGGGGTCGGCTCTTCATGGTGGCGCGGACCATACTCCCAGGGTTCCCCACCCGGACTGTCATTCAACCCACCCCCAGGGCTCGTTTCCCTGCCTGTTCCCCTTCTGGCGGAGCGAGCGAACGCCTAGGATGCGCCGCCTCGATGCGGCGCCCACCCCTCCACAACGACTTCTCCTGGTCCAAGAGCCGCCACGAGAAGTTCTCCGAGTGCCTGCGCTCCTACTACTTCTACTACTACCGCTCCTGGGGCGGCTGGGAGCCGGACGCGCCGAAGGACGTGCGGGAGCTGTACGTGCTCAAGAAGCTGGCCAACCGCTTCAGTTGGGCGGGCAGCGTCGTGCACGAGAGCATCAAGGACGTGCTGCTGGACTGGCGCGCCGGCCGCGTGGTGGACCCCGCCGTCGTGGAGGCCCGCGCGCGCAAGCTGATGCAGGACGACTATCGCCACTCGCGCGGCAAGGCGTACTGGACGCAGAAGTACCGCAAGCAGTTCACCGGCCTCGTGGAGCACGAGTACGCCGAGGCGCTCCCCGACGAGGCCTGGAAGCAGAACTGGGAGACGGTGCGCGTGGCGCTCGCGTGGTTCTTCAACTCGCGCTGGCCGCTGCTCGCCAAGAGCCTCAAGCCCGAGCAGTGGCTGGAGGTGGACGCGGGCTTCGACTTCGCCCACTTCACGCTCGGCGGCCTCAAGGTCTTCGCCATCCCCGACTTCGCCTTCGTGGACCAGGACGGCGCGCCCGTCGTCGTGGACTGGAAGACGGGCAAGTCTCGCGACGGCTACGACGAGCAGGTGCTCGGCTACGCGCTGTACGTGTCCCAGCGCTACCGCTTCCCGGTGGAGAAGGTGCGCGCGTCGCTCGTGTACCTCAACGAGGGCAAGGAGCAGGACGTCCAGGTGGACCTGGGCGCCATGGAGTCCTTCCACCGGCACTTCGAGACGAGCGTGGCGAAGATGCGCGCGCTGCTGAAGGACCCTGTCACGAACACGCCGCTGGACGCGGACGCGTTCCCCCGGTCGGAGACGCTGACGCCCTGCACGCGCTGCGTGTTCCGCAGGCCCTGTGGCCGAGAGGCCGAGGCGCTCGCCGAGCAGCAGGCGCGAGCGTCGCAGCCCCAGCAGGTGGCCTGAGCCGTCAGCGCGTGGAGGCGAGCCTTCGCACCACGACGCCGGCGGCGTTCATCCCGAAGCACGAGGTGACGAAGGACACGCTGCCGTCGATCTGCGTGCGGTGGTCACACGTGTGGAACTCGTTGTCCTGCGGGCAGACACACAGGAACCCGTCCGTCGCGTCGTCGTAGTTGAGGGCCACCGGCATGCGGCGCGCCTCGATGGAGTACACGGCGGTGATGCCCGTGTGCCGCTCGGTCTCCACGCCGTACTTGCGCTTGAGCAGCTTGCGGATGTCCTTGGCGAACGGGTCCATGTGCGTCTCGGACAGGTCCTCCACGCGGATGGCCGTCGGGTCCAGGCGCGCGGCGGCGCCCATGGAGCTGACCACGGGGATGCCCAGCGACACGCACCGATGCAGCAGGTGCAGCTTCGCCTTCACGTTGTCGATGGCGTCCACCACGAAGTCGTACTGGCCGGCGGGCAGCATCTGCTCGGCGACCTCTTCGCGGTAGAACTCGCGCACCGCCTCCACCCGGGCCTCCGGGTTGATTTCGCGGCAGCGCTGCGCCATCAGCTCCGCCTTCGACTTGCCCACGCCCTTCACCGTCGCGTGGAGCTGGCGGTTGGTGTTGGTGACGCAGACGTCGTCGTGGTCCACCAGCGTCAGGTGGCCGATGCCGCTGCGCACCAGGCCCTCGGCCGCGTAGCTGCCCACGCCGCCCAGGCCGAACACCACCACGCGCGCGTTGGCGAGCCGCTCCATGGCGTTGTCCCCCAGCAGGCGCCCGGTGCGGTCGAAGCGGCGCGACAGCTTGAACTTGAACGGCCGGGCGAGCGAGCCTGTCGCCGCGTTCGGCGTGGCCGTCGTGGCGGGCGGAGTCTCAGGCTGGGGAGGGGCGGGCGGTGGGGGCTGCGGGTTCATGGGGGTCCTCTATAACGCGACCGCTCGCCTACCGCGAAGCGGGGGGAAAACCTTCCCGGAACAGGCGCCGGGCATTCTCGGTCGTCCGCTGGGCGACCTCGTCCAGGGGCTCACCCCGCACGCGGGCCATCCCCTCCAGGATGTGGGGCAGGTAGGCCGGCTCGGAGCGGCCGCCCCGGTGAGGGGTGGGGGCCTGGTCCGGCGCGTCCGTCTCCGCCATCAGCCGGTCCAGCGGGATGGCGCGCAGCGCGTCCAGGGGCTTGCGCGCCTCGGCCCACGTCACCGGGCCGGCGAAGGAGAAGTGGCAGCCCTTCTGGAGATAGAAGCGCGCCAGCTCCACGCCGCCGCTGTAGCTGTGCATGAGCACGCCCGCCTCGGGCAGCGCCTCCTGCTTGAACAGCTCGATGAGGGCCGGGTGGAGCCGGTGGCAGTGCATCAACACCGGCAGCTGGTGCTTGCGCGCGAGCGCCAGGTGCCGCCGCAGCACGGACAGCTGCCGCTCGAGCGGCGCGCCGGGCAGGGATGGACCGTCGAGTCCACACTCGCCCACGGCGATGGCGCCGCCCTTGGACAAGAGCGCGTCGAGCAGCTCCAGCGCCGCGTCGTCCTCCGCGGGTGTCATGTCCGGCAGCAGTTGGGGATGGATGCCCAGGCCCACCTGGAGGCGCGGCTCCGCGCGCGACAGCTCCAGCAGGGGCTCCCAGTCGTGGGGACCGACACCGGGGACGAGGATGCCTTGCAGCCCCGCGGCCCAGGCGCGCTCCAGCACGAGCGTCCTGTCCTCATCGAATCGCGTCGCATCGAGATGGCAGTGGGTGTCGATCATTCATCACGCCGGAGTGAATCGCCGTTCATTCAGGAACATGCTCACTGCAACCCGCCCTCGCGAACCATTCCGTCCCTTTGGAGCGAGGCTATACGCCCTTCACTCACTTGGAGGGGCTGAATGGACAAGCGAATCGTCGGCGCGCTGTGCTGCGCGCTGTGGGTTCTGTCGACGGGGTGTGGTGACGAATGTGTGGACCAGTTCGACTGTCGCAGTGACAAGGGGCAGCCCGCCGAGGGCCAGGAGTGGGTCTGCACCGGCGACAACGAGTGCGAGCAGCGCCCCATCCAGACGCCCACCCCCGAGCCGGACGCCGGTGGTGGGGACGACGACGCGGGTGTCCCCGATGCGGGAGTGCCGGACGCGGGGATGCCCGACGCGGGCACGGATGACGACGCGGGCACGCCCGACGGTGGTGGCCAGGGCACCGGCGCGAAGGGGGATGCCTGCACGGCGTCCGGGGACTGCGGTCCGGGCCTTCGCTGCGAGGGCGCTCCGCTCACCTGCCAGGCGATGCATGTCGCGGTGACGGGGCGGGACGATGCCGGAGTCTCCGCGGCGCTGGTGATGCGCTACGACACGCCGGGCATGACGTCGCTGAGCGCGGCGGGCACGGACAGCCGCTATCCGCGGTGGGGCCCGGGCGGTACGCACCTCTCGTTCGCGCAGGGCGCGGTGGACACCGCGACGGAGAAGAGCGCCGGTGAGCTCACCGTGCGCGAGGTCCCCCTCGTCGAGGGCCAGGGCGTGGTGGTCGCCGATGGCGGCACGGGCAACACGGAGGCTTTCCGCTCGATGGAGTGGGAGCCGGGCACCGCCATCGCGTGGGTGCGGCAGAACGGCAGCCAGCGCTCCGGCATCTCGGCGGTGACGCCGGGCGGCGCCGGGGGCGTGGTGCAGGCGACGACGACGGGCGCGTTCCCGGACTGGTCGCGTGACGGGACGACGTTCGTCTTCAACGTGAACGGCGAGGGCCTGTTCACCTCGAGCGGTGGGGGCACCGCGCCGACGCCGCTGGCCAACGCCGGGGTGACGGCGGAGCAGGCGCACTACAACCGCGTGAACGACCAGCTGCTGTTCCTGGCCAACCCGAACAACGAGCTGGTGACCTTCGAGGGGGACACCACGCCCACGCCGCTGGTCCGGCTCTACAACATCGACGTGACGGGCGGCGGCGCGCCCCAGCTGGTCGCGGACGTGTCCACCGAGGCGTCCACCGACGGCACCGTGGACTCCTTCATCGCGAGCCCCATCTGGGCGCCGGATGGCACCTGGGCCGCGTACGTGCGCGCGTACTACTACCGGCCCACGTCGGGCGGCGCCGTGCTGTGCGGCGGCGCGGTGTCGCCGTGCCAGGACCGCTCGGGCAACGTCATCTTCCTGCGCGCCATCAACCCGCAGGACGGCTCCGCCACGGGCACCGAGGTGCGGCTCGTGGATGACGGCACGCTGCCGTCGTTCTCGCCGGATGGCCGCTTCGTCGCGTTCATCAAGGCGGGGCAGTTGCACGTGCAGCGCATCGACCCGGTGACGGGCGCGCAGGAGGGCGCGGCCATCATCCACCCGAAGGCGGGCTTCACGCTGCAGACGGGCGACAGCGACGACCACCGTCCCCGCTGGCAGCCTCGCTGAACCTCCAGGGGGCGTGACTCCCGGGCGGGGAGTGGCTGAGTGCTCCTCGCCTGGGTGACCGCGACGACCGGTGTGTCCGCCCGGCGTTGCGCTGGACATGTCCACGCTCCCGGCCTGCCGTCCTCCGCGCGCGACGCATCGGGCCTTGCCTGTCCGGGGGCCCCCGGAATAGAGGGGCCCGGCTGACGGGCCTGGTGGCCTCTGTCCCGGAGGACGCGGATGAAGATGCTTCACGTGATGTTGGGAGTCCTGCTGTTCGCCGGGTGCGCGACGCTCCCGAGCCCGCCGGTGGACGTGGGCGGCGGCGGAACCGTGTCCGCGGACCCGCACCCGGACATGGCGCCTGTGCGCCTCCAGACGCGCGCGGGCACCTTCCTGGTGCACCCCAACAATGCCGAGGACTTCGCTCGCGCGCTGGCGGGTGAGCCCACCCAGCGGCACTACACCACCGGCGTGCTCCTGGCCGGGGAGTGAACCCGGGGCCCGGGTGGCCGAGGCTCCAGAGCCACGGTGCGGGCCACCGGTCGTTCCTCCGCTGAAAAAAGCGGAGGGTTTCAGCCCACCACGACGATGCGGCGCCCCAGGGCCCGCGTCATCTGCGGTGACGTCATCACCGCCAGCGCCTCACCGAGCTCACCGCCCGCCGTGTCGAAGGCGGCGGCGATGACCTCCCCCACGGTGAGGTGGGCCTTCTCGGCGGCCACCCGGGCCCGCTGAGCCGTCCGCCGCAGTGCTGGCATCACCCGTCGCCCTTGTCGGCGCACCGTGACGCTCTTGCGTGTCGTCGTCTTGGCCATGTGCTCCTCCCACCTCGCGTTGCTGCGCGGGTGAGTACACCTGGGGTCTGACATATGCAGACGAGGTGCCAGCCGGACGCTCACCTGACGGGTAACGCGTACTAAGGGTTTTCCCTGTCACGGAGCGGGGTTCCTGGTTCACCACCTCACGCAGAGCACCGCAACCCCGGAAGGGTTCCTCGTTCTGTCGAGTTGATTCGTTCATCCAGCCCCGCAATCTCGACGTTTCGTTCAAGAGTCGAGAGTTCACTACAAGCCGCGAACACTGCGAGTGTGCTCGGTCTTGAATGACCCGGGTGTCGCTGGCGCCCCGTCGATTTGGTCCAAAAATTGGCAGTTGGGGGTGCGGGCTGACATGGGCGTCGCGCCCTCGTGGGCGGAGTGTTCGGTGCGGTATACGCGGGCCATGCCTCAGACCCTCTGCCCGAGCTGCGGTCACAGCCCCATTCCCCGGGGCGCCTCGGCCTGTCCCGCGTGTGGTGAGCCCTTCGACCACCTGCAGTCCTACAAGAAGGTCGGCCGCACGCGGCTGGATCGGCTGGGGGACGCGGTGGACGACGAGGCCACCGTCTTCGGTGGCGACCTGGTGACGAGCGCCGTCTCCGCGCATCCGGGCCCGGTGGCGGCGGTGCTGGGGGCGGGCGCGGCCGCGTGGTTCCTGCGGGCCGGTGGGGTGCTGGGCTCGCTGCAGGACCCGGCGTGGACGTACGGGTTGGTGGCGTTGGACCTGGTGCTCGCGCTGGTGCTGGTGCTCAACCGGGGGCCGGTGAAGGGCATCGCCCAGACGGGCTTGACGGTGCAACTGGTCGCCACGGCGTGGCTCGCGCGCGGAGCGCCGACGGCCCCCGTGCACGTGGCCTACTTCGCGCTGGGCCTGGTGGCGTTGTTCCTGGTGGTGGGGGAGCCCGGGCCCGCGCGGCGTTACGGGGGCCTGGGGTTGGGGCTCGCCACGGCGCTGGCCTCGGCCGTGCTCCTGGCGCTGCCGGGCACGGGGGCGTCTCTGGGAGGCGGGGGCGTGCGGCAGCTGCTGGTGGGCAGCGAGCTGGGGTATCGGCTGGAGCTGCCGGTGGGGTGGGAGCGGCTGACGCGTGAGCAGCTCTCCGCGCACCTGCCGCTGCCCGCGGCGACGCTGCACGGCAGCGGCGTGGGCTTTGGCGACATGGCGCGCGGGCGCTACGGCTTCCTCTGGGTGGAGCGCTCCACGGGCGTGAAGCTGGAGGCGGGCTGCCAGGGGCTCTTGAGCGCGGTGGGCACCGGCGAGGAGGCGCGCACGGCGTCGCCCGCGGCGCTGGGGTCGCGCTCGAAGCTGTACACGCTGAGCACGTCGGCGGGGGCGCGGGGCACGCTGGGCTGCGGGCTGCTGCCGGATGGTCGACTGGTGGGGCTCGCGGTGGTGGCCGCCGGGTCGGGTGACGCACAGCCGGGCGACACGGGCGGGCAGGAGTCCTTCGCCGCGGTGGGCGAGGGGCTCGCGTTGCAGTAAACGGGCGCCGCCATGAACGTCCAGGTCCTGTTCCACGACAACTGCTTCGACGGCGCCGCGAGCGCCGCGGTGTTCACCCGCTTCTACCGGGAGCGCGTCCGCGCGGACGCGGCGTTCCGCTACCAGGGGCTGAACCACAAGCCGGGCGCGGAGGGCATCGACCCGGCCGTCTTCACGGGCGAGGAGAACGTCATCGTCGACTTCCGCTACAGCCAGGACGCGCGGCTGACGTGGTGGTTCGACCACCATGCCTCCGCGTTCCAGCAGCCCGGGGACGAGGCGCACTTCCGCGCGGACTCGAGCGGGCGCAAATTCCACGACGCGCACCGCAAGAGTTGCACGAAGTACCTGGCGGACGTGGCGCGCGAGCGCTTCGGCTGGGACGCGTCCGCGCTCTCGGACCTCATCCACTGGGCGGAGCTCATCGACGGGGCGCAGTTCCCCTCGCCGCAGATGGCGGTGGCGTTGGAGGAGCCCGCGCTGCGCATCATGACGGTGCTGGAGGCGAACAAGGACCCGGCGCTCATCCCCGAGGTCATCCGCCGCATGCAGTCGGAGTCGCTCGCGGACATCGCCGCCTCGCCGCTCATCGCGGGGCCGCTGGCGCCGCTGCTCGCGCGCCACCAGTCGAACATCGAGCTGGTGCGCTCGCGGGCCCGCTACGAGCGCGGCGTCGTCTTCTTCGACCTGGTGGACGAGGGCGTGGACAGCCTCAACAAGTTCATCGCGTACGCGCTCCATCCGGACGCGCGCTACACGCTGTGGGTGGGGCGGGGGACGTCGCGCGCGAAGGTGTCGCTCGGCTCCAACCCGTGGAAGCCGGAGCTGCGCCAGCATGACCTGTCCGCCATCGCCGGCCGGTATGGGGGCGGTGGGCATCCCGTGGTGGCCGCGGCCAGCTTCAAGGCGGACCAGGCGGACAAGGCCCGCGCGGCGTACCAGGAGATTCTCGCGGAGCTGTCCACCGCGGGGTGAGGCTAGGGCTGGCCGCGCTCGAAGAAGGTGAAGCCGGCCTGTCGCAGCAGTCGCACCACCGTCACCATGGGCAGGCCCTGCACGTTGGCGCGGTCTCCGTCGAGCCGCGCCAGCAGCGCCTGTCCCGCGCCCTCCACGCGGTAGCTGCCGCAGCAGCCTTCCCACTCGTTCAGGTCGAGGTAGCGCTCCAGTTCATCCGGAGTGACGTCGTGGAACGTCAGGCGCGCGGTCTCCACGGCCTCGTCGATGGAGCCGCCCGGGTCCACCAGGCACACGCCGGTGTGGATGTCGTGGGTGTGGCCCAGCAGCTTCTGGAGCTGGCCTCTCGCCGCGTCGCGGTCCACGGGCTTGGTGAGTGTCTGTCCGGCCACCTCGACCAGTTGGTCCGCGCCGAGCACCCACGCGTCGGGGTGTCGTGCGTGCACGGCGCGAGCCTTGCGAGCCGCCAGCTCCCGGACGGCGTCGCGGGCCGAAAGGTGGGCGGCCACCGTCTCGTCGACGCCCGGGCTCACGGCGCGGTAGGGCAGGCCGAGCCCATCCATCAGCGCGCGGCGGGCACTGGAGGTGGAGGCCAGAATCAAGGGTCTCATGGGGGCGCCACCCTAGTGCACCGAGATGGACCGCGCCGCCGTCCGCCGAGAGAACAGGGCACGCCGAGCCCATTCATCAGCGAGTGGCGGGCGCGGGAGGTGGAGGCCCGAATCCAGAGGCTGATGAGTCGCCAACGTGATGAACCCGAGGAGGGGAGCGCCGCCGACATCCCGCGACGGGCACTCAAGGTGAGGGCCAGACGCAGCGGCGCATGGGGCATCACCCTGGTGTCCCGAGGCGTGCAGCGACGCCGCATGAACCCGAGGCAGGAAGCGCCGCCGACATCCCGCGACGGGCACTTGAGGTGAGGGCCAGACGCAGCGGCTCATGGGGCGTCACCCTGGTGCCTGCGGGAGGGAGCGCCGCCGCCCGCCGAGCGAGCATGCACGTCCCTGCTTCCCGGCCCCTGGGGTGATGCCGTAGCGTGGCGGCCCATGTCGCGGCGCGGTCTGCTCGCCCTCTGCCTCTTCCTCACCGCCTGCAAGCGGAACGCCTCGGCCCCGGAACCGGGAGACGCCGGAACGCCCGAGGTGTCGGCGGTGAAGGCCTCCCCAGCCAGTGCCGCGCCCTCGGACGAGCCCCGCGACACGCCGCGCCCGGTGCAGCCGCTCGCGGTCTGCCAGGCCCGAGGCGGCTCTCCGCTGGACGCGGCGCGCGGCTACTACGACTCGGGACGCTTCGAGGAGGCGCTGTCCTGCGCGGCGCAGGCGGCGGCCCTGGAGCCGGACCTGGCCTCGGCCCACGCCGAGCGCGGCGTCGCGCTGGCCGCCCTGGGGCGCGAGTCGGACGCGCAGCTCGCCTTCGCCCGGGCGCTTGCCATCGACCCTGGGGACGCGGACGCGCTGCTCGGCGCGGCCCACCTGTACGCGGTGCAGATGACCTCCACGCGCGAGCGCGACGAGCTGGGCACGCTCTACGCCGAGCGCGGCCTGTCCCAGCCCGGCACGCCCCCGGAGCTCATCCCGCACCTGGCGCTGGTGTCGGCCATGGCCTTCAACGACCTGGGCCAGGCGGAGGAGGCCCTCGCCCGAGCCGCCATCGTCCTGGCGCGAGAGCCGGGCAGCCGAGAGGCCCTCTACGAGCGGGCCCTGGCCCTCTTCGAGCTGTGCCGCTTCTCCGAGGCGAAGCGAGCCTTCCAGGGGCTCGTCGACGACGCGGAGCGCGCCGCGCACGCGCACCAGCACCTGGGCCTGTTGCTGGAGCGGGAAGGGAAGTGGAAGCAGGCGCAGACGCACTTCGACAAGGCGCGAGCGCTGGCTCCCGACGACTTCCCGGCGCCGCCCCTGCCCACCGAGGACACCTTCCGCGTGGACGTGGCCCGCGCCGTCTCCGAGCTGCCCGCGGACATGCGCAGTGACCTGGAGGGCATCCCCGTCACCGCGGAGGAGCTGCCCGCCGAGGTGGACCTGCTCGCCAACCAGCCGCCCCTGTCGCCCACGATTCTCGGCCTGTTCCGGGGGCCGCCCCTGGGCGCGCCCTGCGACGGAGTGGAGTCGCCCTGCCGCTCGGTGGTGCTGTACCGGCGCAACCTGGCACGAGCCGTGCGCACCCCGGCGGAGCTGCGCGAACAGATTCGCGTGACATTGCTCCACGAAATCGGGCATCTGCGCGGGGAGGACGATGAGGAACTGGCCGCGCGCGGCCTGGAGTGACGCGAATGGCCATCCCCCCGACGCTTCCCGTTGCACGTACTACTCCCAAGGGCGCGAAGTCCCTGCGCGCGGGAAACCCCTGGCTGTACCGCACCGAGCTGGCCGCCCCGCCCGACGTGACGGGCCCCGGCGCGGTGGTGATGGTGGTGGACTCCCAGGGCAACCCCATCGGCCAGGCCCTCTACGCGCGGCGCTCCCCGCTGGCGCTGCGCCTGCTGACGCGCACGCCCCCGCGCGAGCTGCAGGTGAACGACGCCTTCTTCCGCAAGCGCCTGGAGGCCGCGCTCGCGCGCAGGTCCTCGCTGTCCAAGCGTGACGGCCTGCGCCTGGTGCACGGCGAGGCGGACCTGCTGCCGGGCCTCTTCGTGGACCGCTACGGCAAGGGCCTCACCCTCCAGACGCTCTCCGAGGGCATGGACGCGCGCAAGGAGTCGCTGGCGAAGATGCTGGTGGAGCTCACCGGCGCCACCCACGTGGTGTGCCGCGACGACGCCTCCGGCCGCGACTTCGAGGGCCTGCCGCGCGAGACGCGCTTGCTGCACGGCCAGGGCGAGTCGCGCTTCACGTACCACGAGGGCGACAACCGCTTCGACGTGGACCTGATGGGCGACATGAAGACGGGTGCGTTCCTGGACCAGGTGGACAACCACCTGCGCGCCGGAGAGCTGGCGCGCGGCGAGGCGCTGGACCTGTTCAGCTACCACGGCGGCTTCGCGCTCTCCCTGGCCCGCAGCTGCACGTCCGTCATCGCGGTGGAGCAGGACGAGAAGGCCGCCGCGCGCATCGGCGACAACGCCCGCGCCAACAACCGGACCAACGTCACCGTGGAGCACGCGAACGCCTTCGACGTGCTCAAGCGCTTCGACTCGCAGAGCCGCCGCTTCGACTTTATCGTGCTGGACCCGCCGGGGCTCGCCAAGCGCCGCGAGGGCCTGGAGACCGCGCTGCGCGCGTACCACGAGCTGAACCTGCGCGCGCTGCGGTGCCTGAAGCCGGACGGTGTGCTCGTCACCTGCTCGTGCTCGGGCAAGCTGGACCGCGCGGGCTTCGAGGAGATGCTGCTGGGCGCCGCCGCGGACGCGAAGCGCCCGGTGCAGATTCTCGAGCGCCGGGGCGCGGGCCTGGACCACCCCGTGCTCGCGGGTCTGCCGGAGACGGAGTACCTCAAGGCGCTCTACGTCCGGGCGCTCTGACGCGGGCCGGGCCGGACCCGCGCGAGGGGCACTACGGCAGCCCCAGCTCCTTGCGCAGCTTGCCCACGACCTTGAAGTACTCGGTCCGGGGGAAGGGGACGTTGAGGATGTGGAAGTCCTTCTTCGCCAGGCCCACGCACCCGAAGCAGTAGTTGCAGTCCTGCAGGTTGCGGCACATCACCAGGTAGGCGCTGGTGGTGCAGTTCTCGCTCTGCAGGCAGTAGGCGCACGCATGACAGCTCTTGCACTCCACGCAGTGCGAGCAGTTGTTGCACAGCTCGCACCGGGTGCAGTGCGTGCACTGGAAGCAGCTGTCGCAGTCCTTGCAGAACATGCAGTTGGCGCAGCGCTGACAGCCCTCGCACGCGTAGGAGCCCGGGTTGCCCGGGTCCGACGCGTAGCTCTTGGTGAGCTTCTGGAGCTGGTCCAAAAACTCCCTCTTGCCGAGCGAGGCCACGACCTCCCGCGCCGCCTTCTCCGCGGCGAGCAGGTCTCCTGCTTCGGACCGCGTACCTTTCTCCTTCACCACCCGGGACACTCCTTGCCCATTGTCGGACTTCACTGAAGCCGGGCCAGCCCGGCCAGGTCGATTCCTCGCGCCACCCGCCGCACCTCCACCGTGCCCGGAAAGCCCCGGCTGGTGACGGCCACCACGAAGCGATCTCCCACCAACAGGTTCGCCTCCGCCAGCGCCTCCTCCGCGTCGTACCTCACGAAGCCCACCGCGTCCTTCCAGTGGATGGGCGCCGCCGGGTCGCTCGCCGGCCGGTCCTTGGCCCGCTCGGCCGCGTCCCGGATGGCCTGCCCAATCTTCTGTCCCATCGTGGTGTCCACGATGCGCACCTTCACCTCGCGGCCCTCACCTCGGGTGAACAGCCGCTCCGCTTCCGACACGGACACCTCGCCGTACTTGCCGGTGGAGCCCTGGGTGCGCGCGACGGTGAAGCCCTCCAGCTCCTCCGGCAGGAACGGTGCCAGCGTCTTGAAGTACACGCAGGGCGCACTGGCGGCGGGGATGGAGGCCGTCACCTCGTCGGAGGTTCCCTCCGCTTTCGTGCACCCGACACCCGGGGCGAGCGCGAGCAGGAGGAGGGTGAGGCCTGGGAGAAAGTTGTCGCGCACGGCCGAATCAAAAGGTATCCCCGCCCCGCGCGCAATGGACCTCTCGAAGCTCAATCCTCCTCAGCGCGAGGCCGTGGTCACCCTCCAGGGGCCCTTGCTGGTCCTCGCGGGTGCTGGGAGCGGGAAGACCCGCGTCATCACCCACCGCATCGTCCACCTGCTCAACGAGCGGCCAGACCACATCCTGGCTCGCAACATCCTGGCCGTCACCTTCACCAACAAGGCGGCCTCGGAGATGAAGGAGCGCCTGGTCCACATGGCCGGGCCCCGCGCCCAGGGCGTGCTCGTGTGCACCTTCCACGCCTTCGGCGCGGAGATGCTCCGCGAGGACATCCACCGGCTGGGTTGGCCCAGGAAGTTCGCCATCGCGGACATGGGCGACCAGCTGGCCATCATCCGCCGCGCCATGCGCGAGCACCGCATCGACGACCGCGCCTTCGACGCGCGCAAGGTGCTGGGGCTCATCTCCAAGGCGAAGAACTCCGGCCAGGCGCCCGAGCCCAAGCCCGAGGGCATCGGCGACGACTACGACCTCATCACCCACATGGTCTACCCGGACTACCAGCTGGCGCTGAAGGCGCAGGGCTCGGTGGACTTCGACGACCTGCTCATCCTCCCCACGCGCCTCTTGCGTGAGCACTCGGACCTGTACCTCAAGTACACGCACCGCTTCCGCTACCTGCTGGTGGACGAGTTCCAGGACACGAACCTGGCCCAGCTGGAGCTGCTCAAGCTGATGGCGGGGCAGTCCAAGAACGTGTGCGCGGTGGGGGACGACGACCAGTGCATCTACTCGTGGCGCGGCGCGGAGGTGCGCAACATCCTCCACTTCGACCACTTCTTCCCGGGCGGGAAGGAGGTGCGCCTGGAGCAGAACTACCGCTCCGTGCAGATGGTGCTGGACGCGGCCAACGCCGTCATCGCCAAGAACCCCGAGCGCAAGGCCAAGCAGATGTGGACCGACCGCAAGGGGGGCCCCAAGGTGAAGGTGGTGGCGTGCCCCAATGACGAGGAGGAGGCCCGCTTCGTCGCGCACGAAATCCAGAAGCACATCTCGCTGGGCATCCCCGCGGACGACATCGCGGTGCTCTACCGGACCAACGGCCAGTCGCACCCCATCGAGGAGATGCTGCGCGAGAAGAACATCGCCTACGAGGTGGTGGGCGGCAGCGAGTTCTTCGACCGGCGCGAGGTGAAGGACGTCATCGCGTACTTCAAGGTCATCGTGAACCGGCTGGATGAAATCTCGCTCATGCGAATCATCAACGTCCCGTCGCGCGGCATCGGCGACGTGACGGTGGAGCGGCTGCACGCGCACTCGCGCGCGGAGGGCGTCACGCTGTGGACGGTGATGCGCAAGGCGTCCGAGTACGACGATCTGCCCCCGGGCGCGGGCGCCAAGGTGCACGAGTTCGTGGACCTCATCGAGCGCTACCGCGCGGCGTACGAGCACGGGCAGCTGGCCGTGGCCACGCGCAAGCTCCTGGAGGAGATCGGCTTCCGGGACGCCACGCGCGCGCACGCCACCAGCGCCACCAGCGCGGACAAGAAGCTCAAGGGCGTGGACGGCGTCATCGACTCCCTGGAGCGCTTCGAGAAGCGCGAGGGCCCCAAGGCCAGCCTGCTCACCTACCTGAACCGGCTGAGCCTGGACAACAAGCAGGAGGACGACGAGGACGTCCCGGGCAGCAACCGCCGCGTCACCCTGATGACCATCCACTCCTCCAAGGGCCTGGAGTACCGGCTCGTCTTCTTCATCGGGATGGAGGAGGACCTGATGCCCCACGGCGGCATGCAGGGCGAGGCCCAGAACCTCGAGGAGGAGCGCCGGCTCTGCTACGTGGGCATCACCCGCGCCAAGGAGCTGCTCTACCTCACCCGCGCCGTCACCCGCGTGAAGCGCGGCAAGGAGGTCCCCCGGACCCCCTCCCGCTTCCTGGAGGACCTGCCCGAGGACGTCATCGAGCACGTCACGCCTGATGCGCCGCGTCAGGGCCCGCCGACGACGGAGGAGAAGAACTTCTTCGCCAACCTCAAGGAGCGCTTCAAGAAGCCCCAGCCGGGGACTCCAGGGGGTGGGGGCGTGCCTCCTGGGGGTAGGGCGGGGTAGGAAAAGAGCCTTCCGTGGCTCAGGGGCCCCCGCCAACCTTGACTTGATCCTCCATGACCGCTAGGAGGGTCGGCCTTTCCGGGCCTCTGCGGATGTTTCGTGGAGGACCTGTGGTTGGTTCCGCACGAGATGCGGTCCCCGGCATGCACCTGGCGACCGCGAGAAGTCTGGAGTGCACGAAATGTCGCAGAAGACCTACAGCGCGAAGGCTGGGGACATCAAGCGCCAGTGGCACGTCATCGACGTGTCCGACAAGGTGCTGGGCCGCGCGGCGAGCCAGATTGCCACCTTGCTCAAGGGCAAGCACAAGGCCATCTACACGCCGTCCATCGACACGGGCGACCACGTCATCGTCATCAACGCCGACAAGGTGAAGGTGACGGGGACGAAGGAGAAGGACAAGATGTACTACCGGCACCCGCACGCGGGTTTCCCGGGCGCCCTGAAGATCACCAACCTGGAGAAGCTCCGCCAGCGCCACCCCGAGGACATCATCATCAACGCGGTCCGCCGCATGCTGCCCCGCAACGCGCTGGGTCGGCAGATGATGACGAAGCTGAAGGTCTACGCGGGTGATACCCACCCCCACGCCGCCCAGAAGCCGGCTGCGTACTCGGTTGAGGCGTAAGGGAGACAACGTCCATGCCCATCCACCAAGAGCTCGGTTTCTACGCCACCGGCCGCCGCAAGGAGGCCACCGCTCGCGTCTGGCTGCGTCCCGGCACGGGTCAGGTCACCATCAACGGTCGTGAGATCAACGACTACTTCGGTCGCGAGACCTCGAAGATGGTGCTCAACCAGCCCCTCGAGATCCTCGAGCAGAAGGGGAAGCTCGACGTCACCGTGAACGTTCGCGGCGGCGGTCTCTCCGGCCAGGCCGGCGCCATCCGTCACGGCATCGCCCGCGCCCTGTGCGCCTTCAACCCGGAGTTCCGTCCGGCGCTGAAGAAGGCCGGCTTCCTCACGCGTGATGCTCGCGCGGTCGAGCGCAAGAAGTACGGTCAGCCGGGCGCGCGTCGCCGGTTCCAGTTCTCCAAGCGCTAACCGTTCAGGTTGGTCGCTCGCTGTCCTCCGCGGCGGAGGCTCTCTCACGAGGGTCTCCGCCGTGGTGTTTTCGGGGACTCACTCCACGGTGTGTCGCGCGGGCGCGGGAGCGTCTGCTACCATCCGCGACGCCCATGGAACTCAATGAGATCCTCCAGATCGCCCTGCGCGGCGGTGCCTCCGACATTCATCTCAAGGCCGGTCTGCCGCCCATGTTCCGGGTGGATGGCTCGTTGGTGCCGTTGAAGGACGGCCGTCGTCTTCCGCCCGAGGAGGTGGCGCGGATGGCGTTCGGCATCATGAACGAGTTCCAGAAGGAGAAGTTCAAGGCGAGCAACGAGGTGGACCTGGCGTACGGAGTCCCGGGCCTGGGCCGCTTCCGCGTGAATGTCTTCCAGCAGCGCGGCACCGTGGGCGCGGTGCTGCGAGTCATCCCGTTCAAGGTGATGACGATGCAGGACCTGCTGTTGCCGCAGGTGCTGGCGAAGATTTGTGGCGAGGAGCGCGGTCTCATCCTGGTGACGGGCACGACGGGCTCCGGCAAGTCGACCACGTTGGCGGCGATGATCGACCACATCAACTCCAACGAGACCAGCCACATCATGACGATTGAGGACCCCATCGAGTTCCTCATTCGCGACAAGCGCTCCATCGTGAACCAGCGCGAGGTGGGCGTGGACACGATGAGCTTCGCGCAGGCGCTCAAGAGCGCGCTGCGGCAGGACCCGGACGTCATCCTCGTGGGCGAGATGCGAGACCACGAGACCATCGAGACGGCGCTGCACGCGGCGGAGACGGGCCACCTGGTCATGTCCACGCTGCACACGCTGGACGCGACGGAGACGGTCAACCGCATCGTCTCCGCCTTCCCGCCGCACCAGCAGAAGCAGGTGCGCATCCAGCTGGCCTCGGTGCTCAAGGGCGTGGTCAGCCAGCGACTGGTGCCGCGCGCGGACGGCAAGGGCCGCGTGGCCGCGGTGGAGGTGCTGCGCGTCACCGCGCGCGTGCGCGAGCTCATCGAGGACAAGGACCGCACGAAGGAGATCCACGACGCGATTGCGCAGGGCACGGACTCCTACGGGATGCAGACCTTCGACCAGTCGCTGATGAGCCTGGTGCGCCAGGGGCTGGTCACCTACGACGAGGCCCACCGTCAGGCGTCCAACCCGGACGACTTCGCGCTGCGCTTCTCCGGCATCAGCGGCACGTCCGACTCCAAGTGGGACAGCTTCGATGCGAAGCCGGGCGAGGCCCGTCCGATTCCGGGCTCGGCCGCCTTCGCGCAGAAGGGCGCGCCCGTGGGGGCGGCACAGCCTCCCGCCGCGCCGCCCACGCCGGCGCCGGTCCAGGTCGCGCGTCCCGCCACGCCCGCCGCGCCGAACGTCGCGCGTCCGCCCGCACCCGCGCAGGCCATGCGTCCGGCCGCGCCTCCGCCGGCGGCCCGTCCTCCCGCGCCGGCCCCCGCGCCCGCTCCGGCGGCGGGTGGGGACGACGACTTCCAGATCGAACGCTTCTGAGTCGAAGGGGCACCGTGGGTCGAGACCGCCGCGCGCGGTCTGGCCTCGGTGCTCCGTTTGATGCCACTGAGTGGCGCGAGGCCGCGAACGCTTGGCCTCGGTGCTTCGTTTGATGCCACTGAGTGGCGCGAGGCCGCGAACGCCCGGCCTCGGTGCTTCGTTTGATGCCACTGAGTGGCGGCGAGGCCGCGAACGCCCGGCCTCGGTGCTTCCCCGAAGCGTTGAGGGGCCATGAGAGCGGGTCGCCGCGAACGGCCCAGCCCCGGTGCTCTGCCTCGTCTGTCGGGAGATCCCCGTGAGGCGAGACGGCTCCGTGCCGTCGCCCACCTGTGTGACGCGACCTGCGAGAGGGGGCGCGTCTCGCTCAGCGGGCTGCGTCCAGGGGCATCGCTCAGGCTCGTGACGGGGAAGGGGAGTCATCCTCCCGTCCATCCGATTCGCACGACCTGGCATCAGCCACTTCGAGCGGCGGGCCGCGAGGGCCCACCGCCGCGTCACAGGGGGGACTACGCGTCTTCCTCGCCCAGCATGGCCCTCAGGCGCGACAGGCGCAGCGGGCCCATGAGGCCCTCCTTCGCCAGCGCCTGGAGCAGGTGGGCGGTGGCGTGCACCTTCTCCTCCTGCTCCTCCTCGGGCTTGTCGGCGACCTGCGCGTCCAGCAGGGCCTCGATGTGCTCGGGGTTGATGGGCGCGGGGCCCTCCGCCCAGGCGATGTCGAACAGCGCCCTCGCCATGACCTCGCGCACCTTGCGCTCGGCGTCGTCCTTCGAGGCCTTCACGAAGCCGACGAACAGCGCGTCCACCGCCTCCTTCGTCAGCGCGGCCAGCGCGGGCACCTCGCCCAGGGACTCCTTCACGTACTCGCGGTCGAAGCTGTCCACGTCCTGCTCGTAGCCGAACGCCTCCTCCAGGAGGATGGAGGCGATGAACGCGTCCGTCTCCTCCTCGCTCGCGCCCTCCTCGGCCAGCGCCTCACGCGCCTTCTTCGTGGCCTCGGTCAGCTCCGCGTCTTCCTGAATCGCGCGCGCCGACGCGTGCGCCGCCAGCAGCACCAGCGCCGCCTGGGCGTCCGAGGACAGGACGCGGCCACCCACGTCCATCAGGATGGCGGCCTGGCGCGGGTGCGCCTTGGCGGCCTCGGCGAAGAACTGCTCCTCCGGGTCGAGGGCGCCCCCCGCCTGCTGCTTGCGGAGCGTCTCCTTCGCGACATCGGCGGTGAGGTAGCGGGCAAGGACTGGATGCATGCCGCGCCTGTTACCACATGCTACGTATCCCGCCATGCTCCCGGAGGATGAAGGCCCCGAGGCCGTCCAGCGCGCCACGGATGCGGGACTCAAGCTGCTGGGCATCCGCGCCCGCACGCGCCAGGAACTGCTCCAGGCCCTGGAGAAGAAGGGCTTCGCCCCCTGCGTCCGCGACGCCGCGCTCGCCCGCCTCCAGGGCTGGGGCTACCTGGACGACACCCGCTTCGGAGAAGCGCGCGCCGCCTCCCTCCTGCGCTCGGGCAAGGGCCCCGCCTCCGTCCTCCAGAAGCTGCAAGCCCACGGCCTGTCCGAGGACGCGGCCCAGGGCGCGCTGGCGTCCGCCACGGACGCGGTGGACTTCGACGCCACGGCCGCCGCGCGCGCCGTCCTGGAGAAGCGGGGGCTGGCGGCCCGGCCGCTCGACGAGAAGGCCTGGGCCCGCGCCGCGCGGCTGTTGTCCGGGCGGGGATTCTCCGAGGACGTCATCCAGCAACTGCTCGGCGAACCTTCACTGGACCCCTCGGGGCCGGACGAATAGCGTGCCGCCGATGCGTTCCGTCGTCGCCTTCCTGACCGTCGTCCTCTTGTTCGCCTCGGGTTGCTCCACCCTCTCCGGCTCCCAGGGGGGAGACCCCGACTACGCCGCTGACGCGGAGGAGAACCTCCGGCTCGGCAGCGAGGCGCTCGAGAACAAGGACTTCTTCAAGTCCCAGAAGTACTTCGAGTACGTCCGGGTCAAGTACCCGTACCAGGAGGCCGCCCGCGAGGCGGAGCTGCGCCTGGCCGACCTGGACTTCGCCCGCGAGGCCTTCGCCGAGGCCCGGGACCAGTACCAGGCCTTCATCAAGCTCCACCCCACGCACGCCAAGGTCGACTACGCCGCGTTCCGCTCGGCGCTCACCCACGTGGAGGACTACCCGTCCGACTTCTTCGCGCTGCCGCCCTCCAAGGAGAAGGACCAGGGCGAGATTCGCGCCGCGCTCTCCACCATGGAGGAGTTCCTCCGCCAGTACCCGGATTCTCAGTACGTCCCCGAGGCCAGGCGGCACGCGGACGACGCGCGCAAGCGCCTGGCCGAGCACGAGCTGTACGTGGCCCGCTTCTACACGAAGCGCGAGCGCTGGAAGGCGGTGGCCCAGCGCCTGGAGTCGCTGCTCACGAAGTACCCCGGCACGCCGTACGAGGAGGAGGCCCTCTTCGACCTGCACGAGGCCTACGTGAAGCTCAACGACCCCAAGCGCGCCGAGGAGACCCTGCGCCAGGTGCTGCGCCGCCTGCCGGGGACGCCCGCCGCCCAGAAGGCCCAGCAGATGCTGGGCACGTGAGGTCCCCGGCAGGCCGCGTGAGGTCCACCGAGGAGTGGAGCCGGCTGGGGGGCCTGGTCATCGCCGGACTGGCGGTGCTCGCCGCCTGCGCGGTGCTCATCCCCCGGCTCCTGGGCTTCGCCGCGGGCCCCGAGGCGGAGATCATCACCGCCCTGAAGCACACCGAGGCCTATGGGTTTTCCCTGCCCATCCCCCTCGCGGACGCGCCCCTGGTCTCCCAGGAGCTCCACTTCGCCCGCATCACCGTGACGGTGGAGCCCGGAGGCCAGCGCGCCGAGGCCCACGCCACGCTCGACTTCAACGGCACCCTGGGCCCCACCCGCGTGGGCACCGCGGGCGTGGAGAAGGTGCCCTTCGTGCGACGCGGGGGCGATTGGGTGCCGGAGAAGAACACCTCCCCCCGACTGGTGGCCGTCGTCACCGCACTGGAGGCGCGGCGCCGCGCGCTGGAGGCCGCGGACGCGGAAGGCCTGGCTCGGCTCTCTGTTCCGGGGAATCCCGGAGTGGGGGGCGCCGAGTGGGATGAACTGAAGATGTTGCGAGGGCGCTTGTATCGGGCGGAGGCGTGGTACATCCGGTTGGAGCGGGAGCAAGCAGTCGTGACGGAGCACTGGCGGTTGCAGGGCTCCCTCCCGTCGAGGCCGGTGGACACCCGGGGCCAACGGTCGCTGTCGCTCACGCTTCACGGTGATGAATTCTTGTTTTCGCCCGGGCTCATGTAGGCTAGCCGCGTCGGAGGCAGGGCCCGAGGACGGGCCGGAGTCATGGAAGAGCCCCTCAAGCAGCTACTGACCCTCGGGCGCGGCTACTTCGAGAAGAAGCAGTACGCCCAGGCCGAGCAGTACCTCGCGAAGATCGTCGAGCAGAATCCGACGTTCGCGGACGTGTTCAACATGCTCGGCATCATCTACCACGACCAGGGCCAGTTCGCCCGGGCCCAGCGGGCGTTCGAGTCCGCGCTGAACCTGAATCCGGCGTACACCGAAGCGGCGCTCAATCTCGCGGTCATCTACAACGACATGGGCAAGTACGCCGAGGCGAAGGAGGTCTACCAGGCCGCCTTGTCCCGGCAGAAGACGGGCCCCGGGGAGCTGGACCCCTACGTCGAGAAGAAGATCGCCAACATGTACGGCGAGATTGGCGACGTATTCGCCTCCAGTGGCGCATGGCAGCGCGCCATCGAGGAGTACCGGCGCGCGCTCGGCCTGTGCCCGCAGTTCGTGGACATCCGCCTGAAGCTGGGCAATGCCCTGCGTGACGCGGGGGACAACGCGGCGGCCATCGCCGAGTACGAACAGGTCATCGCGCAGAACCCGTCCTACATCCCCGGCCGTATCCAGTACGGGGTGGCGCTGTATTCCGCCGGGCGCAGGGCGGAGGCGGTGCAGGTGTGGGAGGACGTGCTGGCGCGCAGCCCCGACAACAAGAGCGCGCAGATGTACCTCAACCTGGTGAAGGACCCCGGCAAGGTGGAGCAGGCGGGTTGATGACCATGGATATCTCGAAGACCTATGCCCTGAAGTTCATCTCCGGGAAGTACCAGGGCGGAGAGTTCCCCCTGAAGGCGGAGAAGCAGATCGTCATCGGCCGCTCCAGCGAGCTGGACATGGTGCTCGTGGAGGACATGGTCTCGCGCAAGCACGCGAAGATCAGCTTCTCCAACGGGAAGATCACCATCGAGGACCTGGGCTCCACCAACGGCACCTTCGTCAACGGCGAGAAGGTGAAGCAGGCGGGGCTCAAGGAGGGGGACCGCATCCTCATCGGCACCTCCATCCTCAAGCTCGTGCACCAGGGCGCCGACGGCGCCAACGTGGACGAGAGCACGGCCAAGCTGAAGCTGGAGGAGGCCGCCGCCGCCCAGGCCGCGCGGACCACCACCAAGGGCAGCTCCATGACGGGGAAGATTGAAGAAATCCCCCTGCCGGACCTGCTCCAGCTCTTCCACACCTCCAAGAAGAACGGCGTGCTGGTGGTCAACAGCACGCAAGAGGGGAAGATCTACCTGCGCCAGGGCCGCGTGTACTACGCGGTCATCAACGAGAACCACAACCTGGGGCCGCAGAAGAGCTTCAACCGCATCATCACCTGGGAGTCGGGTGACTTCGAGCTGCGGCCGGCGGACAGCCAGGAGTTCATGGTGGAGCTGGACTCGTCCACCGAGGCGCTGCTGATGGACGCGCTCCGTCAGCTCGACGAGCTCAAGCGGCTGCAGCCGAGCCTGCCGCCCCCGGAGGCCATGCTCCAGCTGTCGGTGCCGCTGGTGCCGCCGCTCAAGGAGCTGACGCCGGAGCTGCTGGACGTGCTCCAGCTGGTGCTCAACCAGGGCACGCTGGCGGGGGTGCTGGACCGGGCGGACGCGGATGACGTCGTCACCGCCGAGGGCCTGGTGCACCTGCTCAAGCGCGAGTACGTCCGCATCATCTAGGTCGCACACGAAGCCCGCTCTCCTCGTGGGAGGGCGGGCTCCATCTGAAGGGATGTCGCCGTGGCGGACGCGAAGTCGGTGAAGCGCCTGCGCCTCACCGAGCTGAGTCACTGCGCGGGTTGCGCGGCGAAGCTGCGGGCCGGGGACCTGGCCCAGCTCTTGGGAGGGCTCAAGTCCTCCCGCCCCCCGCAGGCGCTGGTGGGCTTCAACACGAATGACGACGCGGCCGTCTACCGCCTCTCGCCCGGCCTCGCCGTGGTGGAGACGGTGGACTTCTTCCCGCCCGTGGTGGACGACCCGTTCCAGTTCGGCGCCATCGCCGCGGCGAACGCGATGTCGGACATCTGGGCCATGGGGGCGAAGCCGCTGTTCGCGCTCAACCTCGTCGGCTTCCCGGACGAGCTGCCCAAGTCCGTGCTGGCGCGCATCCTCGAGGGCGGCCAGTCCAAGGTGGAGGAGGCGGGCATCCCCATCCTCGGCGGCCACAGCATCCGAGACCCCGAGCCGAAGTACGGCCTGGCCGTCACCGGCGTGGTGCACCCCAAGAAGGTGCTCACCAACGCGGGCGCGAAGCCGGGGGACCTGCTGCTGCTCACCAAGCCCCTGGGCACGGGCATCGCCACCACCGCCATCAAGCGGGGCGTGGCCTCCAAGCAACTGCAGAAGAACGTCATCGGCGTGATGACCACGCTCAACCGCGCCGCGGGCGAGGTCTTCGCCTCGGGCCGGTTCAAGGTGAACGCCCTGACGGACGTGACGGGCTACGGCCTGTTGGGCCACCTGCTGGAGATGATGACGGCCGCGAAGACGCGCGCGGCGCTGGATTTGGAGCGCGTGCCGCTCATCGCCGAGGTGCCCTCGCTGGCCGAGGCGGGCGTGGTGCCGGGCGGGACGAAGTCGAACCTGGAGCACGTGCAGAAGAAGGTCCGCTTCCCCAAGGGGCTCCCCGAGGCCATCCAGTGGGTGCTCGCGGACGCGCAGACCAATGGCGGACTGTTGGCCTGCGTGCCGGCGAAGGACGCGGTCAAGGCGCTCAGGGCCCTGGACAGGGCCGGGGTGGACGCGGCGCTGCTGGGCGAGGTCCGCGCGGGCCGTCCGGGCATCGACGTCATCGGCTGAACCGGGCGCCGGGCGGGGATTTCGCGCCCGGGGTGGGGCTCCGCTAGCATCCCCCTCCGGCATGAAGTCGTCCTCCCGCTCCCTGCTGCTCCTCCTCGCATGCATCTGCTGGGTTCCCGTCACGGCGGGAGCCGGCGAGCGCCCCGCGCGCATCGTCATCGACCCGGGCCACGGCGGCGTGAAGGAAGGCGCCAAGGGGCCCGGCGCGCTGCGCGAGAAGGAGGTGGCGCTGCAGATTGCCCACCGCCTGCGCTCCAGGCTGGAGGCGGCCGGCGGCGAGGTGTACCTGACGCGCGAGCGCGACGCGCTGGTGAGCCTCACCGAGCGCGTGGAGATGACGAACGACCACGGCGCCGACCTCTTCATCTCCATCCACGCGAACTCCATGCCCACGCCCCGCATGAGGGCACGCACCGAGGGCGTGGAGACGTACTTCCTGTCGGCCAGCGCCTCCGGTGAAGCGGCGCTCGCGGTGGCGGACCGGGAGAACTCGGAGGCGCCCATGTCGCGGGCGGCGCGCGGCGACTCGACGCTGGCGCTCATCCTCGATGACCTGGTGCGCACGGAGGCGCACTCGGACTCGTCCCGGCTGGCCTACGCCATCCACCCCCGGCTCGTGGCGCGCACGCGGGCGGCGGACCGGGGCGTGCAGCAGGCGCCCTTCTTCGTGCTCTCCGGCGTGGAGTGCCCGGCGGTGCTCGTGGAGGTGGGCTACATCTCCCATCCCGAGGAGGGCCTGAAGCTGGGGCGGGCGGACTACCAGGAGAAGCTGGCCGAGGCCATCAGCGAGGGCGTGCTCGCCTTCCTGAAGGACACGCGGCGCAGGGACGCGGCCCGGCCGGCCCAGGTGGCGGGCTCGCAGACGCCCTGAGTGGACACCGGGCCGACTCGGACGACACGCGGGCCACGTGGCTCTGGTAGAGAAGGGACGCGCTCATTCCCTACCCAGGAGCTCGCCGTGCGTTCCTTCCAACGTGGTGCACTGGACCTTCGCCCCGTCATCCTCACCCCCGGAGTGTCCCGCTACGCGGAAGGCTCCGTGCAGGTGGAGTTCGGCAACACCAAGGTGCTCATCACCTGCTCCACCGAGGAGCGCGTGCCCCCGCACCTGATGGGGAAGGGGACCGGCTGGGTGACGGCCGAGTACGGCATGCTCCCGCGCGCCACGCACACGCGAAACCAGCGCGAGGCGGCCAAGGGCAAGCAGACCGGCCGCACCATGGAGATCCAGCGCCTCATCGGCCGCTCCCTGCGCGCGGCGGTGGACCTGTCCACGCTGGGCCCGCGCACCCTCACGCTGGATTGTGACGTGCTCCAGGCGGACGGCGGCACGCGCACGGCGTCGATTACGGGCGCGTACGTGGCGGTGGTGCTCGCGCTGCGCTCGCTGCAGAAGCAGGGCACGCTCACCAAGCAGCCCAAGCTGACCCCCATGGCCGCGGTGTCCGTGGGCGTGGTCAACGGGGAGGTGCGCGTGGACCTGGACTACGAGGAGGACTCCAAGGCGGACGTGGACCTCAACATCGTGGCCACGGGAGATGGGCGCATGGTGGAGGTGCAGGGCACCGCCGAGCACCAGCTGTTCGACCGCAAGACGCTGGACGCGATGCTCGACGGGGGACTTGCCGCCATCCATCAGCTCGTGGCCGCGCAGGCCAAGGCGCTCGAATGAGCACGCCCTCGCCGAAGCTGCTCTTCGCCACCACCAACAAGGGGAAGCTGCGCGAGCTGCGCCAGCTGGTGGGGGACTCGGTGGAGGTGGTGTCGCTCGCGGACCTGCCGCCGGTGCCGGAGCCGGAGGAGGACGGCGACACCTTCGAGGCCAACGCGGTGAAGAAGGCGGTGGAGTACGCGCGGGCCACGGGCCTGCCGGCGCTCGCGGATGACTCGGGGCTGTGCGTGGACGCGCTCGACGGCCAGCCCGGGGTGCTGTCCGCCCGCTACGCGCCCGGCGACGACAAGGCCCGCTACGAGAAGCTCCTCTCGGAGCTGCGCGGCGTGCCCGACGAGAAGCGCACGGCGTCGTTCCGCTGCGCGCTGGCGCTGGCGTGGCCGGATGGGCGCACGCACGTGGAGGAGGGGCGGTGTGAGGGGCGGATCGGCCACGCGCCGAAAGGTGAGCACGGCTTCGGGTACGACCCGGTCTTCATCCTTCTGGACAGTGGCCGGTCGCTCGCGGAGCTCACCGCCGAGGAGAAGTCCGGCATCTCCCACCGGGGCGCGGCCTTCCGGAAGATGAAGCCGAAGCTGCTCTCGCTCGCCGCGCGTGCGTGAATGGCGAGGTCAGGCACGTGGGCCTTGCGCGTCCGTCCGCGATGGTTCAACAATGCCGGACTCTACTTTTCGGGGCGTAGCGCAGCCTGGTAGCGCACCTGCCTTGGGCGCAGGGGGTCGGAGGTTCGAATCCTCTCGCCCCGATTTTTTCAAGTAGGGAGTGGATGCAGGTAGCCCGGCCCAGCTCCAATAGCTCAGCTGGATAGAGCACCGACCTTCTAAGTCGGGGGTCGCAGGTTCGAGTCCTGCTTGGGGCGCCAACCTGGCTGTCGTCACATTTGGGCCTTGAACTGGCCCGGCTTTCCACGGTAGGGAAGCCCCCGCTTCAAACGCCGTAGCGGTAACGGCGGCCATAGCTCAACTGGTTAGAGCGCTGGACTGTGACTCCAGAGGTTGCCGGTTCGACCCCGGTTGGCCGCCCACCTTCTTCCCCTGTTCGTAGGTTGCGCTCGTAGCTCAACTGGATAGAGCACCGGGCTTCGAACCCGGGGGTTGGGGGTTCAAGTCCCTCCGAGCGCGCTCCTCTCCTCTTTAGGCAGGCCCCGACTCCTTCGTGGGAGTCCCGAGTGGCGCCGCGAAGAGGGCCCCCGCCGGAAGACGTCCGACGGAGGCAGTCCTCACTTCAGCGCATCAGGCGTGGGACGCACCGTTGCTCTTGTCCGCCGTGGACGGGACGCGGCAGCGCAGCTCCGTCTCCGCCTCCAGCGCGAGCAGGTTCTCCCGCATCGCCTTGGCCCAGCGCGCGCGGGGTTGCTCCATCAGCTTCTCGTTCGCCAGCTCGATGGTCTCGCTGAGCTCCTCGTCCGAGAGCTCCGAGGCCGTCTTGCCCTTGTACGGACCGAACGCCACCAGCACGGCGCTCGCCTTCGGACGCGTGGGCGCCACGGTGGGCTGCACGTCCTCCTTCGTCGCCTCCACTTCCTTCGCGGGGAGCGGGGCCAGCGGGAGATCCACGTCCAGCTTCGCGGGGACCGCCTTCTCCTCCTTCGTGGGCGCGGTGGCCAGCGGGGTGGGGAAGGACGCCTTCACCGGTCCCGTCCTGGCGCCCAGCACCTCGTAGGCGCCGCCCGCGGGGACAGGCTCGGGGTGGGCCGAGGCCGAATCGAAGTCCTCCGCCGGCATCTCCTCCCGGACGTACAGTCCGCCGAAGGCCTCCGGGTACGCCTTGCGCAGGGCCGCCACCCGGGCGCACTTCTCGATCATCGTCGTGGGAATCTTGGCCCACAGCGGCGTCTGCTGGACGTAGCCGCTGAAGTCCAGCCACACCACCACGGGCAGCTTCCCGTCGCGCACCACCCGCGACCAGGCGCCCACCAGCGCGCCCTTGCGCTTGGCCGGGTTGAAGCGGTGCACCACCTCGCCTCGACCCTGGTCCACCACGATGTCGTCCTCGGCGAACACGGCGCTCGCCTGGATGCCCTTGAAGTCCGGGAAGCGCTCCGCGCGGGCGAGCATCCCGGCCTCGGAGGGCTGGAACTCGTACTTCGTCACCCAGTTGGGGCGCTCCCGGTTGCCGATGTTCTGCCTCCGCGCGACGCAGAAGGCTTCCTTGAGCAGCGGATCCAACCCGCTGCGCTTGCACTGCTCGATGAAGAGGGCGAACTCGTCCTCGCTGATGCCCCGGGGGCAGATGGTGCGCCGAATCAACTCCATGCGCTCCCGGCTCCAGCCGCCGAGCGCCGAGCCGGTGTCTTCCACCTTGGGGGGGATGTTGGCTTCCGTCACTGTCGTCTCCTGCATACGTCCTGCGCGAAAAGGGCGGACGACCTCCGTCCGCCCGCCTGTGCCTCGGCGGTTCACGTGCTCAGAGTCCCGGAATGGGGGCGCGTGCGAGCCCCGTGTCTCCGAGCACTCCGGACACACGGGTCGCCGTGGCCACGTTCAACAGTGGGCCCGTGGCTCTGTTTCATTCGGAATCCGGCCGTCCCCGGCGCCAGCCCGTCCAGCGGGCGGCGTGGCGTCCCATCCCGGACTGCGCGTCCTCGTGGGAGATGCCGTGCGTGGGGAATGCAGGGGAGACGAAAATACTTTTGACAGCGCGGGCGGCCTTCTGTAATTACCGCCGCCACTTGGACGTCACGCAGCCGACGGGCCAAGCGCAGTGCCGGGAGCGTAGCTCAATTGGCAGAGCAATGGACTCTTAATCCATAGGTTGTGGGTTCGATTCCCTCCGCTCTCATACGGGGTCTCTCCAGCGATGGAGAGACCCCGTTTGTTTTTCCGCAGCACGCATCCGTCGGGTGACGCGCGGCGGACGTTTCGCGGTATGTACGGCACAAGGCACGCGGCGCATCCGGGCGGGTGGCGAAACTGGTAGACGCACCAGACTTAGGATCTGGTACCGCAAGGTGTGAGGGTTCGAGTCCCTCCTCGCCCATTTCGCGTTGACCCGTTCGTGCCTATCCCCTAAAGGCGCACGTCCCACTTAACCGGCGCCGCTCGGGACGACTGTCCGAGAAGGCGGCGAGCGAGGCCCGTATGAAGGTCCAGGTCGAAGAGCTCTCTCCCATCGAGAAGAAGCTCTCCATCGAGGTCGAGTCCGCCCGGGTGGCGGAAGAGCTGAACCGCGCTTACTCCAGGCTTGGCCAGCAGGTGCGGTTGCCGGGCTTCCGACAGGGCAAGGTCCCCCGCCGCATCCTCGAGCAGCGCTTCAAGGACCAGGTCGAGGACGAGGTCATCCAGCGCGTGGTGCAGACGGCCTACCTGGACGCGGTGCGCGAGCACAACGTGGAGGTGGTGGCGAGCCCGCAGGTGACCAACCAGGGTCTCAAGGCCAACGCTCCCTTCAGCTTCGAGGCCCGGGTGGAGGTCAAGCCCAAGGTCGAGGCGAAGGAGTACGCGGAGCTGCCGCTGACCAAGGCGGACACCGCCGTCACCGACGAGCAGATCGACGAGCAGCTCGGCCGCATGCGCCAGTCGCTGAGCCGGCTGGAGCCCGTGACGGACCGCGACTCGGCGGCCTCCGGTGACTACGCGACGGTGGACTACGACGCCACCGTGGACGGCCAGCCGTTCGCCGGCAGCAAGGCCGAGGGCATCACCGTCCAGGTGCAGCCCGGTGAGCTGGTCGAGTCGAAGATCGCCGCGCTCGAGGGCGTGAAGGTGGGCGAGTCCAAGGACATCGACTACGCCTTCCCCGCCGACTACCGGGTGGAGGAGGTGCGGGGGAAGACGGGCCGCTTCCACGTCACCCTCAAGGAGCTCAAGAAGGAGATCTCCCCCGAGCTCAACGACGACCTGGCGAAGGAGACGGGCATCGCGCAGACGCTCGAGGAGCTGCGCGGCAAGCTGCGCGCCGACATGGAGCGCGCGCGCCGTTCGCAAGCGGACAACGACGACCGCGAGGCGGTGATGAAGGGCCTCGTGGAGCGCAACCCCTTCGAGGTCCCCCGCGCCATGGTGGAGCGCGCCATGGACTCCATGCTCCGCGGCGCCCTGCAGCAACTGCAGCGCTCGGGCGTGGACCCCAGCCGTCTGAACCTGGACTTCAACCGCCTGCGCGAGGAGATGCGCGAGAAGGCGACCCAGGAGGTGAAGGGGACGCTGCTGCTGGAGTCCATCGCCCTCAAGGAGGGCATCCAGGCGAGCGACGCGGACGTGGACGCGCGCATCGAGCAGCTCGCGGTGGAGGCGGGCCAGCCCGTGGAGGCCGTGAAGCGCTACTTCAAGGGCGCGGACGAGCGGCTCGGGTTGTCTCTGCGACTGCGCGAGGAAAAGACGATTGAATTCCTGAAGGGCCGGGCGAAGTATTCCTGACCTGAGGTTCGTCTTCGTCGAGCCGTCCCTTCGAGTCTTCTCCCGAGGTCGCCATGCCCTTCATGCCCGTTCCCTACGTCATCGAGCAGACGCACCGCGGTGAGCGCTCGTACGACATCTACAGCCGGCTCCTGAAGGACCGCATCATCATGCTGGGCACGGAGATCGACGATGACGTGGCCAACGTCATCGTCGCCCAGCTGCTGTTCCTCGAGTCCGAGGACCCGGACAAGGACATCAACATCTACATCAACTCGCCGGGCGGCTCCGTCACGGCGGGCATGGCCATCTACGACACGATGCAGTACGTCAAGCCGCCGGTCTCCACCATCTGCGTGGGGCAGGCGGCGTCGATGGGGGCCGTGCTGCTGCTCGCCGGGACGAAGGGCAAGCGCTACGCCCTGCCGTCCAGCCGCATCATGATCCACCAGCCGCTGGGTGGGGTGCGGGGCCAGGCGACGGACATCGAGATCCAGGCCCGCGAAATCCTGCGGATGAAGGCGAAGCTCAACGAGCTCATCGTCAAGCACACCGGGCAGTCCATCGAGCGCGTGGAGAAGGACACCGACCGCGACTACTTCATGGGCGCCACGGAGGCGAAGGCCTACGGAATCGTGGATGAAATCCAGAACCCCCGCAAGGTGGTGGGCCTGGGCAAGGACGAGAAGAAGTAGACGTTTGCCGGGGCTCGACGCCTCGGCCGGTGGCCGGAGCCGCGGGAATTCGCCCCCGCGCCTCCGGCTTTCTGCTTTCTGCGCCGACCCACTCCCCCTGTTAAGTACAGGGAAGGCGCGTGGACGTCCCTGATGGGGGCTGACTAGATTGGCCTGGAGCCGAGGCGGGTGGCGCTCGGGGCGGGCGGCTTTACAGGCGCAGCGAGGGATTTCATGGCGGGCAAGAACGTGGAGAAGCGAGACAACCAGACCCTCTGCTGCTCCTTCTGCGGCAAGTCGCAGAAGGAGGTGAAGAAGCTCATCGCGGGGCCGACGGTCTACATCTGCGACGAGTGCATCGGGCTGTGCAACGACATCATCGCGGAGGAGATCGACCGCGAGGAGACCAAGGACACCAAGCTGCGCATCCCGCGGCCCTCCGAAATCAAGGCCGTGCTCGACGAGTACGTCATCGGCCAGGAGCGCGCGAAGAAGACGCTGTCGGTGGCCGTGCACAACCACTACAAGCGCATCGAGTCCAAGGTCGCGCTCGAGGACGTGGAGCTCCAGAAGAGCAACATCCTCCTGCTCGGTCCGACGGGCAGCGGCAAGACGCTGCTGGCCCAGACGCTGGCGCGCATCCTCAACGTCCCCTTCACCATCGCGGACGCCACGTGCCTCACCGAGGCCGGCTACGTGGGCGAGGACGTGGAGAACATCATCGTCAACCTGCTGCAGGCCGCCGACCACGACATCGAGCGGGCCCAGCGCGGCATCGTCTACATCGACGAAATCGACAAGATCGCCCGCAAGTCGGAGAACCCCTCCATCACCCGCGACGTCAGCGGCGAGGGCGTCCAGCAGGCGCTGTTGAAGATCATCGAAGGTACGGTGGCCAACGTTCCGCCCAAGGGGGGCCGCAAGCACCCGCAGCAGGAGTTCCTGCAGGTGGACACCACCAACATCCTGTTCATCTGCGGCGGCGCGTTCGGCGGCCTGGATCAGGTCATCGAGCGGCGCCTGGGCGGGCGCAGCCTGGGCTTCGGCGCGGACATCCAGTCGAAGAAGCAGCGCAACCTGTCGGAGCTGCTCAAGCACGTGGAGCCGGAGGACCTGCTCAAGTTCGGCATGATTCCGGAGTTCATCGGCCGCCTGCCCATCATCACCGCGCTGGAGGAGCTGGATGAGCCCGCGCTCATCAACATCCTCAACCAGCCGAAGAACGCGCTCACCAAGCAGTACAAGAAGCTCTTCGAGCTGGACGGCGTGGCGCTGAAGTTCACCGACGGCGCGCTCAAGGCCATCGCCAGCGAGGCCATCCGCCGCAAGGCGGGCGCCCGCGGCCTGCGCTCCATCCTCGAGTCGGCCATGCTGGACGTGATGTACGAAATCCCGTCCCGCAAGACGGTCCGCGAGGTGCTCATCTCCGAGGAGGTCATCCTCAAGAAGAGCGAGCCCGTCGTGCTCCACGCCGCGGCGGAGAAGGAGCCCGCCGAGCCGAAGAAGGAATCCGCGTAAGTCGCGGACTCTGACGGGCCGCCCTCCGGTGTGGGCGGCCCCTGGGATGTGACGGAGCGCGTCAAGGGCCCTGCAACGGCTCCGACGCGCTCCTTGCGTTCAGGGCTGGCGGGGTGGCGCCGGCCTGTCGCCCACGGTTTTTGTGGGACGGGCGGGGGCGTTTCTGTATGTGCTGGCTCCATGAGACAGCTCCCCGTGCCTGCCTTGTTGATGCTCGTTGCCTGTGCTGGCTCGACGCCGGCGAAACGGGAGGTGCCCGTGGAGGCGCCGGCCCAGGAGGAACACGCGCGCATGGCTTACCCGGCGACTCGGGTGGACGCGGTGGTGGACACGCTGCACGGGGTGCAGGTGCCGGACGCCTACCGCTGGCTGGAGGATGAGAAGGCGCCCGAGGTCCAGGCGTGGATGAAGGCGCAGGACGTGCTGACGCGCGAGGCGCTGGCGAAGTCGCCCGTGCGTGACGCGCTGGCGAAGCGCTTCCGCGAGCTGTTCTACGTGGACTCCATCTCCATGCCGGCGCGCCGCGCGGGCCGCTACTTCTACGTGCGCACGCACAAGGACAAGGAGAAGGCGGTCCTCTACTGGCGCGACGGCGAGAAGGGGCAGGAGAAGGTGCTCCTGGACCCGAACGGCTGGAGCCAGGACGGCTCGGTGTCCCTGGGCACGTGGTCGCCGTCGTGGGACGGCAAGAAGCTGGTCTTCGCGCAGAAGCCCAACGCGGCCGACGAGGCCGTGCTGCACGTGGTGGACGTGGACTCGGGTGAGTGGTCCAAGGTGGACGTCATCGAGGGCGCCAAGTACGCGCAGCCCAAGTGGACGCCGGACGGCAAGGGCTTCTATTACGAGTGGCTGCCCACCGACCCCTCCATCCCCGTGGACGCGCGCCCGGGCTACACCAGCTTGCGCTTCCACAAGCTGGGCGACGCGCCCTCCAAGGACGCGGAGATCCACCCGCGCACCGGAGACCCGTCCACCTTCCTGCAGGGGGACCTGAGCCGGGACGGCCAGTTCCTGTTCGTCTCCATCCTGCGGGGCTGGATCGAAAACGACATCTACTGGAAGCGGCCGGGGGAGAAGGACTTCCGCCTGCTCGTGAAGGGCAAGGGCGCCAAGTACAACGTGCAGGCGTGGAAGGGCCGCTTCTACGTCACCACGGACGAGGGCGCCCCGCGCCAGCGCGTCTTCGAGGTGGACCCGGCGAAGCCCGCGCGCGCGCAGTGGAAGGAAATCGTTCCGCAGGACCCGGTGGCCGCGCTCCAGACGGTGAACATCGTCGGCGAGCACCTGGCGCTGGAGTACATGAAGGACGCGACGACGCTGGTGCGCGTGGCCACCCTGCAGGGCAAGCCCGTGCGCGAGGTGGCGCTGCCCGGCGTGGGCGCGGCCTCCAACCTGACGGGCCTGGAGGACCAGGACGAGGCGTACTTCGTCTTCACGTCCTTCACCACGCCCCGGCGCGTCTACAAGACGTCCGTGAAGACGGGGGAGTCCTCGCTGTGGGCGCAGGTGGAAGTGCCCATGGACCCGGCGGCCTACACGGTGGACCAGGTCTTCTACCCCTCCAAGGACGGCACCCGCGTGCCCATGTTCCTGGTGCACAAGAAGGGCCTGAAGCGCGACGGCACCGCGCCCACGCTGCTCTACGGGTACGGCGGCTTCAACGTGAACATGGAGGCCACCTTCCGCGGCAGCATCCTGCCCTGGCTGGACGCCGGCGGCGTCTACGCGGTGGCCAACCTGCGGGGTGGGGGCGAGTACGGCGCCGAGTGGCACGAGGCGGGCCGCATGGCGAAGAAGCAGAACGTCTTCGACGACTTCCACGCCGCCGCCGAGTACCTGGTCCGGGAGAAGTACACCCAGCCCAAGAAGCTGGCCATCCAGGGCGGCAGCAACGGCGGGCTCCTGGTGGGGGCGGCCATGACTCAGCGCCCGGAGCTGTACGGGGCGGTGGTGTGCCAGGTGCCCCTGCTGGACATGGTGCGCTACCACCTCTTCGGGAGCGGCCGGACGTGGATTCCCGAGTACGGGACGGCGGAGAAGCCCGAGGACTTCCAGGTGCTGCACGCCTACTCGCCCTACCACCACGTCAAGCCGGGCGTGGCCTACCCGGCGCTGCTCATGATGTCCGCGGACCACGATGACCGGGTGGACCCGATGCACGCTCGCAAGTTCGTGGCCGCGGTGCAGCAGGCGGCGGGCAACCAGGCCAAGGCGCTGCTGCGCATCGAAATGAACGCAGGACACAGTGGCGCGGACCAGGTGGCCAAGAGCATTGAATCCAGCGCGGACCTGTATGCGTTCCTTTTCGAGGCGTTGGAGGTTGGTGGGCTACAGGGTGGGGAGGCAGCGCAGGGTCGCTGACACAGGGAGGGGACGTCCGAGGAAGCTTCGGGTGTTCCCTTGATGGCAGCAGGTGGTTCCCCAATCTTGAGGCGGGGAACGGCGCCTGAAACCGACGTGTTATAGACGTGCTTCACCCCGGGTGTGCGCTCGCCGGACGAGCAACCGGGCAACTCTTCAGGGGCCTACCCTCCCGGTAGGCCAGCAGGTGGCGGATACATGTTCTTCGGACGTGACGACAAGAAGGAAGCCCAGAAGCGGGGACTCACCGTCCCGCTCTTGCCCCTTCGGGACATCATCGTGTTCCCGCACATGGTGGTTCCGCTGTTCGTCGGCCGGGAGAAGTCCATCGCCGCGTTGAAGGACGCGATGGCTCACAAGGGGCCGGACGACAAGGCCGTCATCCTGCTGGCCGCCCAGAAGAAGGCCAAGACGAACGACCCCTCTCCCGACGACATCTTCCACTTCGGCACCATGGGGCACGTCATCCAGCTGCTGCCCCTGCCGGACGGCACCGTGAAGGTGCTGGTGGAAGGGGTGAAGCGCGCGAAGGTGAAGAAGTTCCACCCGAACGACGCCTTCTTCATGGTGGAGGTGGAGGAGGTGGAGGAGCAGACGGAGAAGAGCGTGGAGCTGGAGGCGCTCGTGCGCTCCGTGCACTCCGTGTTCGAGGCCTTCGTCAAGCTCAACAAGCGGATTCCACCCGAGATGCTGATGCAGGTGGCCAGCATCGATGACCCGGCGCGGCTCGCGGACACCATCGTCGCGCACCTGTCGCTGAAGCTGAACGACAAGCAGGCGCTGCTCGAGACCGAGTCTCCCGCGAAGCGGCTGGAGAAGCTCTACGAGCTGATGCAGGGGGAGATCGAGATTCTCCAGGTGGAGAAGAAGATCCGCACCCGCGTCAAGAAGCAGATGGAGAAGACCCAGAAGGAGTACTACCTGAATGAGCAGATGCAGGCCATTCAGAAGGAGCTGGGTGAGCGCGACGAGTTCAAGAACGAGATCCAGGAGATTGAAGAGAAGCTGAAGAACAAGCGGATGAGCAAGGAGGCCACGCTCAAGGTCAAGAAGGAGCTCAAGAAGCTCCGGATGATGAGCCCGATGAGCGCCGAGGCCACGGTCGTCCGCAACTACATCGACTGGATCATCAGCCTGCCCTGGTACGACGAGACCCAGGACCGGCTGGACGTGACGGAAGCGGAGACGGTGCTCAACGAGGACCACTACGGCTTGAAGAAGCCGAAGGAGCGCATCCTCGAGTACCTGGCCGTGCAGCAGCTGGTGAAGAAGCTCAAGGGCCCCGTGCTGTGCTTCGTGGGACCTCCGGGCGTGGGCAAGACGTCGCTGGCGCGTTCGATTGCGCGGGCCACGGGCCGCAAGTTCGTGCGCCTGTCCCTGGGCGGCGTGCGTGACGAGGCGGAGATTCGCGGCCACCGGCGCACGTACATCGGCGCGATGCCGGGCAAGCTCATCCAGTCGCTGAAGAAGGCGGGCAGCAACAACCCGGTCTTCCTGCTCGACGAAATCGACAAGATGTCCACGGACTTCCGAGGCGACCCGAGCGCGGCGCTGCTGGAGGTGCTGGACCCCGAGCAGAACCACAACTTCAACGACCACTACCTGGACCTCGACTACGATTTGTCCAAGGTGATGTTCATCTGCACCGCGAACACGATGCACAACATCCCCGGTCCGCTGCAGGACCGCATGGAGGTGATTCGCATCGCGGGGTACACCGAGCCGGAGAAGCTCTCCATCGCCCGGCGCTACCTCATCCCGAAGGAGCAGGAGGCCAACGGGCTGACGGACGTGAAGGTGGACTTCAGCCACGAGGCGCTGCGGACCATCATCCACCGCTACACGCGCGAGTCCGGCGTTCGTTCGCTCGAGCGTGAGATTGGCGGCGTGTTCCGCAAGATTGCCCGCGACGTGCTGAAGAACGGCAAGCGGGACATCGAGGTGGACCGCAAGACGGCGATGAAGTTCCTGGGCACGCCGCGCTACCGCTACGGCGTGGCGGAGCGCGAGGACCAGGTGGGCATCGTCACGGGTCTGGCGTGGACGGAGCTGGGAGGAGAGATCCTCACCACCGAGGCCACCGTGATGCCGGGCAAGGGCAAGCTCATCATCACCGGCAAGCTGGGCGAGGTGATGCAGGAGTCCGCGCAGGCGGCCATGTCGTACGTGCGCAGCCGGGCGGACCGCTTCGGCATCGACCGCAAGGTGTTCGAGAACTACGACATCCACGTGCACCTGCCCGAGGGCGCGATTCCCAAGGATGGCCCCTCCGCGGGCGTCACCATCTGCACGGCGCTGGTGAGCGCGCTCACGCGCGTCCTCATCCGTCGGGATGTGGCGATGACGGGTGAAATCACGCTGCGTGGGCGGGTGCTGCCCATCGGCGGCCTGAAGGAGAAGACGCTGGCCGCGCACCGCGCGGGCATCAAGACGGTCCTCATCCCGAAGGCGAACAAGAAGGACCTGAAGGACATCCCGCTGAAGATTCGCAAGCAGCTGCGCATCGTCCCGGTGGAGTTCGTGGACGACGTGCTGCGCGAGGCGCTGGTGCTGGAGAAGCCCGAGGAGTTCGGCCGCGGCAAGCCGAGCACGGATGGGCTCAAGAGCCCCACGGCGGCCGAGGCCCCGTCGGCTCCGGCCTCGGCTCCGGCGTAACGGCTCTGACAGGAGAGGACTTCGGTCCTCCTTGAAGTGCTCGAAGCCAGGACGTCCGTCGACCCACGAGGTCGCCGGGCTCCTGGCTTCTCTCTTTTCCAGCGGGCAGACGGGGCGTCTGGCTTCTGTTGCCGGGCGTCCCTGGCTTCGGGGTACAACGTGGCCCGGTGGCTCCTCGCGCTCGACTCGCCTGGTGGTGTCTGTTGCTGGCCTGGGTGACCGGGGCCTGCGGGCCGTGCGGCTTCCAGCCGGAGTCGGGCGTCAAGGTGGTGGTGCCCGCGATGCCCACCACGCTGGATTGGAGCCATTCGGACCCCGAGAGCTGGGCGAACTACCCGGTGATGCTCGCGACGCAGAAGGGGCTGACGCTGCTGGGCGCGGACCACTCGGTGCGGCCGGGGTTGGCGGAGCGGTGGGAGCGCTCTCGCGACGAGCAGGGGCGTGAGGTCTACGTCTTCCACCTGCGTGGAGATGTGCGGTGGTCGGATGGCTCGCCGCTCGTGGCGCGGGACTTCGTGGTGGGGTGGCGGCGCGCGCTGCGCGGACGTGAGCGCGGGGAGATGGCGGACCTGGAGGGCGCGTCGGAGGTGCTGGCGCTGCAGGACCGCATGGCGCCCGAGGCGGACATCCGCGCGGCGCTGGAGCGCGTGGGCGTGGAGGCGGTGGACGCTCGGACGCTCCGGGTGACGCTGGCGCATCCGCGCAGCTACTTCCTGGCGCGCATCGCGAACGTCTACATCTTCTACCCGGCGCCCTCCGCGGACCTGGACGGGCGCTCGGATGAGGAGGTCCGTGATTACTTCGACAGGCCTCGTGACGGTCGGCCGCTGGCCTTGGGGCCTTATCGGGTGGAGAGCTGGGACAGGGCAGGGGAGCGGGTGCGGTTGGTCTACAACCCGCGCTCGGCGTTCCCTCCGCCCATGGCTCCGGGCGAGGTGCCCGTGCCCGTCATCACGTTGATGAAGTCGGAGATTGGACCGGCGCTGTATGAGCGGGGCCGGGTGGACTTCGTCTTCGTGGACAGCGCGGCGGCGCTGCGGGTGAAGCGGCCCGAGGACCTGCAGCGCGAACCGCTGTTGTCGACGTACTACCTGGCGTTCAACACGGAGCGCGCGCCGTTGGACAGGCCGGAGGTCCGGCGTGCGCTGTCACGGGCGTTGGACCGCGAGGCGTTGATGGTCGGGTTGCTGCCGGCCGCGCGGCCCTCGCATGTGTTGCTGCCTCCGGAGCTGCCGGGGGCTGCGTCGGCCGAGGAGGCGTTGCGGCTGCCGCACTACGAGCCCGAGCGCGCGAAGGCGGAGCTGGCGCCGGTGGCCGGGTTGGAGCGGCCGTTGAGGCTGGTGTACCGCTCGGGGGACAACTTCGTGCCGGAGGTGGCCATCGCCGAGCGCGTGGCGGCGCAGCTGGCTCGGGTGGGCGTGAAGGTGGAGCTGGAGGCGAGGTCCGACTTCACGGCGGAGATTTCGCGGCGCACGGCCAAGGGGCCTCGCGCGTATGACTTGTACCTGCGGCGGTTGGGCGGGGACTACGCGCACCCGAACACGTTCTTCACGCTCTTCGAGCGCTCGGGCAATCACCAGACGGGCTGGGAGACGCAGGGCGGTGGCGAGCCCATGGCGCGCTTCGAGCGACTGCTGGAGGCCGGGGACGGCGAGGCGGACGAGGCGCGTGCGCGGACGATGTATGTGCAGGCGCAGGAGGTGCTGGTGGGGGAGCAGGCGGTGATTGCGCCGCTGTACCACCCGGACCGCTACTTTCGGGCGCGTGACACGCTGCGTGGCCTGGATGTGGACCCGTTCAACTTCCTGGCCCTGCGCACGCTGCGCAGGACCGCGCCCACTCCGGAGCAGACCGAGGTGGCGCGATGATGGCCGTGCTCCAGAAGCTCGCGCGGCAGCTCGTGTTGGTGCCCGTGGTCGCGGTGGCCTCGTACTTCCTCATGGCCATGTTGCCGCTCACCGCGGAGAGCGATGCGAAGCGGCAGGCGTCTCCGGAGTTGATGGCGTCGTATCGCCGGGACCTTGGCCTCGGTGAGCCGCTCGGCTTCCTGCGCCCTTGGGAGAAGCTGTGGCGCGGCGAGCGACTTGGCACGAGCGCACAGGGCATCACGGGCGACGAGCTGGCGCGCAAGCTGTCGGGCAGCGTCGGCGTGGGGATGCTCGCGCTTCCCCTGGCCCTGACATGGGCGCTGAGCTTCGCGCTCATTCGCACCCGTTGGCGACGAGGTCGGTGGTCCGCCCTGGGTGACGTCGTGCCGGCGCTGGCCTTCGGTACCCCCGTGTTCATCCCCGCGCTGTTGCTCGCGCCCGCGGTGGTCGAGCGCGGGCACATGCTGCCGGAGCTGTGCGCGGCGCTCGTCACGTCCATCTGGCCGGGCATCTTCCTGGGCACGCTGGTGGGGGACTCGCTGGAGACGGAGCTGTCGCGCGACTATGTGCGCACCGCGCTGGGCAAGGGCCTGTCGCCGGGCACGGTGCTGCGCCGTCATGTGCTCCCCAATGTGCTGCCCTCGCTGCTCGATGCCGTGGGGCCCGTGGCCACGGCGCTGCTCGCCGGCTCGTTCGCGGCGGAGCGCGTGTTGGGCCTGCCTTACTTCGGACAGCTCTACGTGCTCGCCGTGCTCAACAAGCAGGTCGCCGTCGTCGTCGTGGCGACCACCACCTTCGCCTCGCTGCTCGTCGTCGTGAGCCTCGTGGTGGAGGTGGCCCGCTACGTCGTGGACCCGCGTTCTCGTGAGGCCCGCGCATGAGCCCGAGGCTCGCGACTCAGCTCACCTCGCACGGTCCCGCCCTTTGTGATTTCGCGCCGTGCGACCTGACGGGCGTGCTTCGTCTGTCTGGCGACAGGTTCTCTCGTGAGGCCCGCGCATGAACCGCATCCCCGCGCGCGCCCGCGTCGGACTCGTGCTCCTCGTCGGGCTCGGCGTCCTCAGCCTCGTCGCCGGACGGCTGTTCCCGGACGTGCTCGCGAACACGTGTCCTCTGGGCGTGGACCCGACGCGTCCGGACCGCACCGTGTGCGAGCTGGCCTTCGGCGGCCTCTGGGTCTCCCTGGCCGTGGGCCTGTGCGCCGGAGGGCTCTCCACGCTCATCGGCCTCGTCGTCGCCGCGGTGGCGCGGCTTCTCGGCGGCGCGTGGGAACAGGTCCTCCTGCGCGGCGTGGACGCGGTCTTCGCGCTGCCCGATGTGCTCGTGGTGATGGTGCTCCAGCTCGCCGGCCAGTCGCTCGCGGACGCGGGGCTCGGCGGTGGACTGGGGCCCTTCGGATTGATGGTCATGTCGCTCGCGCTGGTGGGGTGGGCCGGGCCCGCGCGGATGTTCCGCAACCGGCTGGCCACGCTGGAGGGACAGGAGTACGTCGCCGCGGCGCGCGCGCTCGGTGGTGGCGGCGCTCATGTCCTGCGTGTCCACCTGTGGCCCGCGCTCCGGCCCTTCGCGCTCGCCGTGTTCCTGAGCCGCCTGCCCACCGCCATCCTCACCGAATCCACCGTCAGCTTCTTCGGCATCGCTCGCATGGAGCCGATGTCCCTGGGCCGCTACCTGGGCACCAGCTACGCCGCCCTCATCTACGAGGGCGGCGCGCGCGTGGTGCTCCCCGCCTGGGCGCTGTTGGTGATGCTGGTGCTCGGCGCGTCGCTCGCCTCCCAGGCGCTCTCGGCGGGCCCTCGCAAGGCCTCCTGAAGAGCAGGCGCCGTGGGCGTGTCCGCTTGGAATTCCCACCGAGGACATGTGGGTTCCCATCACACGGAAACCTTTTGCCCAACCGGTGCCCTCATGTCCCTGCCCACCACTGAAGAGTTGATCCCCGTGCTCGGCCCCGACGCGAAGGAGCGCACCGAGCGCAGTGACGAGCTGAAGGTGGAGCCCGTGCGCAGCGCGGTGCTCGTCGTGGAGGACGACCCGTCCCACCGCGAAATCCTCGTGGAGATGCTGGCCGGCTGGGGCTACGAGCCCCTGCCCGTGGGCAGCGCCGAGGAGGCGGAGTTCGCCGTGCGCAACAAGCGCATGGACGCGGCCATCGTCGACGTGTTCCTCCCTGGCCGCAGCGGCGCCACGCTGATGTCACGGCTCCGCGAGCGCTTCCCCCAGGCCGTGCTCATCGGCGTGAGCGCGATGAGCGACTCCGCCATGGCGCGCAAGTGCAAGGGCCTGGGCGCGGACCTGTTCATCGGCAAGCCGCTCAACCCCGAGCGCCTGTCCGAGGCGCTCCAGTCGAAGCACACCAGCTGGCACTGAGCGAGGGGCGCCCGGCACCCGTCTTCCCAGGGCGGTTGCCGGTTGCACCGCTCGCTCGAACGGTTGATGCTCGTCTCGTGAAGAACCTCGCTCCCGGCTTCCTGCTGGCCATGCCTCAGCTCGGGGACCCGAACTTCTACCGCTCGGTCGTCTTGATGATCGAACACGGTGAGTCCGGCTCCATGGGGCTCGTCGTCAACCGGGGCGCGCCCTTGACGCTGGGCGAGCTGGCCCGCGGTCAGAAGCTCGACATCCACGAGGACCGCTCCACCCACCCCGTGTACCTGGGGGGGCCGGTGGAGCCCCAGCGTGGCTTCGTGCTGCACGACGATGGCGGGGTGCTGGAGAAGCACTCCGTCCTGCCGGGCCTGTTCCTCAGCGTGACGCTGGACGCGCTGGGGCCGCTCCTGGAGCGAAGCGCGCCCCGGCTGCGCTTCTGCCTGGGGTATGCGGGCTGGGGACCCAAGCAGTTGGAGAGTGAGATCGCCGCCGGCTCGTGGCTCTTCACGGAGGCCTCGAGCGAGGCGGTGCTGGGCCTGGAGCCCGGCAAGTTGTGGGAGACCACGTTGCGTGGCATGGGCGTGGACCCGGCCATGCTGGTGATGGGAAGGGGAATGAACTGATGCTCGACGCAGAATTCGTCCGCAGCCGCATCCTGGAGGCCCTGCCGGGCTCCGAGGTGGAGGTGCATGACACCACCGGGACGGGGGACCACTTCGAGGCCCGCGTCGTCAGCCCGGACTTCGCTGGCAAGATGATGGTGCAGCAGCACCAGCTCGTGTATGCGCCGCTCCAGCAGTGGCTCAAGTCGGGCGAGCTGCACGCGCTCGCGCTCAAGACCTATTCACCCGAGCAGTGGAAGAAGCTCGGGAACCGCTAAGGAGACACCCCATGAACCCCGACCTCAAGGCCCGGTTCGACCAGATCACCCAGTCGCACCCCATCGTCCTCTTCATGAAGGGCAACGCCCTGTTCCCCCAGTGCGGCTTCTCCGCGCGGGCGCTGCAGCTGCTGCAGCCCCACGGTGAGGTCTTCACGGTGGACGTGCTGGCGGACCCGGAGGTGCGCCAGGGCATCAAGGACTACACGAACTGGCCCACCATTCCGCAGATCTTCATCAAGGGGCAGTTCGTCGGCGGCGTCGACATCCTGTCGGGCCTGGCCGAGAGCGGCGAGCTGGCGGACCTGGTCGCGGGCAAGTCCCCGGCCTGAGCCGGGGGCCTCGGGGGGAGGGGAGACCCGCTCCCCTCGAAGCGGCTAGAATGGGCGGCCGCTACCGCGAGGAAACACCGTGGTCACCGCTACTCCGCCCAACACCTCCCAGAAGAACGAAGAGACCTCCGAGCCGTCGGGTGCCCCGACGCCGGAGGCCGTCGTCCCCGCGAACGTCGTCGTGACGGAGGCCGCCCCGGGTGTCGTCGTGCCCGTCGCGGTGGACCCCGATGACCTGGTGGCCACGGCGAAGACGCCCACGCTGATGGAGAAGGTGCAGGCGTTCCGCACGCGGCACGAGAAGTGGGAGATGGCCGCGTTCTTCTTCGGCGGCTTCCTCTACGACATCGTCTCGCTCAGCCGCATCGACGACAAGCTGACGCTGGTGCAGAGCTTCGGGTACCTGGTCATCCTGGCGACGCTGCTCCTGCTCGAGCAGCGCTACCCGGAGGGCACGGAGCCGCCGAAGCTGTTGGAGAAGGTGTGGCGCTGGCGCGAGGACGCCATCCACTTCTTCTTCGGCAGCCTGCTCAGCGTCTTCATGCTGCTCTTGTTCAAGAGCACGTCGGGCTTCACGCCCTACCTCTTCGTCGTCGGCATGTTCGCGCTGCTGGTGGCCAACGAGCTGCCGCTGTTCCGCAAGATGGGCCCGGTGGTGCGCGTCTCGCTGCTGAGCCTGTGCGTGACGATGTACTTCGCGTGCCTGCTGCCCGTGCTCATCGGGCGCATCGGCTTCTGGGTCTTCCTGCTGTCGGTGACGCTGGGCTGCGCGAGCATGTACGGGCTGATGCGGCTGATGGCGCGCTGGCGTCCGGACATGCAGTACCTGGTGCGCAACGTGGCGGTGCCGGGCTTCGGGGTGCAGGCGGCGCTGCTGGCCTGCTACCTGGTGGGCATCATCCCGCCCATCCCGCTGGCGGTGCAGTACTCGGGCATCTTCCACGACGTGAAGCGCGTCAGCCCGGGCGTGTACCAGCTGACCTCGGTGGATGACTCGGTCTGGTACAAGCCGTGGACGTGGTTCGGTCCGGACTTCGTCATCCGCCCCGGCGACAAGCCGTATTACTTCTTCCGCATCTTCGCGCCGAAGAACTTCGCGCCCTACAAGGTGCGCGTGCGCTGGTACTACGACCACCCGGAGAAGGGGTGGACGACGAACGGCAGCGGCTTCGTCGCCAACGTCAGCAGCAACGGGACGGATGGCGGCTATCGCTACTATGCGACGACCTCCAACCTGAAGCCCGGCAACTGGCGGGTGGTGCTGGAGACGGAGGACGGGCACGAAATCAATCGCCTGTCCTTCTCCGCGGGGGCGGACACGCGCACGGACCCGCGTGAGCTGGAGGTGAAGTACTCCACGCTGAAAGAGGTCCTCCCGCTGTCCACCGAGGAGTGGGAGAAGACGCGGAAGACGCCGGCCGCGCCCTCGGGTGGGACGGTGCCCGGGGCGGCCCCGGCTCCGGCCGACGAGGTGCCTCCTCAGGTGGCTCCCGCTCCGACGCCTTGAGGCGTGTGTCCGGGGGCCTACATACCTGACATATAGCTGTCACGCCCGGTCGTCATGGTGCGTCTCACGAAGCCGTCGAGCTGTCCCGGACTCGCGAGGACCCACGCCCCATGATTCCCATTCCCCTGATGTTCCTGCCGTTTCCCTTCGTGCCCGTGGACGCGCAACGCTCGAAGGGAGACGGGGCGCGTCCCCGGCGGGGCTCGGTGCTTCGGGGGGCCCAGGAGGCCGCCGTGACGACACCTCGCAAGCGTTCCTCCTCCGCGACGCGGAGCGGTGCGAAGGCGGCGCTGACGCCCGTATTGACGAAGCGTGAGCTGAACCGGGCGCTGCTCGCGCGCCAGTTCCTGCTGCGACGGACCCGTGAGTCCGTGCCCCATGTTCTCGAGCACCTGGTGGGGCTCCAGGCCCAGGCTGGCAACGCGCCGTATCTGGGCCTGTGGACGCGGATGGAGGACTTCCAGCTCGAGGACCTCACCCGACGCTACGAGCAACGGGAAGTGGTTCGGGCGACGCTGCTGCGCTCCACGCAGCACCTGGTCACCGCGCGGGACTACCAGTCGCTGCGCCCCGCGCTCCAGCCCGTGTTGGACCGGATGTTCAATCACAGCGCGTATCCGCGAGAGCTCGCGGGGCTGGACATGGATGCGCTGCTCGCCGAGGGACGTCGGCTCCTCTCGCGTGAGCCCCTGAGCTCGGTGGAACTGGGGCGGCGTCTCCAGGCTCGCTGGCCGGAGCGGGATGCGCAGTCGCTGGCGTTCGTGGTGCGGGTCGCCGAGTCGCTCGTCACGGTGCCTCCGTTCGGCACCTGGGGCGTGGGCGGAGAGGTGACGTTCACTCCGTCGGCGTCGTGGCTCGGTGCGCCCCTGGAGCCCGCGCTCGCACTGGAGTCATTGGTGCGGCGCTACCTGGGCGCCTTCGGTCCCGCCAGCGTGAAGGACATGCAGCACTGGTCCGGCTTCGTGCGACTGGGCGAGGTCTTCGAGCGGATGCGCTCCGAGCTTCGCGTGTTCCGTGACGAGCAGGGCGTCGAGTTGTTCGACCTCCCCGACGCGCCCCGGCCCGACGGTGACTCGCCGGTGCCCGTGCGCTTCGTGCCCGAGTTCGACAACCTGCTGTTGTCCCACTCGGACCGCGCGCGCGTCATCTCCGAGCCGCATCGCAAGCGCGTCTTCACCGTCAACGGCATCATCCGTCCGACGGTGCTCGTGGACGGCTTCGTGCGCGGCATGTGGAAGCTGAAGTGGGAGAAGACGCGCGTCACGCTGCACGTCTCGCCCTTCGCCCGACTGTCTCGCGAGGACCGCGAGGCGCTCACGGAGGAGGGGCTGCGCCTGCTCTCCTTCGCGGCGGCGGAGGCCTCGGAGCACGAGGTGCGCTTCGCCCCGGTGGCCTGAGAGCACGCCGCGCAGCGGAACGCGGGCACGCGTGGATACGGACCTCGGAGGACTTCGTGCCCGGTGCGGCTCGACCGCGAGGTCACGGCGCCGAGCTCCCGGCCCGCACCTGCTTCGTGGTGGGGCCGGGACGTGACACGGGACTACTTGCGCTTGCCGGCCTTGGCCTTCTTCGCGGCGGGGGCCTTCGCCTTCTTCGCGGCGGCCTTCTTGCCCTTGGGGGCGGCGGACGCCTTGTCGGCGCTCCACACGCCGCTCATCCACGCCTCGATGTCCTTCACCGTGCGCGGGATGTTGCCGGACAGCACCTTGCAGCCGCGCGCGGTGACGACGATGTCGTCCTCGATGCGCACGCCGATGCCGCGGTAGCGCGCGGGCACCGTGAGGTCGTCCTTCTGGAAGTACAGGCCCGGCTCCACCGTGAGCACCATGCCCGCCTGCAGCTTCCCGTACTTGTAGGCCTCCTGCCGCGCCTGCGCGCAGTCATGCACGTCCAGCCCCAGCATGTGGCTGACGTTGTGCAACGAGTAGCGCTTGTAGAACTGGTGCTCGTCCTTGAGCGCCTCCTCGGCGTCCTCGAGGATGCCCAGCTTCTCCAGGCCCTCGGCCAAGACGCGCATGGCGGCGCGGTTGGGCTCCATGAAGTCGTTGCCCGGCTTCACCGCCGCGAACGCGGCCTCCTGCGACGCGTACACCAGCTCGTAGATGGCCTTCTGCTCCGGCGAGAAGCGGCCGTTGATCGGCAGCGTGCGCGTGATGTCCGCGGTGTAGAGCGTGTGTCCCTCGACGCCCGCGTCCAGCAGGAGCAGGTCCCCGGGGACGAGCGGACCGTCATTGCGGTTCCAGTGCAGCACGCACGCGTGAGAGCCGCTGGCGACGATGCTGTTGTAGCCCGTGTCGTTGCCCTCCACCCGCGCGCGCAGGTTGAAGATGCCCTCCACGTAGCGCTCCGTCTTCGCCACCTTCAGGCTGCGGATGACGTCCTCGAAGCCGCGCTGCGTGGCGTCGATGGAGATCTGCAGCTCGCGCAGCTCCTGCGCGTCCTTGATGAGCCGCATCTCCGACAGGAACGTGGCCAGCGCCTTGTCGCGCTCGCCGCCCTCCGCCACCTCCGCGTCCACCTTGGCCGAGTGTCCGCGCAACACGCGCGGGGTCTTCGCCGAGCCCTTCAGGCCCTTGAGGTATGCGTTCAGGGTGTCGAGTCCGCGCGCCTCGTCGACGTCATGGCGCGCGCGGCTCTCCGGCACGCCCAGGCGCGGACCCACCCACAGCTCGCCCTTCACCCGGTCCGTGAAGAACGTCGCGTCCGAGCGGCCCGGGTTGGGCTCCACGAAGAGGATGTCCGTGTGGCCGCCGCCCTCCTTCGGCTCCAGCACCAGCACGCAGTCCGCCTCCATGTTGCCGGTGAGGTAGTAGAAGTCCGTGCCCGGGCGGAAGCGGTAGTACGTGTCGTTCGCGCGCACCTTCTCGTGGCCGGTGGGGATGACAAGCGTCTCGCCAGGGAACGCCTGCGACAGCGCCTTGCGACGGGCCTTGAAGGACTCCGCGTACTTGATCTTCGGCGGCAGCTTCCCCGACGCGGGCTTCCACTTCTCGAGCATGAAGTCGAGCAGCGCCTGGGGCGGCAGCGAGTCGTGGCTCGCGGGCTTCGCCGCTGGAGCCTGCGGCTCCGACGTGACGAGGGACTGCTGCTCACCGACCGCGGGCTGCGTGCTGTCGGAAGCGACCGAGGACGAAGGGATGGACGTGGCCATGGCCGATAACTCTCGGCCAGCGGCCCACCCCCTTCAAGTGCCACCTGCATCGTGACGCGGAGCAGTGTCTTCCCCGAGAAGGGCTACTTGCCCGACGAGCACGGGAACCGCCGTCTCCACCCGGAGGATGCGCGGCCCGAGCGAGAAGGGGCGGAAGCCGTGGGCTTCCAACAATTGGGCCTCGAACGACACCCAACCTCCGTCGGGGCCGATGGCGAGCACGGAGCGTTGGCCGGGGGCCGCGGCCACCTGACGCAGGGGCTGCGTCGCCGGAGGGTGGGGGAGCAGGCGGACGGCGCCGGTGGGGAAGACGCTGTCGAGCTCGTCCTCGACGAAGGGGCGGAAGCGCTCGCGGACCAGGACCTCGGGCAGGCGGGTGTCGCGTGCCTGCTCCAGGCCTTGAAGCAGCAGGTCCCTCACGAACGCGCCGTCGAGCACCTTGGAGTCGAAGTAGCTCTTCTCCACGCGGGCGGCGTTGACCAGGACGATGCGGTCCACGCCCAGCGAGGCCACGGCCGGGAGGACCTTCTTGAGGGCCTTGGGGCGGGGGATGGCGAGCAGCAGGTCGATGCCCGCACGGGGCGGAGGGGGCTCGGTGAGGGACACGCGCAGGTGGAGGACGCCGGGGCTGTTCTCCAGCACCTCGCCCGAGCCCGTCAGGCCGCCCAGGCGCCCCACGCGCAGGGACTCACCGGGCTCGGCGCGCAGCACCTCCCGGGCGTGCTGGGCGCGGCGGCCGGTGAGCCGGGCGGTGCCGTCCGGCAGGAAGTCCTCGTCGAAGAGCAGCAGCAGGTTCACGGGGGGCCTGTGTACCCCGGCTGGCGGGGGCGTGGGTGGGTTCTTCCCCCGGGAGCGCCTGGCGCCCTGGCTGGCGGCGGGCCCCTGCACCGGCAGTGCTTGCCCGGTTCCGGGCCGTGCCGTAAAGCCGGGCTGTGCGTTCCCTTTGTCTTCGCTGCCACCGCCCCGAGAGCGCTTGCTACTGCTCGCAACTGCCGCCCCGGCTGGACACGCGCACCCGCGTCGTCTTCCTCCAGCACCCCCGTGAGCGCCGCGTGGCCATCGGCACCGCGCGCATGGCGCACCTGGCGCTGGCCAACTCCGAGATTCATCAGGGCGTCGACTTCACGGGCCACTCCCGCTTGGAGGAGCTGGCGAAGGACCCGGACTCCGTCGCGGTGCTCTTCCCGGGCGAGGACGCCATCTCCGTGGAGGATGCGCGCGCGCGGCCGCCGAAGACGCTCATCGTCGTGGACGGGACGTGGCCGCAGGCGAAGAAGGTCGTGTCGCGCAACCCCGTGCTCGCGGGGCTGCCGCGCATCGGCTTCGTGCCTCGGCGTCCGAGCAACTACCGCATCCGCGCGGAGCCGGCGGACCACTGTGTGTCCACCATCGAGGCGGTGGTGGAGATTCTCGGGCTGCTCGAGGGTCAGCCGGAGAAGTTCGACACGATGCTGCGCGCGTTCGAGTACATGGTCGACACGCAGCTGGGGCGTCAGGCGACGCGGACCTCGCCCAATCGCCGCCGCATCCACTACGGCCCGTGGCGTCCGCCGTTCGAGCTGCGCTCGCTGGCGCAGGCCTTCGAGAACCTGGTGGTGTTCTACGGCGAGGCCAACGCGCACCCGACGGGCGCGGACATCCCGGCCGAGCTGGTGCACGTGGTGGCGTGTCGCCCCGCTTCGGGAGAGCGCTTCGAGGCCATCATCGCGCCGGAGCGGCCGCTGGCTCGCAGCACGACGCTGCACGTGGAGCTGTCGGAAGAGGTGCTGCGCGCGGGCGAGACTCGGGCCGCGGCGCTGGCGCGGTTCGAGCAGTTCCTGCGTCCGGACGATGAGCTGGCGGTGTGGACGACGTTCGCGCTCGACCTCTTGTGGGAGGGTGGGGTGGCGCGCAGGCCCGCGAGGAACGTGCGGCTGGCCACGGCGCGCGCGCTGGAGGGCAAGGCGGGCGGGGTGGAGCACGCGATGGAGCTGCTCTCGGGGCCGGACGTGCCGCGCTGGGCTCCGGGACGCGCGGGCACGCGCATCCGCGCGCTGGAGTCCGTGCTGCGCGTGCTGGTGGAGCGAGGCCAGGCGAGCGAGCCGATGAAGCGCGTGAAGCAGCGCACCGGCACCGAGGGCTGACGCGGGACGGCGGTTGAGCTCGGTCGGACAGGGGCGCGTCGACAACGCCTCGGGTGTCTGGTTTGGGTGATGGAGCGCCCCGGGTGCGCGGGGGCTACGGCAGGATGGCCGCGCCCGCCTCGCGCACGTAGCGGCCTCGCGGGAACTCCTTCAGGTACTGACGGTACTCGAGCTTCGCGTCCTGTCCCTGGAGTCGCTGTTCGAAGCAGCGCGCGCGCAGGTAGCGCGCCTGTTCGCGGTGTTTCTTGCGCGGGCTCTTGTCGGCGATCTCCTCCAGGCCGGCGAGGTAGTTCTCACAGCTGCGCTGACTGAGCTGGAGCCGCGCATACCCGAGGAACCTCTCGTCCGCGTCCTTTGACAGGAGCGCCTGGGGATTGTGGTCATCCTTCTTCGGCGGCGTGGCCTCCGCCACCTTCGTGGGCTGCGAGGGTGCAGTGGCGGGCGCGCGTGGCGGCGTCATGCGCTCCGTCACCGAGGGGGCCGGGTAGGGCGCGAAGTCCTGCGACGGGTCGAGGGGAGAGGACGGCGGCTGGGTCGTGGCGACGGTGGCGGGAGGCTCTGCCTGGGGCGCGTCCTCGGTGTCGGGCGGCACGGCCACGGGGTCGGGCAGCTCGGGCGCAGGGGGGCTCTCGCGTTGAGGCGAGAGGGATGCGACCACGAGCTTCTTCGATTGCGCCTTCATCACCGGCGCCGTCGCGACGGCGGACTTCACCGTGCTCGGAGCCTGCGGCGCGTGGGCCACCGCGGGCAACACGTCCTGCGCTCGCGCGGGAGGGTTCGCGGCGGTGGGCACCGTGGTGCCGACATCCTGGGTCGAGGACTCGGTCGGACGCTCGAACACCTCCAGCGCTTCGCGGTCCGGTTGGGACAACTTCTCCTGCTTCAGGGCCTGGTCGCGGGAGCGCAGCTCGACGCGCTCGCCAGCGCCCACCATGCGCGCGGGCTGTCCCTCCAGCTCCACGCGCACGCGGCCCTCGGACACCGCCACGGATGCGCCCAGCGCCGTGCGCTCCACGGTGAAGACCGTGCCGACCACGGACACGCGCAGGCCCGCGACGTCCACGCGGAAGCCGCGCCGCTCGGCGTGCGAGGCCTTCACCGACAAGCGGCCCTGATGCACCGTGAGGTGCACGTCGCTCGGCTCGGCCTTCGACAGCTCCACCTCGGAGCCCGCGGACACGCGGACCTGGCTTGCATCCGGGAGCCGCAACATCGCGGAGGCCTTCGCGGGCGTCTTCACCGCGACACCCGAGCGCAATCGCATCCCGGCGCGCAGCTCGCGCTCCTGCCCGCCCTGTTCCTTGAGCACCGCTCCCGGAACGCTGTCGGTCCGCGCGGGGTTGCCGTCCATCGCGAGCGACTCCACCGCGCTCTCCGAGGACGTCGTGCTGCCCGTGGACCCAGGCTGTTCCGCGAGCGCCTCGTCTGTCGACCTCGTCTGCTCTACGAGTTCCGTGCCCGCGGGCACGGTCGTCCGTCCCGCGAGCGCCTCGTCCGACGTCGTCGCCTTGCCCGCGAGCACCTCGCTCGTGGGCGTCCCGCGTGTCGTCGAGATGCTGATGAGGAAGAGCGCGAGCGCCACCGCACAGGCCCCCGCGAGTGCCAGGGCCCACGGCCATCGCGCGTGCTGTGCCCCGGTGCTCGCGGCCGCGTCGGTTCGTGCCCACGGCCGCCGCGAGCGTTGTGCCCCCGAGCTCGCGGTCGCGTCGGTTCGTGCCCACGGCCACCGCGAGCGTTGTGCCCCCGAGCTCGCGGTCGCGTCGGTTCGCACCCACGGCCACCGCGTGCGTTGTGCCCCCGAGCTCGCGGTCGCGTCGGTCCGCGCCCACGGCCACCGCGTGCGCTTCGCCTCCGTGCTCGCGGCGACCTTGGCTCTGAGGGCCGTGCCGACCGCGTCCCAGCGCACCACGGGCTCCACTTGACGGGCCTCGTGCAGCATGGCGCGACTCGTGCGGATCTGCTCCCACTGAGCGGCGCACGCGGGGCACTCGGACAGATGCGCCCGGATGCGCGCGGAGTCCTCGGCGCTCAGCTCGTCGGCCGCCAGCGACCACAGCGCGCCTGCCTCAGGGTGAGCCATACGGGCCTCCAGGGCGGCGGGTGGCGAGCAGTCGCTGCATGGCCTCGTTGAACTCCAATCTCGCGTGGTGCAGCCGGCTGCGGACGGTGTTGGGAGAGCTTCCCACGGCCTCGGCGATTTCGTCCGGGCTCATTCCGCACAGCTCGTAGTACACGAAGACGATTCGCTTCTTGGGCTTGAGCCGCTCCAGCGCCAGCTCCACCAGCCGGGCCGCCTGCCTGCGCTGCGCCGCGGCCTCCGGGTCCTCGCCCGAAGACTCGCACTCCGGCGGCTCCGCGACCGAGTCCTCCGGCCTCCTGCGCTTCCACCGCAGATGCGACAGCGCCACGTTCGAGCACACCCGATAGAAGAACGTCCGGAAGCGCGACTCACCCCGATAGCCCTTCACCGCCGTGAGCAGCCGCAGGTACGTCTCCTGGAGCAGGTCCTCCACGTCCACGCGATTGCCCACCAAGTGCCGCAAGGTGCGCGCCGCGTCCACCTTCGTCATTTCATACAGACGCTCGAAGGCGGTGAGGTCCCCATCCTGGAGCCGGCTCACGAGCAGCCGCAGCTGCGGCTCATCCGACGTGGGAGGTATGGCCGGACCTGGCCCAGGGCGCTCTTCGGGCGAGGCGGCGGTCGCCAGTGCCTGGGCATCACGGAGAATCACTGGACGCTCTCCCTCCGGGACCCGCCGCGAGGTTCCCCCTTGCAGGAGCGCCCCACCGTCCATGTGAAAGGTCCAGGTCAGCACACTACCTCCGTGCCCCTGGGTCGCCGCGGCGGCGTGGGACGATCAAAAAAGATTTTTGATCAGCCGTCAGCGCCCCGGAGTCCAACGCGGGTGAAACCGGACAACCCACCCGGTGGCCGGACCGGTTCCCCGTAGCTCGGAGTCCCCGCTCATGAGGCACAACCCCCTGCGACGCCTGCTGGCGCCGCTGCTCGTGCTGTTCGCCTTCCTCCAAGGCTGCATCATCCACGAGCCCGACGACAGTTGGATGGACGACGAGGACGTCTGCTACTGCTCCACCAACGCCGACTGTGATTCGGGTCAGCAGTGCGTCGGCGGGTACTGTCGAGACGTCGGCTCCGGCACCCAGCGGTGTTCCTCCTCGCTCGAGTGTCCCGGCACGCAGATCTGCCTCGACAACTTCTGTGCTCAGCCCTGCGTCCGCAACGGCGAGTGCCCCAGTGGTCGCTGTGAGGGCGGCTTCTGCACGCCCTCCTCCACGCCGCGCCCCGACGCGGGCACTCCCGATGGTGGTCCTCGTCCGGATGGCGGGTCGCGCCCCGACGGCGGTTCCCGCCCCGACGGTGGTATCGACGGTGGTCCCGTGACGGACGCGGGCCCCGGCCCCACGTGCTGGGTGAACGCGGACTGCGGCGCGGGCAACTACTGCATCAACAACCAGTGCGTGCGCGGCTGCTCGACGGACTCCAACTGCTCTGGCGACGAGGCGTGCGTCTCGGGCGTGTGCCGCCCGCGTCCGCCGGACCCGAACGCGTGCCGCTCGGCGTACGACTGCAGGGATGGCAAGGACTGCGTGGACGGCCAGTGCCGGGCGCAGTGCGAGTCCACCACGCAGTGCCCCGAGGACTACTCGTGCCAGATCGGCTACTGCCTGCCGATTCCCCACGGCGGTGAGTGCCGCGCCAACTGCGACTGCCCCTCCGGCCAGGTCTGCACCAACGGCCAGTGCCGCTCGCCGCAGCCGGAGCCGGGCCAGACGTGCATGGCCAACTGCGACTGCCCCTCCGGTCAGGTCTGCACCAGCGGCTACTGCCGTCCTCCGCAGCCGCCGCCTCCGCCTCCCGACGCGGGGCCGGGCACGTACTGCGCCGCCAACTGCGACTGCCCCTCCGGTCAGGTCTGCACCAACGGCTCCTGCCGCGCGCCCACGCCTCCGCCTCCCGACGCGGGCTCCAGCAACGTCTGCCGCGCCAACTGCGAGTGCCCGGAGAACCACGCGTGCACCGACGGCGTGTGCAAGCCCGTCAACCGCGGCAGTGGCCAGGCCTGTGTGGCCAACTGCGAGTGCCCCGCGGGCGAGCGCTGCGTCGAGAACGCGTGCTGGCTGTAGCCAGGTGACGTCCCGGGTGGCGCCCTCGCTTCGTCAGGGCGCCACCATCCGCCAGCAACGGTGGATGTCCTTGCGCTGGAAGTCCTCGGGGATGGAGCCGGGCGTGAGCTCCTCCACGGACTTCCAGCCGCGCGTCGCCTTGGCGTCCAGTTGGAAGCCGAGGAAGTTGTTGGAGAAGTAGAGGACGCCTCCGGGGGACAGCAGCGTCCGGAGCGCGTCCAGCATGCGCACGTGGTCGCGCTGCACGTTGAACGAGCCCGTCATCTTCTTCGACGTGGAGAAGGAGGGCGGGTCGCAGACGATGAGGTCGAAGCGCTCGGGGCCTCGGGCCTGGGCCTCCACCCAGGCCTTGGCGTCGCCGCGGACCAGCTCGTGGCGCGCGTCCGCGAGGCCATTGAGGTCCAGGTTGTCCTCGGCCCAGTCGAGGTACGTGTTGGACAGGTCCACCGTCACGGTGCTCGCGGCGCCGCCGGCGGCGGCGTAGACGGTGAACGCGCCCGTGTACGCGAAGAGGTTGAGGAAGCGCTTGCCCCGGACCTCCTCGCGCACGCGCTGGCGTGTGTCGCGGTGGTCCATGAAGAGGCCGGTGTCCAGGTAGTCGCCCAGGTTGACCCAGAACTTCAGGCCGCGCTCCTCGACGACGAGCCGACCGCTGCCCTCGCCCACGCGGCCATACTGCGCGCGGCCCCAGGGCTGGGGCGTGTGCGTCTTGACGAAGACGCGCTCGGCGGGCGTCTCGAGCACCTGGGTCACCGCGGCGAGGACCTCCTCGCGCTGCGTCTCCGCGGTGCCGGACTTGAGGGCCTTGCGGCGTGGGTACTCGGTGACGTGCACGCAGTCGCCGTAGATGTCGACCGCGTAGGGGTACTCGGGAATGTCCCGGTCATAGACGCGGAAGGCCGTCAGCCCCTGGGCGCGAGCCCACCTGCGGAAGTGCTTCGAGCCCTTGCGCAGCCGGTTGGCGAACATGCCGGCCTCCGCCTGGGGTGCCGCGTCGTCGCCGCCGTTGCCGTGAATACCTTGTGGGTCAGCCATGCCCAAGCGTCCCTCCGTCCAGACCACCGCGGCCCCACTCATCCCTGAGTCTCCGACGTACGACAAGCTCCGAGAAGCCGCTTCGGGCTGTCAGGCGTGTCCCTTGTGGAAGACGGGGACGCAGACCGTGTTCGGCGAGCCGGTGGGGAGGCCCGGTCCAGGCCCCAGGGTGATGCTGGTGGGCGAGCAGCCTGGAGACCAGGAGGACCGTGAGGGCAGGCCCTTCGTGGGGCCGTCCGGCAGGCTGCTGGACGAGGCGCTGGAGGAGGCCGGCATCGACCGCTCGCAGGCGTATGTCACCAACACGGTGAAGCACTTCAAGTGGACGGGGGACGGCAAGCGCCGCATCCACGCGAAGCCCAACACCACCGAGGTGCGCGCGTGCCTGCCGTGGCTCGAGGCGGAGATACAGGTGTTCCGCCCCGACATCCTCGTGTGCCTGGGGGCCACCGCGGCGCAGGCGCTGCTCGGCAAGGACTTCCGCGTGACGCAGCAGCGAGGGCAGCCGATTCCCTCCGCGTGGGCGCCCATCGTCGTGGCCACGGTGCACCCCTCGTCCATCCTGCGAGCGCCGGACCCGGAGGCCCGGGAGCGGCAGCGCGAGGCGTTCGTCGAGGATTTGCGCGCGGTGGCGCGGCTCATCCGCGAGGCGTCCTCGGACAGGGCAGGGGAGGACGCGCACGCGCCGATGTGATGGCGGTGGGGCCGCGAAGGCAGAAGCCTTGTGGTCGTGAGCATGTGGTTGCGCCATCACCCTCGCCGCAATGCGTCCTCGCAGAGCGCAGGGGGCGTCCGCGCGCCGAGGTGATTGCGGTGCGGCAGCGCGCGGAGAAGACTCCGCGCCATGAGCGTGCGCACCGAGAAGAACGGCCCCGTCACCACCGTCGTCCTCCACCGTCCCGAGGTGCGCAACGCCGTGGACGGTGCCACCGCGCAGCTCCTCGCGGACGCCTTCCGCGCGTTCGACGCGGACACGGAGTCGCGAGTCGGCGTCCTCTACGGCGACGGAGGCACCTTCTGCGCGGGCGCGGACCTCAAGGCCGTCTCCGAAGGCCGCATGCCGCGTCTCCAGATGGACGGCGACGGTCCCATGGGCCCCTCGCGCATGGTGCTGGGCAAGCCCGTCATCGCGGCCATCAGCGGTCACGCCGTCGCCGGGGGCCTGGAACTGGCGCTGTGGTGTGACCTGCGCGTCGTCGAGGAGGACGCGGTGCTCGGCGTCTTCTGCCGGCGCTGGGGCGTGCCGCTCATCGACGGAGGCACCGTGCGGCTGCCCCGGCTCATCGGGTTGTCCCGGGCCCTGGACCTCATCCTCACCGGCCGCCCCGTGTCCGCCCAGGAGGCGCTGGGCATGGGGCTGGTCAACCGCGTCGTCCCCAAGGGCCAGGCCCGGGAGGCCGCCGAGGCGCTCGCCCGGGAGGTGGCCGCCTTCCCCCAGGCCTGCATGAACGCGGACCGCGCCTCGGCCTACGCCCAGGGGGGCCTCTCCCAGGAAGAAGCACTGCGTCAGGAGTTCATCCGGGGCGTCAAGGTGCTGGAGTCCGAGTCCGTCCCGGGGGCCACCCGCTTCGCGAAGGGGGCCGGGCGGCACGGGAAGTTCGAGTAATGCGGAGGTGCTGATGCACGGCCCGGGGGCCTGTGTTAGTCCCCCCGCCATGCGCTTCGACACCCTCGCCATTCATGCCGGCCAGGAGCCGGACCCCACGACGGGCGCCATCATGACCCCCGTCTACCTGACCTCCACCTACGTCCAGGACGGGCCGGGGGAACACAAGGGCTACGAGTACAGCCGTACGCAGAACCCCACCCGCAAGGCGCTCCAGGACTGTCTGGCCGCGCTCGAGGGCGCGAAGTACGGCGCCGCCTTCGCCTCCGGCCTCGCGGGCACCGACATGCTGATGCACATGTTGGATCACGGTGACCACGTCATCGTCTCCGACGACGTGTACGGCGGCACCTTCCGCCTGTTCGACAAGGTCTACAAGCGCTGCGGCTTGAACTTCTCCTTCGTCGACCTGTCCCAGCCGGGCGCCTTCGAGAAGGCGATTACCCCGAAGACGAAGATGGTGTGGGTGGAGACGCCCACCAACCCGATGCTCAAGCTCATCGACCTGGCCGCCATCGCCCAGGTCGCCAAGAAGCACAACATCCTCGCCGTCGCCGACAACACGTTCATGACGCCGTACTTCCAGCGCCCGCTGGACCTCGGCTTCGACGTGGTGGCGCACTCCACCACCAAGTACCTCAACGGCCACAGCGACGTGGTGGGCGGCTTCGTCTGCACCAGCCGCGATGACGTCGCCGAGCGGATGTACTTCCTCCAGAACGCGGTGGGCGGCGTGTCCGGCGCGTTCGACAGCTTCCTCGTGCTGCGTGGCGTGAAGACGCTCCACGTCCGCATGGACCGCCACGCGCACAACGCGATGAAGGTGGCCCAGTACCTGGCCACGCACCCGAAGGTGAAGAAGGTCACCTACCCGGGCCTGGAGACGCACCCGCAGCACGCGCTCGCCAAGCAGCAGATGACGGGCTTCGGCGGCATGCTGACGTTCGACATCCACGGCGGCCTGGAGGCGGCGCGCACCTTCCTCAAGACGGTGAAGGTCTTCGCCTGCGCGGAGTCGCTCGGCGGCGTCGAGTCCCTCATCGAGCACCCGGCCATCATGACCCACGCCTCCGTGCCCAAGGAGACGCGCGAGAAGCTCGGCATCGCCGACGGCTTCATCCGCCTGTCCGTGGGCATCGAGGACTCGCGGGACCTCATCGATGACCTGGCCCAGGCGCTCGACGCGGCGAAGTAGCCCGCGTCTCCACCTGGCAGGCCGCTGACCCAGGGCCTCCTTGCTCCCCCTGCTCGGGGCGCATGGAGGCCCTTCGTCCGTGCGCGCCCTGACGGCCGTGGCTCGCGCTCGGCTGCCCAGCCGCCTGGGAGGATGCGCGACTGTCGGGTATCGGAATGTTCAGCGGTGCGGGTCGATTGGGGGCCGACCATGAGCAACCGACCGATTCTCTCCGCTTGCCTGCTGGGCGTGCTGTGTTCGGCCGTCTCCGGCTGTGACGAGCCCCTCTCTTCTCCCGACAAGTCCGCGCCCGTCGAGACGCCCGCTCCCGAGGCCTCCGACGTCGCCGGGACTCCGCTGACGGCGCCCGACTGCCGCATCCTCACCACGCAGCTGGCGACGGCGAGTGGCGATGACGGTGCTGGCAGCGTCGCCGCGAACTCGCAGGACGATGACGTGTCGACGCGCTGGAGCGGGCCGGGCGTGGGCGCGTTCCTCACGATGGACCTGGGCTCGTCGCAGTCCGTGGCGGGCGTCACCGTGGCGTGGCACCGCGGCAACGAACGACAGAACCACTTCGTCCTCTCCACGTCCGTGGACGGCGTGAGCTTCACCCAGGCCCTCGCGGGAGACAGTGCGCTGAACACACAGGCGCAGACGTATGCGTTCAGCGCGCGTCAGGCGCGCTACGTGCGCGTCACCGTGAACGGGAACACGGTGAACGACTGGGCCTCCATCACCGAGGCGCGAGCGTGTGGTGAGCGCACGGTGCCGCCCGCGCCCACGGCGGACTCGGGGCCCGTGCTGCCGCGCCTGCCGTACCTCCAGAGCGTGGGACCCACGAGCGCCATCATCGCGTTCCGCTCGGGTGTGTCGTGTACGCCCTTCGTGCGCTTCGGTGACGGCTCGCTGCTGGCGCGCACGGCGACGGCCATCGTCGCGGGCTGGCGTCACGCGGTGAAGCTGGAGGGACTGCGGCCGGGACAGTCCTATGGGTACAGCGTGGAGGCGTGCGGCTCCGTCACGGGGCTGCGGACGTTCCGCACGGCGTCGGCTCCGGGGACGCCGCGCGTGCGCTTCACGACGATGGGGGACTTCGGCACGGGCGGCTCCGCGCAGTCGAAGGTGATGGCGGTGATGAACAAGCCCGAGTGGCGCGGGGAGTTCCTCGTCGCGCTGGGGGACAACGCCTACTCCTCCGGCACGGACCAGGAGTTCCAGGACCGGATGTTCAAGCCCATGGCCGCGCTGCTGCGCGAGGTGCCGGTGTTCCCCGTGCTGGGCAATCACGAGTACGTGACGAGCCAGGGCCAGCCCTACCTCGACAACTTCTACCTGCCGGCGAACAACCCCGCCAAGAGCGAGCGCTACTACTCGTTCGATTGGGGCAACGTGCACTTCGTGGCGCTCGACTCCAACTGCGCCATCGGCATGGCGTCCTCGGACCGGTGCTCGGCATCCGCGCAGCAGGCGTGGGCCGAGCAGGACCTGGCGGCGAGCAAGCTTCCGTGGAAGGTCGTCTTCTTCCACCACCCGGCCTGGTCCAGCGGCGAGCATGGCTCCCAGCTCACCGTGCGCCGCGCCTACGCGCCGATGTTCGAGAAGCACGGCGTGGACCTGGTGCTCACGGGGCATGACCACAACTACGAGCGCAGCAAGCCGATGAAGGGCGACGCGGTGGCGCCGTCGGGCACGCGCGGCATCCCCTACGTCGTGGTCGGCAGCGGCGGCGCGACGCTGCGCTCCTTCCCGAGCAGCCAGCCCTCGTGGACGGCGCTGCGCGACAACCAGGTGTACGGCTTCATGGATGTCATCGTGGATGGCGGCACATTGACGGCGCGGCTCATCACCTCCACGGGCACCGTGCGCGACACCCTCACGCTCACGAAGACGCTGCCGACGACGTGGATGACGACGACGAAGCTCGAAGCGATGGAGACAGTGCCCGGTCCCGTCGACGACCCGGCCCGCATGCCGGAGAGCCTGCGGGCCCGGCCTCCGCTGCCTCCCGCGGACCGGCTGGAGGACGTGGCGGATGCGCCCGAGCCGCCCGTGCTCAGTGCGGAGGAGGTCCCGTAGCGCCTGAGCCCTCGCCACGGCGGAGCGTGCGCCGTGGCGAGCCTTCACCTCATCAGTGCCGCGAGTCCTTCGCCTGGATGGCGGCTTCCAGTCGGGACAGGCCGCGCTTGAGCTCGGCGAGCTCGCTCTTGAGCGCATCGACCTCCGCGGTCTTCTCTCGCAGCTCGCGCGTGCGGACCTCCAGCGCCTGGATGGCGGCCAGGTTGACGCCGTCCATGTCCAGCTGTCCGATGGTCTTGTCCCCCGCGCCCAGGCCGAAGGCCGCGTGGAAGTCCTGCGCCACCGGACCCAGGTGACGCACCTCGCTTGCCTCGCCCTTGAAGCGCCAGGTGGAGATGGGCAGCCTGGCGACCTTCGTCAGCAGCGCCTCGCCGTCGACCTGGCGGAAGTCCTCCTTCAGGTTCCGGTCCGACGAGCACTCCCACCCCGCGGAGTTCGTGCGCAGCTCGCAGCGCGAGCCCAGGTTGGCGCTCGTGTAGAACATGACACCGCCCGCGGCGCGGACCATGAACTGGTTGTCGTTGACGATGCTGGCCGTGCTCACGCCGGAGCGGTCTCCCCAGATGAACGCGCCCGTCTTCCCGTTCGTCGACACATCCTGTCCGAGCGCGAAGCTGTAGTTGCCGGTGGCCTGGACGCTTGCGCCAATCGCCAGCGCGCCGCGGCCCGAGACCGTGTTCCCGGTGCCGAGCCCGATGGCGGAGAGTCCGGTGACGTTGTTGCCGCTCCCCATCGCGATGCCGCCCACCTCGCTGGTGGTGTTCCCTGCGCCCAGCGCGATGGAGCTGTCACCGCGCGCCACGTTGTCCTTCCCCATGGCGAACGACGCGGCCCCCTTGGCCAGCGAGCGATAGCCACCCGCCCAGGAGAAGTTGCCGACGCTGCCGTCGTCCCACTGCGTCTCCGTGTAGCCCGCGCGGAACGCCGCGAGGCCCGGCGCCCACATCAGCCGGGTGCCCGCGCCCGACACCGGCAATAGCCCCTTGTCCACCTCGCCGCTCGCCACCAGGCCTCCCGCCGAGTCCACGGTGAAGACCGGGAACTGCTTCCAGCTCGCACCCGCCGACGTGGTGTTCAGCACCCTGAGCAGCGGACCCGGCGACTCGACGGTGGAGGCCGCGTCGACGAGCAGGTCCGAGCGCGTCGACAGCTGCCCGTGGGTGGTGCCCGAGCCCGTGAGCGCGAAGGAGCCCGTCTGCGCGGCGGTGGTGTTCTGCACGTAGTGCGCGCTGCCCGCCAGGGGCGCTCGCGCATCCGTGAGTCTCGGGTCGCTGGTCGGCACCGGCGCGTTGGCGCCGTCGTAGCGCACCCGCAGGACGTTGCCTTCCAACGCCAGCCCCTCGCCCACCTCCCAGCCGGTGCCACTCGGCCCCTGGGGACCTTGAGGGCCCTGCGGCCCCTGGAGTCCCTCGGCGCCGCGCGCTCCATCCGAGCCACAGCCCAGCCCCGCGAAGGTGACGCCCAGCGCGGCCAGCCATGTCCTGACACCCATTCGATTCCTCCTGGCGAGATAGGGCCCGAAGTCTAGCGCCCTACGCGCCAGGTAATCTCGGAGAGATGGGTTCTCTCCGTGTCCTACCCGGGTGCCGGTGAACGATACGCCCCAGGGCAGTGACGCGTCTCGCGCCCGGTGTGGGGACAGGCGCGGCATTGTCGGGCGCTGGGGGGCCTGGCGAGGGCGCCGCATTTCGGACACCGGTTGATGACGGCGGTGTCGGGCGGGCTCGGCCAGGAGCCGGCGTTCGAGGTGGCGGGAGGGGCCTTCCTTCCCCGTCCTTGAAGGGGCGCGGGCTTCGAATGGCCCGCGCCCCCTCACTCCTCAGCGGTGCTCCTCCTGTTGTACTGGAGGGGCGAGAGGCTCCTCATATGAGCCCCACCGCGGTTGCCCACGGGCGCTCGCGCGTGAGCCTGCAGAGCGCGTCGCGCCGAAACATCGGACGAATCAATCCAGGGCTACATGCAGCGGTTTTCACAGACACCCAGCAGACAGAACCAGCACGGGCCCACGCACGTGGGGCGACAGGCCGCGTTGGAGTGCTCGCTGGTGGCGAGCGTCATGTCCGAGGGCGGCAGGCTCACCGTCTCCTCACAGGTCGTCTCGCCCGTGTCCTGGACGAACGCGGCGGAGGTCTCCCCCGTGGACAGGGCGGCGAGCCCCACCACGAGCAGGGTGCACAGCAACATGAACAGGGACCGCTGCCGCTCGAGCTTCGCGAACATCCGTGTCTCCTTGGTGATGTCGGGATGAGGCCCCGCCAGTCTGTCATGAAGCGCACTTAATGAGAAAATCGAGCAATCGATGTGATGGGCGAGGAGGGGACGCAAGGCGTTGCCGCGGCACGTCGAGCGGCCTATGGAAGAGGTCATGCGCTACTTCGACGACTTCCAACCCGGCGAGGCGAGTGAGGCCGGCCCCTACGTGGTCTCCCGCGAGGAGATCATCGCCTTCGCGAAGCAGTTCGACCCGCAGCCCTTCCACCTGAGCGACGAGGGTGGGCGCGAGGGCATCTTCGGAGGACTCATCGCCAGCGGGTGGCACACCGCGTCCATCTGCCACAAGCTGGCGGTGGAGCACCTGTTGAGCAAGACCGCGAGCCTGGGTTCACCGGGCCTGGACGAGCTGCGCTGGCTCAAGCCCGTGCGTCCCGGTGACGCGCTCACCGCGCGCTTCGAGGTGCTCTCCACCACGCCGTCGCGCAGCAAGGCGGACCGGGGCGCCATCAAGTTCCGCTTCGAGGTGCGCAACCAGCACGGCGAGGTGGTGATGACGGAGGTCGCCAACGCGCTGTTCGCCCGGCGGCCCGAGGCGAAGTAGGGCGCGCTCCGGTGCTGACATGCGGGGGCTCGGGTGGGCACCCCGCGTCGGTGCTCAGCGCTCCGCCATCAGCTTGTTGAGCACCGGATAGGAGATGCCCGCCTCCGGAGCGGGGGCGGCGGCGCCGTCTCGCAGGAACTCCGTGGAGAGCGCGGCCACGCGGCCGAGGATGGACTGGGCCATGCCCGCGCCGGCGCTGACGCGGCGCACGCCGAGCGCGGCGAGCTCCGACGCGGCGGGCAGCCCCGCCATCGCCATGAGGTTCACCGGCAGCCCGGCCTCGGATGTCACGACCTTGATTTCCGCGGGCGTCTTCAAGCCCGGCACGAAGAGCCCGTCCGCGCCCGCCGCCTTGTAGCGCCGCGCCCGCGACAGCGTCTCCTCCACGCGCTTGTCCGCCGGACCGATGCCCTTCAGGAACACATCCGTGCGCGCGTTGATGAACAGGTCCAGCCCGCGCCCGGCCACCGCGCGCTTCACCGCTTCAATCTTCGCGCACAAGAGGTCCGCGCTCCCGGAGCCGTCCTCCAGGTTGATGCCCACGCCCCCCGCGTCGAGCACGCCGAGCGCCACCTCACCCACCGCCTTCGGGTCGTCCGAGTAACCGCCCTCCATGTCCACCGTCAGCGGCACCTTCACCACGCGCGCGATGGAGGCCACGGTGTCGAGCAACCGGCTCACCGGCAGCGCGTCTCCGTCCGGGTACCCCTGGGCCCACGCCACCCCCGCGCTCGTGGTGGCGAGCGCCCTGGCACCCAGGCTCTCCATGACGCGCGCGCTGCCCGCGTCCCAGGCGTTGACCAGCAACAACAGCCCCGCCTCGTGCAGCTGGCGGAAGGCTCGAATCGAATCGGGAGGCGCGACAGGCATGGGGTGGTCCTCGAGGGGTGTGGGGGAGTGGGCCCGCGTCGACGTCAGGATTTCAAGAGGGGCAGGGCCCTGGACTCGTGGCTGAGTAACCAGCGCTTGCGCTGGATGCCACCTCCATAACCCGTGAGCGAGCCATTGGCGCCCACCACGCGATGACACGGCACGACGATGCCCACGGGGTTCGCTCCATTGGCCAGTCCCACGGCGCGCACGGCCGCGGGCCGACCGATTCTGCGCGCGAGCTCCGAGTAGGAGACAGTGCTCCCACACGGAATCGAGCGCAGCGCGGCCCACACCTCGCGCTGGAAGTCGGTGCCCGCGGTCCTCACGGGCAGCGTGTCGATGACGTCGAGCCTGCCGGAGAAATACGCGCGCATCGTGCCGGTGAGCCCGCCCGGGTCGCGCGCCTCCTCCAGCGTATACCCCTTCTCGCCGTAGTGCAGGCGCAGCAACTGGAGCATGCGCGCCTCGTGCTCCGTCCAGTCCACGGCGCGCAGGCGGCCCTCGCGGTCCGCGATGATGACCAGCTCGCCGATGGGCGTGTCCGTCCTGTCGATGAGGAATCGTGCCGTCGTCTCAGCCATGGCGCACCTCCGGAAGGCGAGGGCGCGGACCCGGATCCGCGGCCCACAGGTGTTGCGCGGCGTAGGCCCGCCAGGGCCGCCAGGGCTCCGCGCGTCGCAGCAGCGCCTCGGGCGTGGGTCGCGCGCCTTCGTCCGTGGCCGCGCTCCTCAGGAGCGCCACGTCGCTCGCGGGGAACGCGTCCGTCTCGCGCAGCGCGCGCAGGGCGATGTACTGCGCGGTCCACTCGCCCACGCCGCGGATGGAGCGCAGCCGCGCGATGCCCTCCTCGACGGTGCCGAACGGCTGGAACAACAGCGGGTCCGCCAGCGCCGCCTCGGCCATGGCCTTGAGGGCCGCCTTGCGCGCGGACGGCATGCCCAGCGCGCCCAGGTCCGCGTGGGCCACGCGCTCCGGTGACGGGAACACCCGCGTCAGCCCCGAGGGCAACCCCTCCACGGGCCCCTCACAGCACAGCGCCACCAGTCGCCCCGCGAGCCCGCGCGCCGCCTCCACCGAGACCTGTTGTCCGAGGATGGCGCGCACCGCCAGCTCGAACCCGTCCCAGGCGCCCGGAGCCCGGAGGCCGGGCCGCTGCGCCACGAGGCCCGCGAGGAACGGGTCCTTCGACAGGTGCTCGCCAATCGCCTCGATGTCCGCGCCCACGTCGAACACGCGCCGCACGCGCGCGACGATGGCCGGCAGCGATTGCACGCGCGCGAAGCGGATGCACACCACCAGGTTGTTGCGCCCCGGCTCGTGGGACACCTCCACCGTCCCCACGGCCCCGTCCTGGGACACGGTGCGCTGGTAGCTTGCGCCGTGCACTCGCTCCACGCCCTCGATGGCGCGCGCGGAGAGATAGGCGAGCATCGCGGCCCAGTCATACGGGGGCCGGTAGCGCAGCCGCAGCGTCACGCCCGCGTCCGCGGGCTCCTCGGTCATGCTCTTGCGGCGCAGCGCGCCCGGCGCCCGCTGGTAGAGCGCCTGGAAGGTCTCGTTGAAGCGGCGGATGCTGCCGAAGCCCGAGGCCAGCGCCACCTGGGACAGCGGCATGCGCGTCTCCTGGATGAGCTGCTTGGCGAAGAGCACGCGCCGCGTCTGCGCCACGGCCACCGGCGTCGCGCCCAGGTGCTGCTTGAACAGGCGGCGCAGCTGCCGGTCTCCCACGCCCAGCCGCTCCGCCAGCGCGTCCACGCCCGCCTCGCCGCCGTCCAGCGCGCCCTCCGCGATGAGCGCGAGCGCGCGCGACACGGTGTTGGACGTGCCCCGCCACGAGGCCAGGTCCGGCGCCGTCTCCGGGCGGCAGCGCAGGCACGGCCGGAAGCCCTCCTCCTGCGCGGCGGCGGCCGACGCGTGGAACCGGCAGTTCTCCTTCCTCGGCGTGCGGGCCGGGCAGACAGGGCGGCAGTAGATGCCCGTGGACGTCACCCCGACGAAGAGTCGGCCGTCGAAGCGGGCATCCCGCGACTGGAGCGCGCGGTAGCAGGCGTCTGTGTCGAGCAGGTCCATGCCTCGGACAGTGTCACCCGCGTGGCCCGCACGCTCGCGGTTTTCGGACATGAATGAGCCTACCGGCCCCAGCCTTTCCGCGCGGACACCGCCCGGCTAGGCTCACGCGGTCTGGCCTGCCACGGGCCTTGGGGGAGCACGACATGATCATCGTCTACCAGTCGCTGGAATCCACCGGAAAGAAGGAGGACTCCCTGGGGACGGCGCTCATGGGCAACTCGTTCAAGCACGGGGCGCAGTCCAACGTGGGGGAGATCTACCCCCTGGACAACAACCAGACGCTGACCTTCCAGACGCCCGTCTACGACCTGGTCGCGAAGAAGATGACCTTCCCCTCGTCGACCATCCAGTTCGCGACCCAGGTCGAGTCGAAGGCCCTCTCGTCCCGCTACGACAAGGAGCGCAAGGAGCCCGGCGAGGGCAAGGCGCTGCTGTTGAGCTTCATGAAGGGCGTCATCGACACCATCACGAAGAGCGTGATGAACCGGACGCGCTCCAGGGGCGAGCTCCCCAGCGTGCGCCTGCCGGACATCATCGTGTTGGGCGAGGCCTTCACGACGGACCTGCTCAAGGACCTGGGCGTCAGCTCCGTGGGGGGCTATCGGGTCGTCACGGGGATGAACCCCACGGGGGACTCACGCCACCGCTTCACCGTCCTCTTGCGCGAGGACCTGAACCTCCGCGACAGCGACATCGAGATGTTCCCGTACACGCTCACGTCCAACGACAACAAGGACGAGCAGGCCCGCTGCGTCATCCTGCGGGTCATGGGCTGGTTGATGGCGTTCGTGCACACGCCCAACGCCATCTGCAAGGACAGCACGCGGGTCATCAAGTATCTGGCGAACAACGCCAAGAACGTCACCACGAAGGAGAAGCTCGACCTGGTGATGGGCGACACCAATCAGCCCACGAGCGACTTCGTCAAGAGCACCCTCAAGAATCAGCTCGGCGGCGAGGACTGGGTGTCGAGCGTGCTCGACGACAAGCAGGAGCTCGTCGGCTTCGGCGGGCACAACGTGTTCAGCATCTCCGGCACGAACAGCACCTTCAAGACGCACTTCGACATCGCGTGCACGCCGCACATGACGGCGGTGGTCCGCGACGGCAAGGTGTTGGGGTTCGACGAGGACGACTCCCAGGCCAACCCGGCGTTCGTCTTCCACGGGCTGACGGACAAGTTCACCGAGCTGGAGGGCAAGGCCTACGCCTACAGCGACCACAACGGCGTCATCGTCGAGGTGCTCCGCCAGAAGTCCGTCTACGCCCAGCGCGAGCGGAAGCGGAAGGAGGAGCGCTGCTCGGACTGCCGCCGCCCGCTGACGGCGCTGGACCAGCTCGCGGGCAGGCACCTGACGTGTCGCTACGCGCCCCTGGCCCTGCGGTGGAATCCGCCCGACGGCGAGGACGACGATGGGGAGGCGCCCGAGCGACAGTTCAAGAAGCGCAAGCCCGAGCCGCCTCCCGACAACGGCCTCGGCAACGGCTGACGAGGCCTGCCTGGAAGCACGAAGGGCCTCCCACCGGCGAACGGTGAGAGGCCCTCTGTGTGAACGACGTCGGCGCCCGAGGGCGCGGCGTCAGGCCGCGGTGCGGTGCAGGAAGTCGATGAGGTCGATCTTCGTGACGATGGCGACCACCTTCTCGCCCTCCTTCACGACGGCCACGTTGTCCTGCGCGAACACCTCACGCAGCCGCGCGATGCTCGTGTCCAGCGACAGCGCCCCCTGCAGCGGCGCGACGATGGCGTCGATGGTGTCGGCGAACTTCACCTTCCCGGCGACCAGCGCGTTGAGCAAATCGTACTCGTGCACCATGCCCACCGCGCGGCCGTCCTCGGTGACGACCGGCATCTGGCTGATGCCATGGCCGCGCATCGTCTCCACGACCTGGTCCACCCGGTCGCCCTTGCGCGCCGTCTTCACGTCGCGCTGCTTGCTGCCCAGGATGTCGCGCACGGTGCCCGTGCCCTTGTCCTCGGCGAAGCCGTTGTCGCGCATCCACTCGTCCGAGTGGAACTTGCTGATGTAGCTGCTGCCGGAGTCGGGCAGCACCACGACGATGGTCTTCCCCTTGCCCACTTCCTTCGCCAGCTGCACGGCCACGTGCACCGCGGCGCCGGAGGAGCCACCCGCGAAGATGCCCTCCTCGCGCGCCAGGCGGCGGGCGGCGACGAAGCACTGGCGGTCATCGACCTGGCGCACGTCGTCCACGACCTTGAAGTCCATGGCGCCGCACAGCATGTCCTCGCCGATGCCCTCCACCTTGTAGACGTGCGGCTCGGTCAGCTTGCCCGTCTTGAAGTAGCCCTCGTAGACGGAGCCCTCGGGGTCCACGCCCACGTTCTTCAGGCCGGGGATCTTCTCCTTGAGGAACTTGCCGGCGCCGCTCATCGTCCCGCCCGTGCCCAGGCCGGAGACGAAGTAGTCCACCTTGCCGCCCGTCTGCTCGAAGATCTCCGGGCCGGTGAGGGAGTAGTGCGCCTCGATGTTGTCGGGGTTGTGGTACTGGTTCAGCATGAACGCGCCCGGCGTCTCGCGGTGCAGGCGCTTGGCCGTCTCGTAATAGCTGCGCGGGTCCTCGGCCGGCACGTTCGTCGGCGTCACCACCACCTGCGCGCCCAGCGCCTTCAGGCGGTTGATCTTCTCCAGGGACATCTTGTCCGGCATGGTGAAGATGCACTTGTAGCCCTTCACCGCCGCCGCCAGCGCCACGCCCATGCCGGTGTTGCCGGACGTGTTCTCCACGATGGTGCCGCCGGGCTTGAGCTTCCCCTCCCGCTCGGCCTTCTCGATGATGTACAGCGCCATGCGGTCCTTGATGGACGCGCCGGGGTTCATGAACTCGCACTTCACGAGCACCGTCGCGTCGTTGGGACCGACGAGCTTGTTGAGCTTGACGAGCGGCGTGTTGCCAATCGCGGTGAGGATGTTGTCGTGGATGTCCATCGCGGCTTCCAGAAAAAGGGGGGTTCGCGGCGCGTCTTATATGCCGCCCGCGCGGCCCGGTCGACAGCGGGAGACCATCTCCCCCGTCGGGGAGCAACAGTGTGCTCCCCGGGGGCCTTCCCCGCTGTGCTCCTCCCACCGTCCCCGGGGGTAGGCCGCTGTCCGGGCCTGCTCCGTCTGGGGGCGGCCGGCCTTCCGACGCGCCGCGACGGACGCGGGTGGGCGCCGTCGCGTACGTGACAGGCCGGGCGGCCAGGGGGCATCCGCCGCGTCCGGCCTTTGACGCGGAAAGTCGCCCCTCCCATACTCGCGGGCCATCTTCCTCTCGAAGACCCCCATTTGGAGAACCCCGTCGATATGGAACTCGAGGCCGCCCTGCGCGACCAGGTGGGACAGGCCATTGGCCGTCCCGTTCCCCAGGCTCCCATCAAGAAGCTGAAGGGAGACGCGAGCAACCGCTCGTACTACCGCGTCGGCGCACCCCCGGAGAGCTGGGTGGTGATGGAGATGCCGCTGGACGCGACGAAGAAGAGCGAGGAGGCCACCAAGGGTGAGCCGCCCAAGGAATTGCCCTTCGTCAACGTGCACCGCTACCTGGAGAAGCTGGGCGTGCGCGTGCCGCGAATCCTGCGCTACGACGAGCCGGCGGGGATGATGGTGCTCGAGGACCTGAGCGACATCACCTTCGAGTCCGCGCTGGAGGGCGGCAAGCACCGCGAGGCGCTCTACACCCGCGCGGTGGACCTGCTGGCGAAGCTGCGCGCCCAGGCGGAGAAGCACCAGGACCCGGACTGCCTGGCCTTCACGCGCGCGTTCGACGAGGACCTGTACGACTGGGAGCTGCACCACTTCCGCGAGTGGGGCCTGGAGGCGTGGAGCGGCAAGAAGCCCACGGCCGAGGAGCGCGCCGAGCTGGACGCCATCTTCCGCGACATCGCCAAGCAGCTGGCCGCCGCGCCCCGAGGCTTCACGCACCGCGACTACCAGAGCCGCAACATCATGGTGAAGGAGGGCGAGCTGGTGGTCATCGACTTCCAGGACGCGCTCCAGGGCCCGCGCCAGTACGACCTGGTGGCGCTCCTGCGCGACAGCTACGTGGAGCTGGACCGCGCGTTCGTGGACGCGATGCTGGACCGCTACATCGCCACGTTCCAGCAGGAGACGGGCGAGCGCATCGACCCGGTGGCGTTCAAGGCGTTCTTCGACCTGCTCACCGTGCAGCGCAAGCTGAAGGACGCGGGGCGCTTCGAGTTCATCAATCGCGTGAAGGGCAACCCGGGCTTCCTGGTGTCCATCCCGGCGTCGCTGCGCTACGTGCGCGAGGCGTTCCGGCACCGTCCGGAGCTCGCGCGGTTGCAGGCGCTGGTGGCGAAGTACGTTCCGGAGCTGGCCGCCTGAGTCGGGCACCGGGGGAGGGGAGGCGACGATGAAGGCGATGGTCCTCTGCGCGGGGCTGGGCACGCGGCTGCGTCCGCTGACGGAAGCCTGGCCCAAGCCGGCGCTGCCGCTGTTGGGGCAGCCGCTCTTGCGCTACCACCTGGCGGTGCTGAAGGCCGCGGGCGTGACGGCGGTGGGCATCAACACGCACCACCTGCCGGACACGATGGAGGCGGTGGCGCGCGAGGAGTGCGCTCGCGCGGGGCTGCCGCTGCACGTCGTGCGCGAGCCCGTCATCCAGGGCACGGGCGGAGGCATCCGGGGCCTGAGGGACTTCCTCTCCGACGGGGACTTCCTCGTCTTCAACGGCGACATCCTCTACCCGGTGGACCTGCGGCCCGTGGTCTCCATGCACCAGGCGTCCGGTGCGCTGGCGACCATGGTGCTGCAGCCCATGCCGGAGGGGGAGAAGTACGCGGCGGTGGAGCTGGACGGCGCGGGGCAGGTCCAGCGCATCGCGGGCCATGGTCCCGGGGGCGAGGGCCTGACGCCGTGGCACTTCACCGGCGTGCACGTGATGTCTGCGCGCATCTTCGACTTCATGACGGCCGAGGGGCCCGAGGACATCAACCGCGAGGTCTACGTGCGCGCGATGTCGGCGGGGCAGGTGGTGCGCGGCGTCCGCGTGGATGGGTACTGGTCCGACCTGGGCACGCCGTCGCGCTACCTGGCCACGGTACGTGACGTGCTCGCGGGGCAGGTGCGGCTGGAGTGGCTGGGCGCGGCCTCGCCGCTGGCGGGGACGGTGCGTGGGCCGGGCGCGTCGTGGGCGCATCCGGAGGCGGACGTGCGCGGCGCGCGAGTGGAGGGACCCGCGTTCTTCGAGCGAGGCGTGTCGCTCGCGGCGGGCGTCGTCGTGGGCGCGAGTGTGTCGCTCGGCGGCGAGGTGAAGGTGGGCGCGGGGGCCCGGCTCAGCCGCGCCGCCGTGTTCGAGCGGACGGAGATTGCCCCGGGCGAGACGCTCGAGGAGGTCCTCGCCTGGAATCAGCACCGGATTCCCGCGCCGCTCACCGGGCGCTGAATCCCGAGGAAGCCACCCCACCGCGCCCCGGGAAGCGGCGGTCCCAGGCGTGCGCGGTGTTCCCGCCTGGCCGACCGCCCATCCCTTGGGGGCGGGTGGCTCGTGCGCTGGCGCGCGAGGGCTGCGTCCACCCGTTCGACCGCCCGGCCCCATGCGTCCTCGTGAGGGTATGGCCCGCGCGGGACGTCGTGAAGCGACGGCGAGGCACTCCCTGGCGTGGCGGGCACCTTCGTCCGGGTGGGGTCGGCGAGCAGGCGCAGCGCGTCCTCCGTCCGTCGCCGCTGCGGGTGCCACGTCTTACCGTCACTGCTGGCGGCGTGTTCGCGCGAGCGCGTGTTCGGCGCATGACGGGAGGTCGAGGGCATGACGTGGCGAGGGACGTTGGGGGCCAGGCCCGAGGGGAAGGACCGCACGCATTTTCGCGTCTGGGCGCCTCGCCGCCGGATGGTCGAGGTCTCCGTCCAGGGCGCGTCGCGTCCGCTGCCCCTCGTCCGGGACGCACGAGGCTACTTCGAGGGCGTCCATCCCGCGCCGGTGGGCGCGCGGTACAAGTACCGGCTCGATGACCGCGAGGAGTTCCCCGACCCCGCCTCCCGCTTCCAGCCCGACGGGCCGCACGGACACAGCGAGGTGGTGGACCCATGGTCGCACGCGTGGCGCGACGGAGACTGGAAGGGGCTCGCCTCCATCCAAGGCCAGGTGCTGTACGAGCTGCACCTGGGCACCTTCACGCCCGAGGGCACGTACGAGGCGGCCATCGAGAAGCTGCCCCTGCTCGCGGAGCTGGGCATCACCTGCCTGGAGTTGATGCCGCTGCACACCTGCCCCGGCCGCTTCAACTGGGGCTACGACGGCGCGCAGCTCTTCGCGCCCCATCCCGCCTACGGCCGCCCCGAGTCGCTGCGGGCCTTCGTGGAGGCCGCGCACGGGCTGGGCCTCGGCGTGGTGCTGGACGTCGTCTACAACCACCTGGGACCGGACGGGAACTACCTGGCCCAGTACGCCCCCGGCTACTTCACGAAGAAGTACGAGAACGAGTGGGGCGAGCCGACGAACTTCGATGACGGCGAGGACGCGGGCCCCAGCCGCGAGTTCTTCGTCGAGAACGCCTGCGCGTGGATGGCCGAGTACCACTTCGATGGCCTGCGCCTGGACGCGACGCAGAGCCTCTACGACGACGGGCCCCGGCACATCGTCCAGGTCATCACCCAGGCGGCGCGCGAGGCGGCGGGCGGACGCGGGGTGCTCATCATCGCGGAGAACGAGCCGCAGGACGAGCTGTGCGTCCGCGCGCCCGAGCGCGGCGGATGGGGCGCGGATGGGCTCTGGGTGGATGACTTCCACCACTCGGCACGCGTCGCGGCCACCGGGCGCGCGGAGGCGTATCTGCAGGACTACCGCGGCAACGCGCAGGAGCTCTTGTCGTGCGTGCTGCGCAACTCGCTCTATCAGGGCCAGTACTACCGCTGGCAGAAGAAGGCCCGCGGCTGTCCCCTCTGGCGCGTGCCCGCGAAGCGCGTGTGTCTTCTACCTCCAGAACCACGACCAGCTGGCCAACATGCTCGGAGGCCACCGGCTGCACCACGTCGGCGGCGAGCGCCGGGCGCGGGTGCTCACGATGCTGTGGCTCTTGTCGCCCCAGACGCCCATGTTCTTCATGGGCCAGGAGTGGTTCGCCAGCTCCCCGTTCCACTACTTCGTGGACCACGAGCCGGAGCTGCAGGCGGTGGTGCGCCAGGGCCGCGACGCGTTCATCGGCCAGTTCGAGAGCGCGCGCCACGCCCTCGAGCACGAGGGGTTCGAAGAGCACGTGGATGAGCGCGCCTTCCGCCGCTCCCAGCTCGACTGGACGGAGCGGGAGCGCCGCACGGGGCCGCTCACGCTGCACCGGGAGCTCCTGCGCCTGCGCCGCGAGGATTCGGTGCTCGCCCGACAGGATGGCGGCCAGCTGATGGGGGCCGTCCTCTCCGAGAGCGCCTTCCTGCTGCGCTACCTGGGAGGCGAGCAGGAGGGGGACCGGCTGTTGCTCGTCAACCTGGGGAGCGAGCTGGAGCTGTCTCCCTGCCCCGAGCCGTTGTTGGCCCCACCGCGGGATGAAGGGTGGCGCCTCGGACTGTCCAGTGAAGAGGTTCGATTCGGAGGGACAGGCTCTTGCTCACTGGATTCACTGAGGGTCGAGACGTCGTGGCGCGTGCCGGGGATGACCGCCCTGTGGATGACGAGTCCTCGGGAGAGCAGGACCGGCCCCGGGCCTCGGATGGCAGGATGAGCCGCATGCGCGGACTGCCAGAGGTGAAGTTCGGATGGCCCGGGGGCGCCCCGGCCACGGAGGTCCTCGGACGGGAGTGGCTGGTGACGAATGGCCTGGGGGGCTACGCGTCCAGCACCCTGGCCGGCGTCAACGCGCGCCGCTACCACGGCCTGTTCATCCCCAGCCTGCCGGAGAAGGGCCGCACCGTCATGCTGTCGCGGCTCATCGAGACGGCCCGGGTGGAGGGGCAGGTGTACCGGCTGGAGGGCGAGGTGCGCGCGGACGGGACGCTGGCGGGCGACACGTTGCTCTTGCGCGGCTTCCGGCTCGACGGCCTCATCCCCGAGTGGGACTACGTGCTGGGCCCCACGCGGCTTCGGCGCAGGCTGGTGATGGTGCATGGCGAGAACACGCTCTTCATCGAGTGGGTGCACCTGTCCGGGCCCGCCGTGAAGCTGCGCCTGAGGCCCTTCCCCACGTTCCGCGTCCACGAGCACGACTTCCCCCACGGCTACTGTCAGCCCAAGGTGGTGCTCCAGGGGGAGCGCATCGAGATGTGCGCGGGCAAGGAGGCCGAGCCCCTGCGCCTGCGGCTGTACTCGGATGCCTCGGTGCCCTTCGTGGCGCTGCCGGAGATCTCCCCGCCCATCCTGTACCGCACCGAGCGCGCGCGCGGGATGCCGCACGTGGAGACGCAGGCGAGCCCCGGCTACTTCGAGTGCACGGTGAAGCCCGGAGGCCGGCTGGCGCTGGGCGCCACGGTGCAGGACTGGGCGGTGTTGGACCGCGACCCGGCCATCAGCTTCGACATGGAGCGCGAGCGCGAGTGGCGCCTGTTGGAGCGGGCGCCGGCGCAGGCCCGCAAGGACACGGCGGCGAGGCTGGTGCTCGCGGCGGACCAGTTCATCGTGGACCCCATGCGTCCGCGCGACGACGCGTGGGCGCGGGCCATCGGCGAGGATGCGCGCAGCGTCATCGCCGGCTACCCGTGGTTCACGGACTGGGGCCGCGACACGATGATTTCGCTCGAGGGACTGACGGTGTCCACGGGCCGCCTGCGCGAGGCGGCGGCGATTCTGCGCACGTTCCGCCACCACGTCCGCGACGGCCTGCTGCCCAACCTCTTCCCGGAGGGCGAGGCCGAGGGCCTCTACCACACGGCCGACGCGACGCTCTGGTTCTTCCACGCGGTGGACCGCTACGTCACGGCGTCCAAGGACGAGGAGCTGTTGCGCGAGTTCTTCCCCACGCTGGAGGACATCGTCCAGAAGCACCTGAAGGGCACCCGCCACAACATCCGCATCGACCCGGACGACGGGCTCTTGACGCAGGGCGAGCAGGGCTACCAGCTCACGTGGATGGACGCGAAGGTGGACGGCTGGGTGGTGACGCCCCGGCGCGGCAAGGCGGTGGAGCTCAACGCGCTGTGGTTCAACGCCATGAAGCTGATGGCGGAGTGGGCCGTGCTGCTGGGCGTGGACCCCGCGCCCTACAACCAGGCCGCCGAGCGCGCGCAGGCGTCCTTCAACCAGCGCTTCTGGAACCCTCGCACCCAGTGCCTGTTCGACGTGGTGGACGCGGAGGGCGGCGGCAACGACGCGGCGGTGCGGCCGAATCAAATCTTCGCCCTCTCGCTCAAGTACCCGGTGCTCGCGCGCGACAAGTGGCCCCAGGTGCTGCGCAAGGTGGAGGTGGAGCTGCTCACCCCCGTGGGGCTGCGCTCATTGGCGTCGGACCACTCCGACTACAAGGCCACCTATGACGGCGACTTGCGCGCGCGCGACGCGGCGTACCACCAGGGCACGGTGTGGAGCTGGCTCATCGGCCACTACGTGGACGCGGCGCTGAGGGCGCAGCCGGACCGCGCCCACCTGCGCGACGTCATGGACGGCCTGGAGGCCCACCTGCGACAGGCGGGCGTGGGGCAGGTGAGCGAGATCTTCGACGCCACGCCCCCCTTCCGTCCCAGGGGCTGCATCGCCCAGGCGTGGGGCGTGGCGGAGGCGCTGCGCGTCTTCCTGCGCACCGCCTGAGCAGGCTCAGGCGGGGGCCGCGGATCGCCCGAGCCAGGGACTCAGGCGGGGCCGCGCGGGGACTCAGGCCGGGTGGTAGCGGGCGAGCACGCAGGTGACGTTGTCGTTGCCGCCCGCGGCGTTGGCCATGTCGATGAGCTGGGAGCACGCCTTGTCCAGCTCCGGCGTGCGCCCGAGGATCTCCTGCATCTGCGCGTCGGTGACCATGCCGCTCAGGCCGTCCGAGCACAGCAGGAAGACATCGCCCGGCTGGGGCTCCACGCGGGAGACATCCACCTGGACGTTCTCCTTCATGCCCAGCGCACGCACGATGACGTTCTTGTGCGGGAAGTTCTCGACCTCCTCGGGCGAGAGCTTCTTCGCCTTGAGGTAGTCGTTGAGCAGCGAGTGGTCCTCGGTGATCTGCTTGAGGGCGCCGGAGCGGAAGAAGTACACGCGGCTGTCGCCCACGTGCCCGACGTAGGCCACGTCGCTGGCGAAGTGCACGCTGACGATGGTCGTCCCCATGCCCTTGTACTTCGACTCGCTGCTGGCCTTCTCGTAGATGCGCGCGTTGGCGAGCTTGATGCCGGTGGCCAGCCGGTTCTCGTCATAGTTGCGCTGCTTGTCCATCTTGAAGGGCCAGGTGCTGTCCTGGTCCTTGGACGTCATCTTGTAGAACTCACCCAACTCGTCCACGGCGATGCGGCTGGCAATCTCTCCAGAGGAGTGGCCACCCATCCCATCCGCGACGATGAAGAGGTGCTCCTCGGGCAGCATGAGGAAGTTGTCCTCGTTGTGATTCCGCTTCATCCCGACGTGGGTGCTGCCGGCTACCTCGATGCGCATGCGCGGGAACTCTTCTAAGGGGACGAGAAACTGGCGGGGCACGTTAACAAAGCGCTCGGAAATCGGTCAAAACTCGTGCGCATCGTGGGTCAGCCAGGGGACATCGGAGCAGAGGAGGCAGGCTCGAAGCTCAAGCGGTCCCCTTCCTGGGTGCCGCTGGCGGCGAGCACGCCCGCGGGCAGCTCCAGGACGGAGCGTGCCTGCAGGTACACGGAGGTGGCCCGCCAGGGGGGCAGGGCCATCATCTGCTTGACGATGCGCCCCTGGGCGTCCAGGAAGGCCACGTCGATGGGAATGCGCATGAAGAACGTGTGGATGGAGTTACAGGGCTGGATGTGGAGGCCCTCGCCCACGGCGAGCTCGGTGCGGCCCATCAACCCCTTGAAGCGGTGGGCGAAGGACGTGGCCTTCTCCGCCCGGTCCGCCAGCGGCCTCTGCCGCGTCTCGTTGGTCACCTTCCAGCGCATGTAGCGCGTTCTACCCCATGCTCGAGCCCCTGGCGCGTCCTCTGCATCTGGTCCTGGTCTCTCCCCAGATTCCCCCCAACACGGGCAACGTGGCCCGCCTCTGCGCGGTGACGGGCTGCCGGCTCATCCTCGTGGAGCCCCTGGGGTTCTCCATCGATGACCGCCAGCTCAAGCGGGCGGGGCTGGACTACTGGGACAAGGTATTTCTCCGCCTGTACCCGACGTATTCGGCCTACGTGGAGGCGTATCCGGAGGCGCGGCGGTGGTTGTTCTCGGCGCGGGCCCAGACGTCGTTGTTCGAGGCGGGGTTCGAGGCGGGGGACCACCTGGTGTTCGGTTCGGAGGTGACGGGGTTGTTGCCGGAGGTGATGGAGGGGGGGACGGGGACGGCGGTGACGATTCCGATGTTGGAGGGGGTTCGGAGCATGAACCTCTCCACGGCGGTGGGGGTGGGGACGTACGAGGCCCTGCGACAGGTCTGTTTCAGCGGGGTGGGCAGGCGGGCACCCTCGGCAAGTTGAGGGGCGGTGTGGAGGGACTACACTGGGGCGCAGGATGACCCCGTCGCAGGCCGCCGAAGCGCTGTATTCCGCCCACAAGTCCCGAGCCACGGGCTGGTTGACGCTGTCCGCCGGAGGGCGTGAGTCGAGGCTGAGCTTGCGCGAGGGAGACCTCGTGGGGGCGCGGCTGGGGTTTGGCTATCAGAGTCCGGCGCAGGCGTTGTTGCAGGGTGGCCTGTTGGACGCGGAGGCGTTGGACGGGTTGTGGGCGCGGGGTGGGGCGGGGACGCCGGACGAGGATCTGCTGGAGGCGCGGGGGCTGGCCGCGGAGGTGGTGGCGGAGCAGCAGGTGCTCGCGCAGGTGCGCCGGCTGAGTGAGCTGGCGGAGCGCGCGGCCTTCGAGGCGGGGAGTGTGGAGGCGGAGTTCGAGCCCATCTCCGGTGTGAGGGTGGTGCGGGCGGCGCTGGAGCGGGGTGGGGCGGAGGTGGCGGGGCCGCGGGTGTATCGGTGCGCGGAGGTGTCCGCGTGCGCGCCGTGGGTGACGGATGCGGGGGAGCGGGAGTTTCTGGCGACGCTCGGGGAGTTCCGGCGGCCGGAGGGGTTGACGCCCGCGCACGAGGCGTTGCTGCTCGTGCTGGAGCGAGAGGGGGCGGTCGAGGCGCTGTCGGTGGAGGAGTGGGAGGCGCGGGAGGAGGCGAGGCGACGGGCGGAGGAGGAGGCGCGGCTCGCGGAAGAGGCGCGGCGGGCCGAAGAGGCGCGGCTCCGTGCGGAGGAAGAGCGTCGGGTTGAAGAGGCTCGGCTCGCTGAGGCCCGTCGAGTGGAAGAGGCTCGACTGGCGGAGGAGGCCCGACTTCGTGCGGAGGAGGAGCGTCGGGCTGAAGAGGCCCGTCTCGCTGAAGAGGCGCGTCTTGCTGAAGAGGCTCGTCTCGCTGAAGAGGCTCGTCTTCGTGCGGAGGAGGAGCGTCGGGCTGAAGAGGCCCGTCTCGCTGAAGAGGCTCGTCTTCGTGCGGAGGAGGAGCGTCGGGCTGAAGAGGCCCGTCTCGCTGAAGAGGCGCGACTGGCGGAAGAGGCTCGTCTCGCTGAAGAGGCTCGTCTCGCTGAAGAGGCCCGGCTTCGTGCGGAGGAGGAGCGTCGGGCCGAAGAGGCGCGACTGGCTGAAGAGGCTCGTCTCGCAGAGGAGGCCCGCCTCGCTGAAGAGGCTCGTCTCGCTGAGGAGGCCCGCCTCGCTGAAGAGGCGCGGTTGGCCGAAGAGGCCCGCCTCGCTGAAGAGGCGCGGTTGGCTGAAGAGGCCCGCCTCGCTGAAGAGGCGCGGCTGGCTGAAGAGGCCCGCCTCGCTGAAGAGGCGCGGCTGGCTGAAGAGGCCCGCCTCGCTGAAGAGGCTCGTCTCGCCGAAGAGGCCCGGCTTCGTGCGGAGGAAGAGCGTCGGGCCGAAGAGGCGCGGTTGGCTGAAGAGGCTCGTCTCGCTGAAGAGGCGCGGTTGGCTGAAGAGGCCCGCCTCGCTGAAGAGGCCCGCCTCGCTGAAGAGGCCCGGCTCCGTGCTGAGGAAGCGCGTCGGGCTGAAGAGGCCCGCCTTGCTGAAGAGGCGCGACTGGCTGAAGAGGCTCGTCTCGCTGAAGAGGCCCGCCTCGCTGAAGAGGCCCGCATCCGTGCGGAGGAAGAGCGTCGAGCCGAAGAGGCGCGACTGGCCGAAGAGGCCCGCCT